>CAYJIK010000035.1:0-7346 GCA_964370205.1 uncultured Oscillospiraceae bacterium | reverse complement strand
CCTGCCGAGTAGGACAAGCTTTGTGCGAGGTACACTCCCACGCCAAGCCATATAAGCAGTGAGAAAATCACGAAGTCCACAGCGGTATTCATGACACCTGTGATGGCGAATTTGATAAACTTTTTAACGTCCTCCACTGTGTGACCTCGCTTTCTGTTGTATAGGCGTAAGGTAGGGCTGGAGTGCCTGTTCAGACTGTGTTAGGTGGGGGGCTCAAATCTGCTCCATTCCCCCATGAACAGACAACATAAACACATCTGTAGGGCGTACCTATGTGTGCGCCCGCCTTCCTGTTTCCGCACGTTTCCTCTGTGGCAGGCGACCCAAGGCGAGTGGAGATGAGCTGTTCCAAAGATGGTGTTAGCTGTGGGGATAATGGGGAAATTGGAACCGGGCACGCTCCGCCGCCGAGGTGGGGGCGGTGACGTGGTTGTTCAGTCCACGTTCGGTGGGGGTGGTTTCTCCTTTTGTCCTGATACATACTGCTTAAAAATAGAGGTTGTCGGGGTTTACTTAGCAAAATCCCCACAACCTCTACTAATTCTCAAAGTGTGTCGACATGGTCTGGCTATCACAGCACACTCCGCCCCTCAAGAGCTCTCATAAGCGTCACATCGTCGGCGTATTCCAGCGACGCACCTACGGGTACACCGTAGGCAAGTCGGGACACGTTTATGCCGAATGGCTTAATAAGCCGTGCGAGATACATGGCTGTCGCTTCTCCCTCGACTGTGGGGCTGGTTGCCATTATTACCTCTTTGATGTCGGTATCTGTGCCGAGTCGGGTCAGTAGCTCTTTGATGTAGAGCTGGTCGGGGCCTATGCCGTCCATGGGGGAGATTACGCCGTGTAGGACGTGGTATAGGCCTTTGTACTCTCGGGTGCGCTCGAAGGAGAGTATGTCCCTCGGGTCAGACACCACGCAGACAGTGCTTCTGTCCCGTTCGCTGTCAGAGCAGATGGGGCAGATGTCGCTATCCGATAGGCTGACACAGACGGCGCAGTGCTTTATCTTCTCCGCCGCCTCGGTTATCGCTGACGCTAATGCGTCGATCTGTTCTTTGGGTTGGCTTAGCAGGTGGAACGCTATCCTCTGCGCCCCTTTCCTACCCACGCCGGGTAGGCGTTCAAACTGATCTACAAGCCTGTTTAGGACTTTAACGTTATAAGCCATACTAGAATATACCGCCGCCTGTTATCTTGCCCAGTTCCTCACTTGTTATCTCCTCCACCTTGCTAACAGCTTCGTTCACCGCTGTCATGACAGTGTACTCAAGCATATCAATATCAGAGGGGTCTACAAGTGCCGGGTCTATGGACAGCGATACTATCTCTTTTTTGCCGTTGATTTTTATCTTTACAACACCGCCGCCCGACTCTGTCTCCCACTCCTGCTCCTCAAGCTCGGCCTGTCTTTTCCCAATCTGCTCCTGCATCTTCTGGGCTTGACGCATGATATCATTCATGTTTCCTCCGCCCATTCCCTTTGGTAGTCTTGCTTTCATAGTAAACATTCCTTTCTTATATGAACCATCTCGACAAGCGTTTTTGACTGTCCTGTCGGTGGTTGTTATCGTTTGTGAGAGTGCTATTGTTCGTCTATATATGTCTTAACGGTTATGTTGCCCGATCTGTCAAGTAGTGGGGTCATACCGCCTGCGTAACCGTTTGTTCTGTATAGATATTGGACGCCTGTTTCCCTGTCCACCAATATTTCTATAACATCAATTGTACCCTGTTTGTAAACAACCTCAAATCTTTTTCCCTTTTTCATTCCGCCTCCGTAAAAGACCCTGATTATGTATTTTTGTTTGTTATCAGCATTAGCAGTTGTGCTACATAGCTTTCGGGGTAGCGCATGGACAGTTCTCCGTGGCCTATCTTGACAAGCGGGACAATATGTGAATGCTTTAGAGTGTCATGCAGTAGCTTTGCAGAACGTTTCACGTCGGACGGTTCTCGCTCGCCGACGAGTAACAATGTCTCCGTCTGCGACTGTGAGAGCGTCGGTTTTAACTGGTAAGAACTGCTATGACGGTATATATTCAGCAGTGAGCGCTTGCTGATACGACGGCTGTCCCTGTAGTACTGTGGGAACATGCTATCGGGGACGTTTAGCACTTTTGCTTGAAATTTTGCAAAGGTTTCACTTTTTACAAGGGGGTAGCACAGCTCAATAGCTCCACTTAGATCGGCAGAGGGGAGGTGTGGGGGTTTACTGCGCACTACCGCGCCTTCTATGATGGCGTATCTTGCGATGTCGCTTCTGCGTGAGAGCACCTCGGCGGTGATCTGTCCACCGAGAGAAACACCGCAGATAGCGTAGACGCTACCGCCGCAGTCGCTGTCTATAAACTGTATTATATCGTCTGCGCACTGTTCAATGCTGTCGAAATTTTTGTCAGAGTGTTCGCCGTGTCCGTCAATAATCGGTGTAATAACGCTGAAAAATTCACTGAACCTTTCAGCTACACCGTCCCACGCCCAGTCTGATAGTCCGCCCCCGTGCAGTAGAAGGATGGTTGGTAGATTGTCTGTAGTGTTGTTAAAGCGTTTAAATAACATAATGTTACCTCCTAGACAGTGAGACTGTCTGTTCTGTTAGGCACAGCATGTCTGTATTGTCCTAACGGCATCGTGGATTGGAGGGGGGAGCCTTGTCTGCGGATAAGGCGAGTGAATAGTGAATAGTGAATAGTGGGGGGAACGATAATAAAACATCATCTCTGTAGGGAACGGTCTTGACCGTTTTGCACGTTCCCTCTGTGGAAAGCCGTAGGGTCGCAGGGGAGGGTTGTGGTTCGGAGATGGCGGCTACGGCGGGAGTGTTTGCGAAAGCCCGAACCGTAACACTTCGGGCGACCCGGACGTTTTTATTTACGCCTGCTACTTCTGTGGGGTGACGTTTTTATTTGCGTCCGCCCTTCTTGTTCTGTTCCCACAATCTTATCAGGGCATCTACATTGTGCGGTCGGGTTCTATATCCGTCCGAATTTACGTGTAGGGGGGGTGGGGGGGAGGACTGCGGAATGCATACAATGCATTCCCTACAAAACTACCTTCAGCGCAGTCGGCTGTTGTCCCGACAACTCTTAATTCCTAACCCCTAAATAACCTAAACCACCTTTATCTTCGGCGACTGCGGCAAGCCCTTGATAAAACTGTCCAGTGGGTCGGTGGAGGTTTCTACAGGTGTTTCTGACTGCTGGTATGGGCCGATGGCGTAGCGGATGCCTGTTACTTCGGCTATGGCTCGCTTTATGTTGTCACGTGTGTCCTTGTTTGACTTGAGGAGGGACATTAACACGGCGCTTGCTGTTTTGATTAGTACTCGTTTGCCGTCTACATATGCGTCGCTCTCGCCGAACAGTCCACCCGTTGCGGGGTTTATTTCGCACAGCCTTTTTATAACACTCTGCCATGCCGTGAACGGTACAATGCCGTCTTCGGCAGACGGTGGGGAGAACAGCTCGGGGGTAACTATCGGCGTGGGGGTTGTGGGTTCCGCAGTGACGGTGGTGTACTGTTCCTCCGACGGTGCTATAACGTCTGTAAAAGGCTCTATGTCGGGGGATGGTGGGTAGTCGACGACGGATGGTGTAGGCGGTGGGGGAGGTGTAGACGGTTTTGGAGTTGGTGGTGTGATGACAGCCTCTGGCACTTCCGTCTTGGGGGGAGTTGGTTTTGGGGGCGGTGTGGGTGCTGTCATAGGTTTATGCACGGCAGTTACGACACGCTCGGCGGTCGGTTCATACCCCGTCAGCGCCTCCATTATTGCAAGCTCGGTTTCAAGCTGTTTTGCGGCACTCTTTGGTATGCGGACAAGCACTTCCTGAAATCGTCCTGCCATCTGCATAATTGTCCGCCTACCCAGCGCCGTTGCTTGACGCTTTAGTTCGGGGATGTATAGCGGTAGATAGCTGACAATGTCGGTGGGGTCGCTCAGTGCGTCCGCTATCATGAGATTTCTAAGGTGGGTCAGTATCTGGCGGCACAGTTGGGCGGAGTCGGCGGTGCGCTCGAACATCTCCCCTGTAAACGTGATACCTGACGTTATATCGCTATTTATAATGTGATCAAAAAGTGTGAATATATGCTCCTCGCCTAAAAGCCCTGTCGTGTGCATGACATGCTGACGGTTGATGGTCTCCCCTGCGCCTGCCGCCACCTGAAGCAGTGACAGCGCATCACGCATACCGCCCTCGGCAAGTCGTGCAAGCTGTTCAGCGCCATCGTCGGTGAGCGGTAGCCCTTCCGACTGTGCGATGTTCAGCAGATGACCCTTTATGTCCCCCACCGAAAGCCGTCTAAAGTCAAAGCGTTGACAGCGTGATATAACGGTGGGTAGCACCTTGTGAAGCTCTGTTGTGGCAAGTATAAACACGACGTGTGGTGGTGGTTCTTCCATGATTTTAAGCAGTGCGTTAAAGGCGTTGGGGGACAGCATGTGAACCTCATCTATGATGTACACACGATACTTCCCTGCTGTAGGGGTGTAAAACGCCTCAGTACGCAGGTTTCGGATTTCGTCCACACCGCTGTTTGAGGCTGCGTCCAGCTCGGTAATGTCAAGCAGCGTTTCGTTCTCCGCACCTCTGCACAGTTCGCATTCAAGGCACGGCTCACCGTCCTGTGGGGTTAGACAGTTAAGCGCTTTAGCCAGAATTTTGGCACAGCTTGTCTTACCTGTCCCACGGGAGCCTGTGAAAAGGTAGGCATGGGTAAAGCTACCCTCCGACACCTGCTTTTTCAGTATATCGGTAATATGCGACTGCCCCACAACGTCACAAAAACGCTTGGAGCGATATTTACGGTACAACACAGCGGACATGTTATCACCACCAATGGAAAAATCCGAATTTTCGGCAACAAAGTTGTTACTCTTTATAAAATTGTAAAAATGTGCCGTCATACGGCGTATAGATGATCTGTGGCGCACAGGGTTGACCGCTTAATGCTGCTCGGTTCCCCGCCTGACATGGTTCACGGCTTCCTATCGCACAGGACCCATACGCCGTATCACGGCACATAAGGGCGGATACCTCCGCCAGTTTATATTATAGCATATGTTTTAGAAAATGCAAGGGTTTTGGATGATTTGGAGTGGATAAAAGTGGCGCATTTCCGTTTGGTGGAGGTGGTGCGCTGTGAAATTTTCATGTTAACCCCTCGCCGTTCGGTAGCTACCGTTCCGAGCGCTTCCACTCGTCTCGGCTAAAATACGTGAAGTATCTCCACCGAACAATACAGGCCAAAAAACTTCTAATCCAGTTTCAAAACTTCCATAAATGCTTCCTTAGGCACTTCTACAGAGCCTAGGGTGCGCATCTTTTTCTTGCCCTCTTTTTGCTTTTCCAGTAGCTTCTTTTTACGTGTGATGTCACCGCCGTAGCACTTTGCCAGCACGTCTTTACGCATAGCACGGACAGTCTCACGGGCTATTACCTTACCGCCGACAGCCGCCTGTATCGGCACTTCAAACATCTGGCGCGGTATCTGCTCTTTTAGTTTCTCGGCAAGTGTTCTGGCACGGCGATATGCCCTGTCGGTGTGGACAATAAAGGAAAGTGCGTCCACCACTTCTCCGTTTAGTAGGATATCAAGTTTAACAAGTTTTGACTGCTGATAGCCGCTTAGCTCGTAGTCGAAGGAGGCGTAGCCCTTTGTGCGGCTCTTTAGAGCGTCAAAGAAGTCGTAGATAATCTCGTTTAGTGGTAGTGTATAGCTTAGCTCCACCCTGCTTTCGTCGAGGTAGCTTGTGTTTACATATATACCCCTGCGCTCTTGACATAGCTCCATAACTGCGCCGATGTACTCGGTAGGGGTGAAGATTGTCGCCTTTATTATCGGCTCTTCGGAGGACACTATCTGCGATGGGTCGGGGTAGTTTGTGGGGTTATCAATATATATTTCACTGCCGTCTGACATGTGAAGTTTGTATATAACACTGGGGGCGGTGGTGATGATGTCGAGGTTATACTCACGCTCTATACGCTCCTGTATAATCTCCATGTGAAGAAGCCCCAAAAAGCCACTACGGAAGCCAAAGCCCAGTGCCTTGGACGTTTCCGGCTCGTATGTGAATGACGCATCGTTGAGACTGAGTTTCTCCAGTGCGTCCTTCAGGTCAGGGTACTTTGCGCCGTCAGACGGATAAATACCGCAGAACACCATCGGGTTTACTTTTCTGTACCCCTCGAGTGGCTCTGCCGCAGGTCGGCTAAACTCGGTCACAGTGTCGCCGACACGAGTGTCGCCGATGGTCTTGATAGCGGCGGCAAAGTAGCCCACTTCGCCTGCTTTCAGTTCACCGGTCGGGATAATACCGTCAACACCGGGGACACCGCACTCAACTATGTTAAAGGTGGCGTCTGTAGCCATCAGCTTTATTTTCATGCCCTGCTTAAGTGTACCCTCCACCACTCGGATGTACACGATAACGCCCTTGTAGCTGTCATAGTATGAGTCAAAGATAAGCGCTTTTAGTGGTGCTGTCTCGTCCCCCTGTGGTGGTGGGATAAGCTTTATAAGCTCCTCGAGGACAGGCTGTATGCCTATGCCCTGTTTTGCTGAGATAAGCGGTGCGTCCTCCGCAGGGATACCGATGATGTCCTCTATCTCCTGCTTTACCCTCTCAGGCTCTGCACCGGGTAGGTCTATCTTGTTTATGACGGGGAGCAGTTCAAGGTTATGCTCTACAGCAAGGTAGGTGTTCGCCAGTGTCTGCGCTTCTATGCCTTGTGAAGCGTCCACAACAAGGATAGCCCCCTCACAAGCCGCAAGGGAACGTGATACCTCATACCCAAAGTCAACGTGGCCGGGCGTGTCTATCAGATTTAGCGTGTACTGTTCGCCGTCAGCCGCCTTATAGCTCAGGCGCACTGCTCGGGCTTTTATTGTAATACCACGCTCTTTTTCGATGTCCATGTTGTCCAGTAGCTGGCTTTCCATATCACGCTCTTTCACAGTGCCTGTATGCTCCAAAAGGCGGTCAGCAAGCGTACTTTTACCATGGTCTATATGCGCTATAATGCAAAAATTTCTAATTTTGTCCCGGTTATATGCCATGTAGTTCAAATCCCTCTGTTTTTATTAAAGTAGGGCAGCAGTGTAAAAAAGGTGAGTTTTGCCCTATCTTACTATATTATACTCCCGGTGGCGCAAATATGCAAGAGATTTTGGGAATAGGCAGTGGATAAAAGCGGTGCTTTTCGATTTGCGAGGTAGTGCCAACTAAATTTTTATGTAGTACCACCGCCGTCCGGTAGCGTAAATAAGAACGTCGGGGGGGCCGCCCCGGGGGGGGGGGAGCACCCAAAAAAAAAAAAAAAACACCACACGGGGGG
>CAYJIK010000034.1:0-18370 GCA_964370205.1 uncultured Oscillospiraceae bacterium | reverse complement strand
TTGCTCCCGGGGCGGTGTGTTGCAACGCTATATTTCGGACACGTCACGGGAGTGGGCGTTTTGCGTTGATTAAGCAGGAACCGGACGTTGGATGCTCGGGTCTGTAGGTAGCGGAAACAGGAAGGTTGGGGGAATGGCCGTCTGCACAAGGTGCAGAAAAGAAGAACGGACAGCCCCCAAAGGGCTGTCCGTTCTTCTTTAGTCGGTGCCGAGCACCGACACGGCCATTCCCCCAACCTTCCTGTTTTCGCTACCGGACGGCGAGCGAAACAACATAAAAATCCTACCACCCCCTGTATTACTTTTAACCACCGCATTAAGCCACTCCCACATCACAAGTCCCTTGCGTCCCGGCGAAAAGCGTGCTATAATATTTTCAATAAATTTGAAAGGGGTACCGGAATGACATTTAACACAGAGTTTGCAAAAAAACTGATATCGGTTTACGGCCCTCCCGGGGACGAAGGTCAGGTAGCGGAGATACTAATGGCGGAGCTTAAAGACTACGCTGACGACATGCATATAGACAAGCTGGGTAACCTCCTTGTTCATAAAAAGGGCAAAGAGGGCGGAAAGAAAATTCAGTTCTCCGCTCACATGGACCACCTCGGTATGATAGTCACTTTTATTGACGAGAAGGGTCTACTGTACTTCGGCAGTAACGGCGGTATCCGTCCTGCTAATATACTTGACGCTCGTGTCGAGTTCAAAAACGGCGTGCAGGGTGTTGTCTGCACCTCCAACCCGAAGGACACCTCCAAGCTTGCCTTCGATAACCTGTTTATCGACCTCGGCACACTGTCCAAAGAAGAAACCCTCAAGCTTGTCCAAGTGGGTGACGTTGCCGTTTTCAAGGGCGACTACTACGAAACCAAGCAGTGCGTCATGAGCCGTTCTATGGACGACAGAATAGCCTGCTACATCCTAGCTGAGACACTAAAGCAGCTGGGAGATACTGAAAACGACCTCCACTTCACCTTCAGTGTGCAGGAAGAAGTTGGTCTGCGTGGAGCGAGAGTTGCTTCGTACAACGTAAACCCCGACTACTTCTTCGCTCTGGACATCACAGGTAGCGGTGACTTCCCCGGCGCACCTAAAATGGCGCTTAAACTGGGCGACGGCGCAGCGATTAAACTACGTGACGGCTCACTGCTGACACCTAAGCATATGTCCGACCTACTAATCGGACTTTGCGAGAAGAACGAAATCAAGTACCAGAGAGAAGTTCTTCTATTCGGCGGTACAGACGCAGGTGCGGCGCAGACAATGCGTGGCGGTATCGACACAGGCGCAATCTCCATTCCCACACGTCACATCCACGGTAGCAGCGAAATCTGCTCCAAGTTTGACATAAACGAGTGCATCAGACTGACAAAAGCGGTCTGCGAGCACAAGTTTGCTTAATTATCTGTAACAAAAAGGGTCTGTGACGAAATAGAATTAATTTCGTTGATTTGACCAAATTGTGTAGGGGCGGTCCTATGTGGCCGCCCGAAACCGTGGTTTTTACCATTAGTTTCGGGCGAACACACAGGTTCGCCCCTACAAGTTTTGTGCATTTTTAGAATTTCGTCACAGCCTCTACAAATTTGCATATCATTTGCAAATTTTGCCTTTAGTGCGACAGCGCCCCCAAATTACTAACGCTCCCCTCTGTGGCAATCCATCAAAGGCGAGTGGAGATGAGCGTTTGACCGCTCTCTACGGTAAATGGCGATGATGGTTGGGGGCGGTCAAATGGGCACGCTCCGCCGCCGAGGTGGGGGTGAAAAAGGCCAAGGTTTACACTACAGGCGGTGGGGGTGATACCTAGAGGGGGAATTAGGGGACATACATGATAACCTCCGTCCTCCGTAGGGGAACATAATAACCGCTAAACGGTCATGTTATATCCGCCCAAATCTATCTAATTTCTCACGCTCCTTTCTGTAGACAAACACCCAACCCCCTCCTTTTGTCACCTCACTCTAACACTATGAACTACCATCTCATCTCCCATTGCGGTGGGTCGGCAGCCTAAATCCCACCGCCCTACATTTCTCCAAACAAGCACCGTCAACATCCGTTACCGCTGCAAACGTTTACGCCTTACAATACAGACGCTCTTTACCCTTGCTTTTTTGTGCATTTGACAGAAAAAACTGAAATACGACATTCCATCATTGCAAACTGCGAACCTGTGGGTTATATTAAAAGGTAAATAAATTAAAGCGGAGGTATGAGAGTGGGACTTATAGAGAACTTTGGGAAGTATGTATTCAGTGATGCGGTGATGAAGAAGAGGCTGCCTAAGGACGTGTATAAAAGCCTTACAAAAACACGAAAGCTGGGTACGCCACTGGAGGGCAACATCGCCGAGACCATAGCCATAGCAATGAGAGACTGGGCGGTAGATATGGGTGCAACCCACTATATACACTGGTTCCAGCCGCTGACTGACGCCGCCGCAGGTAAGAGCGAAGGCTTTTTAGTACCGGACGGTGACGGCACGGCGATATTTGAGTTTACCTCATCTGCGCTCGTGCAGGGCGAGCCTGACGCATCGTCATTCCCGACAGGCGGCATTCGTAACACGTTTGAAGCAAGAGGCTACACCGCATGGGACCCCACCTCCTCCGTTTTCATCAAGGACAACACACTCTATATCCCCACAGTTTTTTGCTCCTACACAGGCGAAGCGCTAGACCAAAAAGCGCCACTTCTCCGCTCTATCGACGCTGTCTCAAAAGAGGCGGTTAGACTGCTCCACCTACTGGGCATGACCGATGTGAGCAGGGTTATACCACAGGTTGGGGCTGAGCAGGAGTACTTTTTGGTGGACAGAGAAAAGTACGAAAAGCGCCTAGACCTCAAAATGTGCGGCAGGACACTTCTCGGTGCCGCCCCTCCTAAGTCACAGGAGCTGGACGACCACTACTACGCTCGTGTGCGTATGCGTGTGTCCACCTTTATGCAGGACCTGGACAAGACACTGTGGGAACTGGGTGTGCCGTCCAAGACAAAGCACAACGAAGTCGCCCCCACTCAGCACGAGATAGCCTGCACCTACGACAGCACCAATATCACCGCTGACAGTAATCAACTATTGATGGAAGTATTGAAAATCACGGCGAAAAAGCACGGACTTGCATGTTTACTGCATGAGAAGCCGTTTGCACGTGTGAACGGGTCGGGTAAGCATAACAACTACTCTTTCGCTACCGATACAGGGATAAACCTGTTTGCGATGGGTAAGACACCGTCTGACAGAAAGCGTTTTTTGCTGTTTCTAGCGGCGATGGTGCGCTCTGTTGACATGTTCGCTTCTCTCTACCGCCTTGCGACAGTCACCCCCGGAAACGACCATCGTCTGGGTGGCTTTGAAGCGCCGCCTGCTATCATTTCCATGTTCCTAGGCGACCCTATCACAAATATGCTCCACAACTACGGTAGTGCAAACGAGGAAAAGGTGTCCGCCGCCAAGGTTGAGTTCGGGGTGTCGTCCATGCCCGAGGTGCTAAAGGATGATGCGGACAGAAACAGAACGTCACCGCTGGCGTATACGGGCAACAAGTTTGAGTTTCGTATGCCGGGCTCGTCCCAGTCTATAGCGTTTGTGAATACTGTCATAAACACCACCATGGCGGACAGTCTGAAGTATATAGCGGACAAGCTTGAAAACTGCACCGACATGGAACAGGCATGTGAGCAGATAATAAACGAAATCACCGAGAAGCATGGCAGAATAATATTCAACGGCAACAACTACTCACAGGAGTGGGTTACCGAAGCAGAAAAGCGAGGCCTCCCACACCACAGAAGCGGCATAGACGCAATCACCGCTTTCACCGACTCCAAAACCATCGACCTCTTCTCAAACTTCGGTATCCTCACCAAGGCGGAATGTGAGGCGAGAAGCGAAATACTCTATGAAAACTACAGTAAGATTATACTGATAGAGTGCTCCACCCTGCTTGAAATGATGCGCCGTGAGATACTTCCGTCCATCATAGAGTGTGCAGGTAAGAATGCCGCACACCTTGCAAGTCTGCGTGCTGTTGGTGTGGACAATGCGGAACTTCAGAGCTATGTGGAGAGGCTGTCCGCCGCTATGAGCGAGCTTAAAAAAGGAACGGACACACTAGCTGAACATATCTCCGCTATACCCACAGGCGATGTTCACGAGCAATGCCACTATATTTACGATGTCATTCGCATAGACATGGACACCATACGTATAGTTTCTGACAAGGTGGAGCAGGTTATAAGCAGTAAAGACTGGCCGATGCCGACCTATACTGATTTGTTGCACCGCGTCTAGACGGAATTTTAATTCGTGCGCGAATTAAAATTCCGTCCTGGAAGTTTTATGCTTTTCGGTCATAATCTTGACCGAAATTTGGCGGATAGCCCCTTAAAGGGCTATCCGCCAAACCGCATAAAACTTCTGACGTTTGTGGAAGCAGGTGCGTCGGTGGAGAGAAGACAAATTGCGATTTGTCTTCCACGAAGTTTTATGTTTTTCAACCAAAGCGATGGTTGAAATTAGGGGGATAGCCTTTAGGGCTATCCCCCTAAGCACATAAAACTTCTGACGTTTGTGAAAGCAGGTGCGTGGGTGGGAGATTGGTTTCTGCGGAAAGAAGACAAATTGCGATTTGTCTTCCTGGAAGTTTTATGCTTTTCAGTCATAACGATGACTGAAATCAAAAAGACAGCCTTTAAGGGCTGTTTTTTGACCGCATAAAACTTCTAACGTTGGTGGAGACGTTATGCGTGGGGAAAATGGGGGGCTTTTAGGGGGTGCCAAGGGGCAAGCGTCAGAAAGTAACAACGTTCGGGGCGCCCGCCGGCTTGCGGTCTGTCGTTCACATTCCCTTCCACATTCCCCACAGCTCGCAGACCACAATCCGACCCTGCGCCCCTGTGTCCGCCCCAGCAGAAAACATAAAAAACGGCACGCATACGGTGTATGCGTGCCGTTTTTTATGTTAATAAACCACTTCGTCCAGTTTTTCCAGCGTGTCAATATCGTGGGCGCATAGTCTGCCGTTTGAAACGGTGTAGACGGTTTCACCTATATATATTCCCCTGTCAATACTGTAGCTCTTCTCGTAGCGCATTACACCGCCCGCGTCGGCTTGACTGTCCAGTGTGCCGTGCAATTCAAAGCCGTCCTCCGACACTTCGGTCAGTATTAGCCCGTCAAAGCTGTCGCCGCTGTTGTCTATGATGTTAGAAGGTAGGCCTATGAGGTTTTCCTCGGGGTAGTACATAAACGCCTTGTGCGTGTTTATCGCTTCGCAGCTACTGCCCGAGTTACCTATAATCATGTTTGAAATCTCAGTGGGGTCGGTGGGGTCGGACACGTCAAACAGCGATAGCTTTATGCCGTCCGTTTGGACGCCGCCCCATTCGTTTAGAGTGGTGTTCATGCCCAGACCTATGAGCAGTCCGTCACCGTATGGGTGGAGGTACTCGGAAAATCCGGGTATTTTAAGTTCGCCCTTCACTTCGGGGTTCTCGGGGTCGCTTAGGTCTATGACAAATAGGGGGTCTACCTGCTTGAAGGTGACGATGTAAGCCGTGTCCCCCATAAAGCGCACCGAGTATATTCTCTCGTCCGGCGCAAGACCTGTCACTTCGCCTGCTATCTCCATATCGCTGTCCACCACAAAGACGTTATTTATCGTTTCGCCCTCGTCGTAAGACGTTGTTGCACAGCGGATATAGCCGTCATGCTCGTCCAGCGCAAACTGGCCGTCTATATAACCCGGCACAAGGGTACTACCGCCGTATACAAGCTCGTCGCCCACTAGCGTAAACTTTGATATGCCTGTGTTTACCTCGTCTGCGCTGTAGTCCCACATGGTGGAGGACATCATAAGTGTGCCATTCCCTGACATGGACACGTTTTCCACCATGCCCAGTATCGCTTTACTGCTTCTGTTGCCTGTTTCAAACGTGAATGTTGAAAGTACGGCGTAGGAAGCTTCGGTTAGGTGGGGGGAGATGATAATATCCTCGGGGGGGAGTAGGGAGGGGGAGTTTTCATCGCCTACGTACGGTATCATGTCCACCAGTAGGCCGTCCTCGTGGACTATGGAGGGGCGGATGTTCTTCTGGGTTATCAGGTAGAGCGTGTCGTCTGTTATGCGGGATGATATATAGCTACCTTCCTGACGGATTGTCTCGGTCAGTGTCGGTTTGGTCGGCTCGGTCATGTCGTATACAAGCGCCTCCATCATCTGACTGTTACCGCCATAGTGGTAGTAGTCGGGGACTATCGGGGGCATCGGCATAATACTGTCCACAGCAGACATGGAGGACTGCACAGCATTATCCTGTGTTGATAGTGGCTTTGCTGTTATCGGCGTGTCTAGGACAACCTCGTACTCCGCTGTATCGTCGGAGGACACACTTCGCAGTACCACAAGGCTTTTACCATACAGGAACATCTCTGTACCGCCGTATTCGTCACCCATTGGTAGACGGGACAGCACGTCAAGCGTCTCAGCGTCGGTGGTGACCACCTCGTAGCCTCCGCTTTTACCGTCAAAACGGTAGTGGTATATGCACTCGCCGTCTGTCTTGATGATGTCCGCTTCGTCTACGCTCTCGGACTGGGTGTTTGTGCTGTAGACACCGCCATCGGCTTTTGCGCTGTCGCTCTCCACCGAAAGGGAACTCTCGGGGACAGGGGCTGCGCTGTCAGTGGCGACTCCTCCGCTTGTGGGGGGATTTGGGGCGGCGGTGGGGGCTTCTATGTTGCCGCTGTCACTACCCTCGGAGTAGAGTATATAGCTGTCGAGATAGAGCTCGGTGAACATATCCGCTACTTCGTCGTATATTTCGTCGTAGCTGTCGGCGTAGTTTGCTTCTACCGATACAGTTCTCGGCTGTGCAGTGACGGTGTTATTCGGCGCCGAGGTGGGGAAAATGTTCGAGTCGCCCTCTTCTGTCTGTGAGGATATGGAGATGTCCATAGGTGCGGCTTCGACAGGTGCGTCGACAGTGGCGTTTCGGGCAAACATGCTGTAACCGTAGAATATCAGCATAAAGCACGCCGCATACATAAGCCACGGAAGCAGCAGCGACTTCTGCCGTCCTCTCCCTTGCTCTGCGTTCGTCGGCGTGTCGGCGCTGTCCCTCTCGCTAACGAGTGGAACATAGTCGCCGTTTTCCATCGCCGCAAACAGCGCTTTACTGCTAAGCGATTTAGGCAGAGTGACTTTTTCCGCTTCCGCTTTCAGTTTCTCATAAAATTCATCTATCCGTCTGTCAGACACTTTCGTGGCCTCCTTGAAATGATTAGAAATTACCGGTTAGTAATTATGTGGGGGTATTTTGGGTTTTACTTGCATTGTGTTTTGTTTTAGTATTTATGGAGTCGCTTCCGACTACGGTGGGCTTAGGGGCGGTCAGTACTCATGGGATAGGAGAAATCGTGACATACAAAAGCGGTGTAAATCCTCTAGCCCTCCAGTTTAACCCTCAGCTTCTTATAAGAACGGCTGAGTTTGGAGCTTACCGTACCTTGTGGAACGTCCATCATTTCCGCTATTTCTCTAATGGTGTAGCCACCCAGTGCGGACAGCACCACCATCCGGCGCTCGTCGTCGGACAGCTCGCTTAAGCTTTCATAGAGGTGCATTTCGCCAAAATTAAGGCTACCGTCTCCGCCCGGCTCCCAGCCTGCGGCGGTCATCTCCTCCAGTGACTGGTTGCTTCTGTCCTTTATATAGCGTGCTACATTTCGCTTCATCCTTGCGGAAAGTATTGTGAAAAGCCAGTTTTTCACCTTGGACGGGTCACGCAGGTTCTTTATGCCTTTGAGCGCCTCGAAAAACGTGTCCGCCACTGCGTCGTGTGCGTCTTCGGTGTTCCCGAGGGTATAAAGTGCAAGCCTGTAAAGCTGTGTGGAGTATGTGTCGTATATCACTCCGAAGCTTTCTTTGTCCCCTGCTATTGCCGCCATTACGATGTCCGAGTTTAGCATATGAACTCACCTCGCATTATCTATGTGTTTAGTAATTGTGTTTTTGTTGCAAAGTTGTTTGAGTGAATGGTGAAAGCCTTATCTGCGGATTCAGCACCATCTGCGGACGGTGCTACCTCGGTATTATCTCATACCCATGCTCCTGAGCGTACTCGAATGCGTAGCTGCCCTGGGAGCAACGGAATATCACCTCTAAGTCGCTTGATATTCCTCCGTGTACAGGTCTACCCTGAATTTCTACAACGCTGTCAGGTATATCTAAAATCATGTCGCCGTCAATAAAGCCCATTGCCGATATCGCCCCATCGTGTATCACCTCGACACCCTCGGGGAATATTATTTCCTCACGGTCATAGGTTAAGAACAGCGCATTATGCCCTATTCGCTTTATGCCCTCGGGGAAGTGTTGGACATCCGCCTCGTAGGTGGTGTACAGTGACGCTAATATGCCGTCGCCGAATATCCACTGCTCCAGTCCTCCTATGTAGTTGTCATAGTACCACGCACAGCCGTCAAACGAGTCTCTTGAAGCGGTTATAAGGGTGGACGGTATATGTAGTTCGTGCATCTCGTCGCAACCTACAAAGCCGTCATCGCCGATATGCAGTAGCCCCTCGGGTAGCTCTGCCCCCTGTAAAGAGCCGCAATCCTCAAAGACAGCGTCCCCCATCGTCGTAATATTCGGGGAAAACACCACAGTCTGCAAGCTGTTCGCACCAAAGAAAGCGCTATCCCCTATTTCGGTCACGCTATCAGGCATCACCAGCGTTTCTATCGCCTCGTTATCTCTAAACGCATATGCGTCTATCAGCAAAACTCCGTCAGGGATGGTGACATTCTTAGCCGTCCCTGCGTACTTTACAAGCACGTCCCCCATTATGAGCATACCGTCCTCATTCAGCCCGACAGAATACTCGCTATAGTCAAAAGACCCTTCACCAACCTTTACCCCCTCCGGCAGGCCGTGCACCTTAAAGACGCTAAACGCATAGTCGCCGACACTCTCCAAAGTAGTCGGAACGTCTCCGAAGTCCACCACCAAGTCGTCGCCTGTGTAGGTGAAGGCGTAGTCACCCACCGTCTTTAGGCTGTCAGGCAACTTTGCGTACTCGAGGTCGTAGCAGTCGTAAAAGGCGTAGTCGCCTATGCTCTCGAGGGTGTCGGGGAAAATGACCGCCATTATAGGCTCGTCGGCAAATGCGTAGTCCGCAATGTGCTTAGCGCCGTCAGGGATTATCGTCACAGCGCCGGAGGAGCCGTCAGGTAGTCCCACTACAGTGTCCCCCTCCATGACCGCCTTGGTCGGCACTATATGGCTGAACTTCAGAGGGATGTCCCTCGCTATAGCGGGAGACGGCTCGGGGATGTCCACCGTCTCGGAGGGAAGGTCATAGGACAGGCGGAACATAGAGCTAAACAACATATAGCTAACGGACAGTATAACGCCGATAAGCACAAGCTTAACCACCGTTTTGCTATTGCCACTCGTCACAGTGGTATTGACGCCGACTGTAGCGGTCTTAGGCGCAGTTTTTGCAGACTGCCCCTCCTGTTCCGCCACCTCGTGAAACCCACCACAGCTCGGGCAGACACCGTCCGTCGCCTTAGCATTAAATTTTCTGCCACACCAATCGCATTTCATGTTGTATTCTCCAAATATCATATCATTTCCGTTAAATTCATTATATCTGAACCGATACTATCACAATGTGACACTAAAAACAAGCACCATTATTTTGATGCGGTCGTCGACAGTAAGCGTAAAATCCTCACGTAATGTACCGTCACCCACGCCAATTACTTCGTTTTTATGGAAGCAATACGCAAAAAGCCGTCAACTTCCTCAAACTCAATGCACAGTACCTGAGAAAACTCTGCCACAATGGTCTTTTCTTCCCAACTGTACTTCACTTTGTTCCAATAAAGGAAGCTTTCAATAAATATCTTATGGTCAAACGTGAAATTTTCAAGGCAGTCCATAGTGATTGAGACAAATTTATGCAGGTCAACAGGACCAAACACGCTGTCGGGCACTCCCGAAAACGCCATCAAAACAGCCCCACCGCTGTGGGGGCCTTTGTAGTAACAGTAGCTGTCATTCGATATCCCACACGCGGCGACAGACAGCGAATGGCCGTTAAAGGTGTCGTCCAGTTCGAAGTCCGCTGTACAGAGTGGCTCTAAGCCCCACTGTTCGCCGATATCTCTCAAGCTACTTGCAAGCTCTATTAGCGAGTCAGGAAAGCCGTTTACGTTGTCCCAGCCCCACTTCCAAGTGTCACTGGAGTTTGACTCACTCCCTAAAAACTGCACAGGATACGGCGTGTCTCCAAAAAGAAGCTTACCTGTCCCAAAGTCCACATTCCAATTCTGCCCCTTCACCACCTGCTCACCGCAAGCTTCCTGCACAGCAATAACCTGCCCCAGACAAGCAGAAAAAACCTCAAACCACGAGCTCTTATCTATCGGATAGTCGGTCTCAAATATAGAAATCCTCTCGGCTTTAGCGTCCGCCCTTTTAAGCTTATCAAACAGTCCCATTTGCTTTTCTCCGTTCATATCATATATAATAATTGCAGCTATCAATTTAATCGTTTAAGACTTCTCATTATAGCACAAAAACAAAAATAAACGCAACCAAAAAAGCTATAAACCCCTCCAAAACCATCTCGTTCCTAAGCGCAAATTAGTCCTCCGACAAGTGGCGTCTCGGCAGTTTTGCTACAATGTAAAAAGTCTTGCAACCTTTAGGCTGCAAGACTTTTTTGGCGGAGAAGGAGGGATTTGAACCCTCGCGCCGGGTATTAACCGACCTACTCCCTTAGCAGGGGAGCCCCGTCACCACTTGGGTACTTCTCCGTGTGCGTTAAATTGTTGGCGGAGAGGGTGGGATTCGAACCCACGGCTCTCTCGAGTCACCGGTTTTCAAGACCGGCTCCTTAAACCGCTCGGACACCTCTCCACAGCCTAACCATGAAATAACGAAAGACTATGAACATTATACCACGTAATTTCTGAAAGTCAAGGATTTTCCGAAAGATTTGAGAGGGGGCACTGTTAAGGGGTTAGGCAAGAGCTGCGAAAGTGGTGGACAGTAGAGTTTGTTTTAGGCAGTAGTGGCGGAGGTAGGGGGGATGGGTAAAAATACTGCGCATAAGGTTTGAAAGCCACCGCACACCGCACTGAGCCTTATTGACTTTATGCATTTTTCACTGTATAATGAATATAATGCAAACTTTTTTGGGTACTTACACAGTTCGCTCTGTTAATAATCGCATTTTCAAACTATATTCCTTTCAGCGAGTTTGTGTGATTTTTGTGGCATATCGCTAATATGTCACAAAAAATGAGGCTATGCCGAAGAACACGTAACCGAGAGTTTGAAAATCGCATTTTCAAACTCCCACAGCTTTTACCTTTTTTCACAATCGCTTTACACTTCACATCTGCCTAACAACATCACAAAGGAGGCTATATTATGAGCGAAAGGACATTCAAAAAGCATCGTATCCCCTGTTCTGTACACAACATTGCAGGTATCGAGCATTGGCTCTCTGACATGGCGAAGCAGGGCTTTAAGCTTGTGGAAAATGGGCTTAATAAAAAGAGCATGGGCATGTCAGGGCGGTTTGAGGTGACAGAGCCGAGTAGTATTCGCTACAAGGTGCTGGCGGAAAGGGCGCCTGTTAAGCTGTTTGGTGTGGGTGATGGTCGTCCGTCCCTCGGGTTTATGACAGAGCTAAATCGTCAGGGCTGGCTGTTTGTGTCGAAGGTTGGGGAGTTTTATGTGTTTTCGGCGATGTCAGACGATGCGATGACGGTCGAACTTGATTTAGAAGTGGTGGCAGGACAGCTAAAGGGTGTTATAAAGCGAGATGTGGGGTTACCTTTTGCGCTAGTTTTAGTGGCGATGCTCCTTGCCTTGCTTGGCTCGGATTATCGGGAACTCAGCTTCACATCGGAGATGGTTGAGCGCTGGATAGAGATGGGCTACAACGGATGGATGTTTTCATTTTGGGTTTTAGGGGTTGTTGTTTTTTTCGCCGGGCTTATTGTCGTTTTTGTTTGGTATCGTGTTTTGCGGCGTAGGCTGTTGTCGGGGGACTTGGGTAGGCCTGTCAAAAACCCGAAGTGGTCGGGGCTGCTTGGTAGACTGTTACATGTGACGGCAGGTGTGCTGTTGAGTGGCTGGATTATTATCAACGCTTTCCCCGGGATTGGTCATGTGGACAAAGTGCCTGTAGAGGGTTACAGCGGCGATATACCGTTTGCGACAATCGCCGACATGCTCCCCGAGGGTAGCGGTTACAGAAGGTCGGAGTATTTGTACAGTTCACACGGTATTAGCGTGAAATCTGACATTTTCGCACCGACTGTCATAAATATAGGCGATCAATTTGAAAATGCAGGCAATGATATTTCAATGAATGCAACCTACATAGAAGCGGCGTCACCGCAGATAGCGATGATGATGGCTGACTACTATATCGAAGCGGACAATCGATTAATAACACGAAGCTCTCAGGAGATACCGCCTGAGCTTTTAGATCATGACCTCGATATGATACAGCTGTACCGCCACATTATCACTTCAGACTACGGTCGTAATGTCTACGAGATATTTATTATTGTAAAGGGAAACAAGGTGGCTCAGGGCTTTTTGCGCATAGAAAACGAGGCGGATTTGTCGTTTGAACAGGCTATTGTTACGCTTGCGGAGAGTTTGTAGGGCGGTTCGGACAGTTTTCCTCGGCGAGGTTTATGGTAAAGGTTCACTGTTAAACTAAAGTGACATTGTGAATAAGTGGGTCTGTGACGAAACCTTGTAGGGGCGGTCCTATGTGACCGTCCGAAACCGTGGTTTTTACCATTAGTTTCGGGCGAACACACAGGTTCGCCCCTACAAGGTTTGTGCATTATTACAATTTCGTCACAGCCCTGTTTTTATTGTGGGTTTTGGTTAGGATGGTTTTGTGGGTAGGCGTTTTTGTTTGTTGTTGTGGCTCATTAAAAGGGCTGGAGGTTGTGGGAATAAGGGCGTTGGGGCGGTGGCCATCCGCACGTGGTGCGGTAAGAGAGCGCAGCTTTGCCCGTTGGGGCAAAGCTGTGGTTTCTTAGTCGGCTCGCAAGCCGACATGGCCACTGCGCCAACGTTCTTATTTCCGCTACCGGCCGGCGGTGGTGTGGGTGAAAATTTAGGTGGGTATACCTATACAGATCAGTATATCGTTATGTAGGGTGCATCGTTTAAAATCTAGGTGCGTTTCCTTTGCGTTGTGCTCATGTCTATGCTATATAATGTGATAATTGTGCTGGTTGTCAGAGGGCTAATTTGTCACTGCCCACGCTTCCTTTAGTAGCATTACGCCTTGGCATATCTCTTTTTCGGACAGTGCGCCGTAGCCGAGAAGGACGGTGTTTTTGTACTCGGCGGTGGGGGTGTCACCTGAGAAGTAGCGTGAAATGGGGTAGACGAGCACGCCTTTGTCCCCCGCCCTTTGCACAAGGTCGGTTTCGGACATGTCAGCAGAGTTTTTCACAAGTAGATGATGGCCTGCGCTGTCCCCCATTATGGTGAGCGAAGGGATATTACTGCGCAGTTCTCTTTCGAGCAGTTCACGCTTTTGACGGTATATCTTGCGTATGCGGTTTATGTGACGACGGAGGTGACCTTCCTCGATAAACGTCGCCAACATCTGCTGTTCAAGCACAGACCCCGGAAAGGATAGCGGTAGGGATAGGTAACTTTCCATCAAGGTGGGAGGCAACACCATATAGCTGATGCGCACCGACGGCGAGAGCGACTTGGACAGCGTGCCCATGTACACCACCCGGCCGCTTCTGTCCAGCCCCTGCATGGAGGGTATCGGCTTGGACGTGTAGCGGAGTTCGCTGTCGTAGTCGTCCTCTATGATGTACCCTCCGCTACGCTGTGCCCATTCTATTATGCTCTGCCGTCTGCCCACTGTCATGGAAAAGCCGAGTGGGAATTGGTGGGACGGTGTGACGTAGACGGCGGTGGGGGCGAGTGAGTACAGATCTTCCGCGCGTACACCGTCCTGGGTGGCGTCTATGGGGACTGTCCTGTAGCCGAAGGAGGAGAGCACCTGTGAGGCTCTGTTGTAGACAGGGTTTTCGAGGGCAAACATATAGGTCTTGTCCGCTCCTGACAGTCCCCTGCTCTCCTGTATTACACGGCAGAGTTGCAGCAGCAGCCATGAGGTGGACTGTCCGATTATCATGCGCTCGGGGGTGCAGTCCACCCCTCGTGACAGTGTGAGGTAGGAGCAGAGCGCACGGCGAAGGGACAGCTCCCCCTGTCTGTGCGGAATAGTGAGAATACCGCTATTTTCCTCGGTGAATACGCTCTTAAACGCCTGCCGCATACTCCTGAAGGGGTAGCTCTCGAAGTCCACGCCCGAGGGGGAGAAGTCGACGAGGGCCGAGGTGTGTGTGGACACATTTGTGGCTTTCGGCGGTGTGCTTGCGGTGGGTGAAAAACCGCTGACGCTCTCCGAATAGTCGGCAAACTCGGACACATAGTAGCCACGCCGATTGACCGCTTCAATGTACCCCTCCGACTCCAGCTGGCTGTACGCTGTATTCACTGTGTTGACACTGACCCCCATGGTCGCCGCCATAACACGAGCGGACGGTAGCTTGTCCCCTTGTTTGAGCAACCCACGGGTAATCTTGGACGAGATGTCTTCGTAAATATGGCGATAGAGGTAAATTCTGTTGTTCATTTTGTCTGGTCCTTTCGGGGAATTAGGAATTAGGAATGAGGAGTTAGGAATTGGCGGAGTTTTAATGTCCGTTCACAGATGGGAGCGTGCGAAACCATGCAGGGCGGTCGCACGCATAGGTGCGCCCCTACGGCGATGGCAGGGTTTTAGGTTTTTGTTAATCTGTAGGGCATGCACTGTGTGCATGCCGTTTTGGTGGAGGTAAGGGGAAATTAGCGTCTTTCCACAGAGGGGAGTGTACACAAAAGCATAAAACTTCCAAGACGAATCTCTGATTCGTTTACACGCAACTGCTTCCAAGACGAATCTCTGATTCGTCTGCTTCCATCAAAACCTCAAAAACTGCGACTTTTAATAGCAACAGTTTTGCATTATTATATATGCAGTGTAAAAAACTTGTCAAGAGTCTAAACAAACGACGGAGGAAAAAACAGTGAAAAACAGTAAGCTTAGCATTTATAATTTGACGGTGATAGGGCTCATGACGGCGGTGGTGTTTGTGGCCAGTCAGCTTTCGATACCTTTGCCGGCGGTGGTGGGGTTAACTCGCATTCACCTCGGTAATGTGTTCTGTTTGCTGTCCGGGTTGCTTTTTGGACCGCTCACAGGCGGTTTTGCCGCAGGACTTGGCTCTATGTTCTACGACCTCACTAATCCTGCGTTTATTTCGGAAGCGCCCATTACCTTTGCTTTCAAGTTTGCCATGGCGTACCTGTGCGGAGCGATAGCCTACTCAGGCTCTAAGGGCGTGAGCGATTACATGCCCACACTAAAGCGTTGCATAGCGGCGGCCATAGCAGGGGCGGTACTTTACATGGCGCTTTATCTCGGGAAGAGCTTTGTTATGTCCTACTACCTACTGCGAAATCCACTCGAGACCACGCTTGCTGATGTCACAGCTAAGCTGTACTCCTCCTCCGTAAATGCTATACTGGCGGTGGTATTCTCAAATATGCTCTATTTCCCCTTTAGAGAGGCGCTTAAGCGGTCGAATATTTACCGTAGACTATCCATGTAGGAGCGGCTAAAAGCGAGGACTTACATATCTCTCTGCTAACAAAACAACCACCATCAAAATTGATGGTGGTTGTTTTTAGGATTTGTTTATTTAACGTAATAACAATCCTCTTCCCATTTTTAGGGTTGGTGTCTATGTATTCTCGTATTTTTTTCTATTTGTGCCTTGCATATTTTTCCAAGCGGGAGGAGCAGAGCCCCTCCCCTACAAATTTCGCCTAGAATTTCCAACCTATTTTGTGTGCAAATTGTCACGAAATATGCACCATAGGAGGAATAATCATATCCCTTTAACCGTATTTGTTTCCGTTTGGTAATCCCACCAACAATCCTACCCTACCGACAACCTCTTCGCTCGTATGTTCAAAATACGGCGGCTGTCCGCTGTGAGAACGGTGAACTCTACTCTGTCCACAACGACGGAGCGTGGTGCTTCCGGCTCGGTGGGGACGCCGCCAAGCAGTGAGCTTAGGTAACCGCCGATGGTGTCACCGTCGCAGTCTTCCGGCTCTTTTATGCGGAGAAGCTCCATGGCGTCCAGCACAGGCATCTGACCGTCCAGTATAAACTCGTTGTCGTCAATCTTGCTGTATTCGGCACGCTCGTCGTCGTATTCGTCCTGCATACTGCCGACGATTACCTCAAGCAGATCCTCCATGGTGACAATGCCGTACGTACCGCCGTATTCATCTATAACGACGGCGATATGCGTCTTCTCTTTGTTAAACTTCGTGAACAGCGATACACAACTGGTGCTCTCGGGGACGAACATCGCCTGTCTCAGCGACTTGCGCAGGTCGAATTCCTCGGGTTTATCGAGGTAACGGAGTAGGTCCTTCACGTAGACTGTACCGAGTATTGTGTCCATGTCCCCCTCGTATACGGGGATGCGTGAGTAGCCTGTCTTGGTGATTATCGTCACCACATCGTCCAGCGTGGAGCTTATCGGTAGCGCTTCCACCTCGGTGCGGTGGGTCACTATCTCGGACACCAGTCTGTCATCAAAACGGAAGATGTTACTGATCATCTGCTGTTCTATCGTCTCGATAGAGCCGGAGGACTTACCCTCCTCCACCAGCATGAGTATCTCCTCCTCGGTGACACGGGTGGGGGTCTTTTTCGGGTCTTTACCGAGCAGGCGGATAGTGATGTTCGCCACAAACTCGGACAGATAGACAAACGGCGATATTAAAAAGTAGCACATAAGTGTCAGGTGGGCAAAAGTGTGGGCTATATGCCACGGGAAGTATGCTGACAGTTTTCTGGGTATAAAAAAACCCACAACGATGTACAACACCGATACCGAAAGCACCGATAGTACCTCTTTGAGTGGGAACGTATAAGCACTAAACAAAGCAAGTGCGCCAAAAATCGACACGCAGAGCATTACCAGTGAAAAGGCAAGCACCCCGAAATCAAGTCGGCGATAGCTTTTTAGAAGCTTCATTATTATCTTTGACGATGAGTTGAACTCCGCACTCTCCTTTAGATGTTCGTCGTCACAGAACACGAATGCGGTTACAGCGGCGTTGATGAGAAACGTTATGATGGCAGGTATCGCAAAAAGCAAACCCGCCGTGATACTGTCGGGCAACACGATGGCACAGCTCCTTTAAATGTTTTTTCCTATCTTTAGCTAACTGCCAAAGTTTATTCGGTGTCCGCTGAAGATACGATTACAGTTATAATACTATAAACTACCACAAAATGCAAGTGCGGATTGCTCTTGGGAGTGGGGAAAAGTGCTGATTACACATTTGAGAGAGGTGTGTTCACTGCGTTTCACGTTATTCGTCGACGAACAGAAGAAAATTAAGACGCTTCATCAGGCTGCTCTGCTCACAAACTGTCAGAACACTGCATAAAATGTAAAGGTTGCATACTGACATACTGTGACCGTCGAAAGGAGTGATTACATGCGGATAAACTGGACTGTACGTCTGAGGAACAAGACTTTTTGGCTGACCATGATACCGACACTGCTGTTGCTTGTGGAGCAGGTGCTGAACATATTCGGCGTTAGCATGAACTTTATGGGGCTGGAGGAACAGCTCATGGCGGTTATTAGCACTGTGTTTATGGTGCTTGGGACACTTGGCGTGGTGGTAGACCCGACGACAAAGGGTATGTCGGACAGCGCTCGCGCTATGCGCTACAAAGTGCCGAACGACGACCCTGCGGAGCGGCTATAGATTGCCCCCTTATAATAATAAGGGGCTGTGACGAAATTCTAATAATGCACAAAATTTGTAGGGGCGAACCTGTGTGTTCGCCCGAAACTAATGGCAAAAACCACGGTTTCGGGCGGTCACATAGGACCGCCCCTACGCTATTTCGTCAAATCAACGAAACTAATTCTATTTCGTCACAGACCCCTTTACATTTATGCCAAACTATCTTCTTGCAGGACGCTCAAAGCTCTTGCCGGGCATTTTTCTGTTGAAGTAGAACTCGAACTGATCCTTCAGCTTCTGTGGTATGCCCTTGGAGATGGGAAGTATGCTCATGTTGGCAAACTTGCTTGCCAACTGCACCACGAAGTCAGACTGTATCTGAAGCGCTTCGGGGGACATGTGGTCAATCACGTCGTGACGGCAGTGGATACCAACGCCGCCTCTGCTGATGTTAA
>CAYJIK010000033.1:13228-18623 GCA_964370205.1 uncultured Oscillospiraceae bacterium | reverse complement strand
CCTAAGTCGGTGAGCATCTTCTCAAACTGCGGCACTGCAAACGCAAGCATCAAAAGCACCACCAGAAACGCTATCACAAGCACCGCTATCGGGTAGACAGACGCTCTTGTTATCATCATTTTAAGCTTGGCTTCTTTTTCAAACTGCTCACCCATACGCATGAATGAAATGTCCAGCGTACCTGACAGTTCACCTGCCGCCACCATTGTGCGGAGCAGTTCGGGGAAAATCTTCGGGTGTTCGTCCATTGCTGTAGTGAGCGAGGAACCTGCCTGTATCGACACTCCACACTCGTGTATAGCCTTACCGAGCATCTTGTTCTCCGTCTCCTCGGCTAGCATTTCAAGCGATGTCACAAGCGGTATACCTGCCGACGAAAGGCTCACAAACTGCCTGCAAAACAGCGAAAGGTCACGTGGGACAGGCTTTTTTTCAAACAAGTCCACTTCCAGCTTGCTGGTGAGCTTTGACGCAGAAACTACGTTTATGGGTAGATTGCCATCACGCTTTAGGTTTTGCTTTGCCTCTTCAAGCGTTGGGGCATCAAGCACACCTTTTATCTCTTTGCCGTTTTTATCAACAGCCAAATATGAAAAACTGGGCAATATATCACACTCCTTCGGGACAGCCCGAGCTTTTATAAACGTCAAAAGTAAGCCTTTTCACAGAACTCACTTTCAAGGCGCTCCTTTACATTACTCTCTTACTCAGCGCCGGCCTATCCTGCGCAAAAATCAGAGCGTTCTCACTTGAAATCATACCGCTACGGTAAAGTTCAAACAGCGAGTCGTCCATAGTCTTCATGCCCATACGTGTGTTTGTCAGCATGATGGACGGTATCTGGAACGTCTTGCCCTCACGTATATTATTACGAATAGCACCGTTTGTCAACATAACTTCGAAAGCCGCCACACGCCCCTTACCGTCGGTGGTGGGGATAAGTTGCTGTGAAACCACACACTCTAAAACATCGGCAAGCTGTGTGCGTACCTGTTGCTGTTGATGCGGTGGGAATACGTCGATGATACGGTCGATGGTGTTCGCCGCTCCGACTGTATGGAGAGTGGAAAACACAAGGTGACCTGTTTCAGCGGCGGTTATTGCGATGGAGATAGTGTCAAGGTCACGCATTTCGCCGACGAGGATAACGTCCGGGTCCTGACGGAGTGCCGCCCTCAGCGCATTCGGGAAACTGAGCGTATCGCTTCCTAGTTCACGCTGGTTTACAATGGAGTTGCGATGGTGATGCAGATACTCTATCGGGTCCTCAAGCGTTATGACGTGCTTATTATAGTTGTGGTTAATCTCGTTGATGAGGCTTGCCAGTGTAGTGGATTTACCGCTACCTGTCGCCCCTGTGACCAGCACAAGCCCTCTCTTTTTATCACACATTTCAACCACCGATTCAGGCAGTCGCAGGTCTGAAGGGGATGGTATGTGTGCGTTTAGCACACGAGCCGCCAATGCGTAAGAGCCACGCTGATTGAAAGCGTTAAGTCTAAAACGGCCCACCTGCGGTACAGAGTAGGCGAAGTCCACCTCACCCTTCTCCCTAAATATGGAGTAGTTTGCAGGAGACATAATCTCCTTTACAAGCTCCTCAATATCATTCGGCATCATCTTAGCGTCAGTAAGCGGGACAAGCTTTCCGTCAATACGTGCTACAGGCGGTAGTCCCGTGCTTATGTGCATATCCGAAGCACGCCGTGACACTGCAAGAGTTATCAATTCTACAAAACTAGCCATTGTGACCATTCCTTTCCGTCATAGTAATACGGTTTATGGGGTCTAAAACTATTATATCTATCAAGATTTCAAACCATGTTCGTGGTTTACTCTTAACACGCCTAGCTGTCAAACGAAACCTTAAGGAGTTCTTCCATAGTGGTAATACCATCAATTACGAATGCGGCGGCGCTTGTGCGGAGCGTTCTCATGCCTCCGCTTACAGCCATGTCTTTTATATCTCCTGTAGAGCCGTTTGTACTGATGACACGGCGGAGGTCTTGCGTTACCTGCATGATTTCGTACACACCGATACGGTCAAAGTAGCCTATACCACCACACATCGGGCAACCTTTAGCGTCGTACACCTGTAGCGGATAGCTAAACGGCACTCCCAAAATTTCCTTTTCTTCCTCTGTTGCAGGTCGTGGACTGCGACAGTCTTTGCATAGTCGGCGTACCAGTCTCTGCGCTATGATGCCAACGACAGAGTCGGCGAGCAGATACGGTTCAACACCCATGTTCAGAAGTCTTGTAATAGTAGCGGCCGAACTGTTTGTATGCAGTGTACTAACCACAAGGTGACCTGTGATAGAAGCCTGAACAGCGATACCGGCTGTCTCTTGGTCACGTATCTCACCTATCATTATTATGTCCGGGTCTTGACGAAGTATGGAACGCAGAGCAGTCGCAAAGGTCAAATCAGCTTTAGGGTTAACCTGAACCTGGTTTATACCCGGGATGTTCGCTTCAACAGGGTCCTCTATAGTTATGATGTTCACCCGTTCGGTATTAAGCTCAGACAGTGCCGCATAAAGTGTCGTAGTTTTACCACTACCGGTAGGCCCTGTAACGAGGATAATACCGTTGGGATTCTTTAATATATGCTCAAACTTCTGTAATTCTGTTTCGCTCATGCCCAGCTCCGACTTTGAGCGTGTAAGCCCTGCGGACGAAGCCAGACGCATAACGATCTTTTCACCGTAGGTGGAGGGTAGCACCGACACACGTATGTCATATTCTCCCCTATCCACCGCAAGCCTTATTCTACCATCCTGTGGCTTTCTCTTCTCGGAAATATCCATGCCTGACATTATCTTAATACGTGTAACAATTGCAGGAAGCAGTTTTATGTCATATATCATACGATCCATCAAAACACCGTCAATACGGTAGCGGATACGTATCTGCTTTTCAAGGACATCAAAGTGGATATCACTTGCACGCTGACGTACCGCCTGCTCAATAATAGAGCGTACAAGCTGTACTATAGGCGCATTGTCCAGTTCCGCCTGCTGTGCAGCTTCGACAGCCTCAAACTGCTGTAGCTGAACCTCACGCTCCTTGGCGTACTGTGCGGCAGCGGACATAACCTCGCCTGTACCGAAGTACTTATCAAGGACGGCGTTTATCTCGCCTATTGTCGCTATTCTCGGTTCTATCAAGCAGTTAGAGATAATCGAAATATCATCCTGCGCCACCATATCCAGTGGGTTGGACATCGCAAGTAACAGTACATTTTTACTGTTACCGGCATAGCCAATGGGCAGAACATTATGCTTACGCAGAACGTTACCGTTCACAAGTGCTATAATCTCAGGGTCTATATTTATACCTCGAAGGTCAACTTTCGGTATGCCCAGCTGAACCTCGAGTACGCTTGCAATATCGCTGTCAGTGACTAATCCAAGCTCTATAAGACAGTCACCAAGCCAACGCCCATCCTTCTTCTGAAAGTCCAGAGCTTCGGAAAGTTGTTGTTCTGTTATAATTTCTTTCAGCACCAAAAGGTCGCCGAGTCTGTATCTTTTAAGCGATTTTTTCAGTAGTTCACTACTCATAATCAAACACTGCCTCTCTAAAATTACAACTGTATATCTTTACTGTTTCGTAGCACAAAAATATGCACAATGATCAAAGAAGAGTGCGGGAACATTTAACAAGTCAAACTAATAAGCAAACGAAACAATCTAAAAATTCACACAATTTCTCACAATGCATCTATTACATCTAAATTATATCACACACCATGTAACATTGCAACAAATAATATATGTAAGTTTTACTGGGATTTAGCATAATACTTTGTTCACTTAATCAAAAATAATTGTAATATTCAGGTTTTACAGTATATTTATTGTGCACCTGCGCACTAACGCAGAGGATAGTCAAAGTTACATCGGTAGCATTTTTCTACAAGCAAGCAAGTATCCGACATGATTTTTGAAATTATAGAGCACTACCGATAAATTATATCTATACAACACGGCCATAATGTGATATAATAACTCGTAATGTCAAAAAACACTAAATAAAACCTTAAAATAAAACAGTTTTTCACAAGGAGGACACACCTATGGTCAAGGCGATAGTAGGCGGCAACTGGGGTGACGAGGGCAAAGGCAAAATGACTGACATGCTTGCCGCTCACTCGGACATTGTGGTTAGGTTTCAAGGAGGAGCAAACGCAGGTCACACCATTATCAATCATTACGGCAAATTCTCCCTGCACATCATGCCGGCAGGCGTCTTTTATGAGCACACTGTCAGCATAATAGGTCCCGGCGTAGCGTTTGATCTTGAGAAGTTTTTCCGTGAATATGACGAACTCTGCGAGCGTGGAGTGACCCCTAAGGTGCTTGTTTCAAGCAGGGCGCAAATCCTTATGCCCTTCCATATCCTGCTTGACACCTACGAAGAGGAACGTCTGGGCGAAAACAGTTTCGGCTCTACAAAGTCAGGCATTGCGCCATTCTATTCGGACAAATACCTGAAGATAGGCGTACAAGTTTGCGAACTGTTTGACGAACAGCACTTGAGAACACGTCTTCATGCCATCTGCGAATACAAAAACGCTATACTGAAGCATGTTTACGGTAAACCCACCGTAAACGCCGACGAAATAGCGGACAAGCTGCTAGCCTTCTCCGAAAGATTAAGGCCGCTTGTAGTGGACAGTTCCACCTACCTAAACAACGCGATAAACGACGGCAAGACAATACTGCTTGAAGGTCAGCTGGGCGCACTACGTGACCCCGACCACGGCATCTACCCCTTCACCACCTCCTCGTCGACATTAGCAGGTTTTGCAACCGTTGGCGCAGGCGTACCGCCACACTCCATCAAAGAAGTGCTAACCGTCGTTAAGGCGTACTCCTCCTGTGTGGGTGCAGGTGCGTTTGTGACTGAACTGTTTGGCGAAGTAGGCGACGAACTTCGTAGACGTGGCGGTGACGATGGCGAGTACGGCGCAACTACAGGCAGACCTCGCCGTGTGGGCTGGCTTGATATCCCTGCAACACGCTACGGCTGTATGCTACAGGGTACTACCGATGTGTCGCTGACACTGATAGATGTCCTAGGTTACCTCGACGAAATCCCGGTCTGCATAGGCTATGAGGTGGACGGAGTGGTTACAAAAGACTTCCTCCCCACACCGCTGTTAAACCATGCCAAACCCGTGTACACATACCTGAAGGGTTGGAAGAAAGACATCAGGGGCATAAATTCAATGGATGACATGCCGAAGGAAGCGAAGGAGTACATCGAGTTCGTACAGGAGCAGATAGGCTACCCGATACGCTACATCTCCACAGGCCCTAAGCGTGAAGATATAATCATACTTGAGAAGTAAATAGATTTTAATGGCTGTGACGTAATTGTCACAATT
>CAYJIK010000033.1:0-13128 GCA_964370205.1 uncultured Oscillospiraceae bacterium | reverse complement strand
TTTTTTATAACGTACAATTTTGATGAGCTACAAATTGTGGTCAACAAACTGAACGTCTTAGAATCTTTAAAAGCACTGTGGACTTTTAGAAAGTAGCCCTAAATGATTACAACGAGTAAAACGCCCCTACACCCACAGGCGTCCGCCACGTCGGACAAGCCCCCCAAAAAGGTCTATTTTTCACACTTGATTTACCGATGAAAGTTTTGTGTTGGGTTAATCAGCCTTTCCGTCTGTGTAAGCAATCAAAACCTCCCTAACCCCGTCAATTATCACCCTCTGCATTGCAGGTGTATACAAATTCACGTAGTAGTCGGACACTTTCCCCTCCCTACGTTCCGGCGTTATACCGCTCTGTAGACCCAGCTCGGTCGGGACTTTTGTGCTTCCCATTTCAGATTCTTCTACTTTCAGATAACCTTTCTGTACCAGCCAACTGCCTATTTTAACGGCTGACACAGCTGTTATGTCACCTGCGTAATCCTCTAGCGTGTCGTTTATATGCTTTGAAAGTACAGAAACAGGGACATTTTCCTCAAGCGTCGGTATATCGGAAAGCAATTCGGGGTCGGGGAGTTTTAGCGGTGGTTTTTGTTTTGGTGTCTTTTTCTTTTTAGCAGGCTGCTCTGTCCGCTTTTCTTCTAACACCTTTGGGACTATCCCGTTCTCCTCACAGAAGTCCGCAATCTCGGACACGAAATTCTCTCCATACTGTGCCGCTTTACGCTCACCAACACCGCTGACACGCAAAAACATCGTCTGGGTTATGGGAAGCTTCTCGGTCATATCTATCAGCGATTTGTCCGAGAATACGAAGTAGGGCGGTACATTTTGCTCCTTTGCAAGCTTTGCTCTAAGCTGTCTGAGACTCTCCAGTAGCGGTCGCCTCTCCTCGCTCACTCCGCTGTCCTTTGCTCGTTTTGGTGCGGCAGGCGGTTTTTCTCTCGCCAGTTTCATCACCACCGACTGCCTACCAAACAGCACGTCAGCGGAGGACGGTGTAAGCCTTATTATCGGGAATGTGCCGTCTGTCTTTTGAAGGTAACCCTCGTGCAGTAGATGGTCTATTATGCTCCGTAATACCGCCGCACTCTTGTCACTTATGCCGTAGGTGGATAGCTTATCAAACCCAAAGGACAGTACTTTCTCGTTCTTGCTCCCACGTAGCACGTCCACCACCACCGACACGCCAAACCGTTCCCCCATCCGCTTTATGCAGGACAGTATCTTCTGCGCTTCTTCGGTTACGTCCACCGTGTCAAAATTCGTGTCACAGTTACCGCAACTACCGCAGAAACTATCAGGCTTCTCGCCGAAATACTTCAGTATATACCCACGCAGACAGTTATTTGTCGTAGAGTAAAACGTCATGTCCCTCAGCCGTGCGTGCTCACGCTCTTTCAGTATCCGCTCTGTCTGCTCGTCCTCGTAAACTGTATCCCTTGCATTGTCAATAAGCCACTGTTGTGTGCGAACATCCTGACCGCTGTACAGCAACAGACAACGTGCGGGGCTTCCATCTCGCCCTGCACGTCCTGCCTCTTGATAGTAGCTTTCAACATCTCTAGGCATATTGTAATGCACCACAAAGCGCACATTGGACTTGTCTATCCCCATGCCGAAAGCGTTTGTCGCTACCATGACATCTACACGGTCATATAGGAAGTCGTCTTGGTTTTGGTGACGCTCACTGTCGGACAGCCCTGCGTGATATCGTGAAGCGGAAAAGCCGTTTTGCTTTAGCATATCGCATACATCCTCCACCGTCTTACGTGTAGAGCAGTAGACAATGCCTGTGCTGTTCTCCCCTTCACGTAAAAACGAGAGCAGTTTACCCCTCTTGTCCCCACCGTTCACAACAGAGAAGTAGAGGTTGGGTCGGTCAAACCCCGACACGTGCACCATCGGATCATCAAGGGACAGAAGACGTACAATGTCCTCCCTCACCTGCATAGTCGCTGTTGCGGTATACGCCGATATTGCAGGACGCTTTGGGAGTGCGTCTATGAACGTCGGTATCTGTGCGTAACTCGGACGAAAGTCCTGCCCCCACCGTGATATGCAGTGCGCTTCGTCCACGGTAAGCATAGAGATGTCCACACTCTTTGCGAAATTAAGAAATTCAGGCGTAAGCAGACGTTCGGGGGCTACGTAAATGAGGGTATACATGCCGACTTTTGCGTTGTAAAGAGCCATGTCCATCTGTCGAGGGGTGAGAGTGGAGTTTATGTAGGCGGCGGATATGCCGGACTGCCTAAGTGCACCCACCTGATCCTTCATCAGCGATATAAGCGGCGACACTACAAGCGTTATGCCGTCAGACAGCACGGCAGGTATCTGGTAGCACATGGACTTACCTGCACCTGTCGGCATTATGCCGAGGACATCACGCCCCGACAGCGAGTTTTCTATAAGCTCCTCCTGACCGCCCCTGAAACTGTCATATCCAAAATAGCGCCTCAGCGCCTCTATCGGTGTCATGTTCCCCCACCTTTCTCTTGTGCTTTTTTCATTTGTCTATGTTGCTTACCTAAAAGCTTGTTATTCTTCCATAAAATCTTTAATACTACTCAATAGATCATTTCCAATATGCACTGCCAACTCCCCAAGCTTAGATGCACCAAGGTTTAACGTCGGTAGTTTGTCGCTGTAGTCGTCGTATGTAGGCGCTTTAGGTGTATCGTCTCCAAACATGCGAGCAAAGCTTTTCATCAGCTTATCAGCTACAGACTCCACCCCTTTCTCCCATTCTTTGTACTCCTGTGTTTTGCGGTGCGGCAGATGTTCATCGCTGTAATAGTCATCCGAGGGTGGAGTGTCACTGTTTTGTTCTTGTTTGGCGGCTTCCTCTGTGCTGTCATCTTTGGACTGCATGTAGCTTTCATATAAACTGCGGCTATTTTGTCCACGCCCCTTGATTTCCTTAGCTTTGCTACCATTGCCGAGTTCATTATACAGGCTGCTCAACACACCGTATACAAGGTCTAACGATTCGAAAAGTTCGCTGTCAATCACCTTTTTGACCAGTGCCGCTTCACAAACTTGTCTGTTTATATGCAAAAGCTCGGTAGCGTCTGTTACAGCTTCAAGTTCCAAAAAGACATTTGTAACACGTAGATACGCTCTCGAAATGCGGTTATAATTTTCCGCACTCTCCTGCACCTTATTCAAGCGATTACTTAGCTGTATCACACAATACAAACTCGCCAATGATCTAAGCTTGTTTTCGTCAGTTCCCTGTTTCAAAAACAAATCACTGTAACTTTCATAGATGTTTATTAGCTGGAGCGCAAAATAGGTCGCTTCCGAACTTTGTATAACCTTTTGAATCAGCTCTCTTGCCTGTTCAAGTGCCTCTAAAGCTTTTTGGTCTTTGTCCTTCGCTAGATATAGCTTTGCAAGCTCGGTGTATCCTCGGCTCAAGCGGTATATATTTAATGATGAGCGCTTATTTTGAGCAAGTGTTTTGTAGTATGCGTTAGAGATGCGCAGATGCTTTATAGCTTCGTCAGGATTTTCTGCCGTCTTGTGTACCTTGCTTATAGAGTAGTATACCTCTGCCAAAAATTCGCCTGCATCCGCAGCACTTTGCTCGTCTGCAAGTGCACTGTAAATCGCCCTGCTCTGCTCATACATTTCCAGTGCGGCTTTATTGTCCCCCAGCCGTGCATAAGCTTCGGCTATCTTGCTGTAGCTGTTTGCCAGTCGCATTTTAGCAGTGGGATTGATTGTCTTTTCAGCGAGGTCGATGTATATATCATGCGCTTCAAGGAATAGTTCAAGAGAGAGCTTGTCATTGCCGCTTTTACTCTGCAGTTCTGCAAGGTTACCTAGGCTTTCCGCAAGACGACCCCTTGCTTCGTCGGTATCGTATCTCTCAGCTTGCCGCTTTCTTATGTCATGCGCCTTGTTATAAAGCTCAGCGACGTACTTAGTGCCCCTTACCCTATTAAGCCTCCCTGCCACATACGAATAACTTGAAGCAAGCATACTCTCGGCTTCAGGACTGTTCCACCTGTCAAACATTTGAACCGCGTTGTTTATTAGCGATTTGCTTAGCTCCTCCACCTCGCTCAGACGATCAAGAAGGTCACAGTTATGTATCATCTCCCTATACGTATCATTCAGTTTGGTATACGCATCGGGTGTGCCAAGTTTTTCCGCCAACATCTCCCTTATCTTCTGACTGTCTTCCAGTGACGAAAGCGCAAGTTCATGCATCAGGTAAAAGTCAGACTGTATATCTGCGAGGTCAAAGTAACAGTCGGCGAGCGTTCCGAGAGCGGAAGGTGTTTTAAGCGCATCTGATATGCGTTTATAGAGGTCAATGGCTTTTAGCATATCTTCCTTTGCTTGTTCTGCATCTCTGCGCCTGTAGTTAAAGAATGACGAGCTTTTATAATGCAGTGCCAAATCTTCATAAGCGGTTATGGTCTGCTCCTCATTTGCATTTGTTTCAGAGATCAACCGACTCTTTTCAAAGGACAAAAGTGCATTATCATTGTCTCCCAGAGTAAAATGCAAATGCCCAAGCTCTCTTACCCCAGCCGCATACATTGACCATTCAAAAGGTGTGTCTATATTCTCCGCCATCACTTCGCGTATGTCCACCATTTCGCTAAGTTCGGACAGTGCTTCTTCAAATCTATTTTGTTTGCGATAGAGATCATCAAGTGACGAACACACCGACGTCAACCACTTTTGTGCAGGACGTAAATCCTTCCATTCCTCACGCTCCAACACCTGACGGCATATCCTCTTACTCTCGCTGTAGCTTTCTTTCGCTCCGTCATAGTTCAACAGTAACATCTGCACATTACCGAGCGCCTTAAGTGATGACACCCTATTCAAATACGCTTCATACGTTTCAAACCGCTCAGCAAGATTGTTACTAATGGCGATTTGCTCTCCCGCCACCTTCAGTGCCTCGTCCAAATCACCCAGCGTTATATATAACTCAACTACATTGTTGTTTATTAGAGCAAGGTTATCGTAAGTCCGCATTATATCTTCTATTCTGTTACCATCCGACACATAGTGGGACACGTCAACTGCGCTCGCCTCTACATACAGCTTTAGCGCTTGCTCATTCTCCCCACGTGGCTCAAGTACTGCAACCAATGTGTTATAACAATCAAACAATGTCCAAAGAAGCTGTAAACCTTTGGTTTGACTCTCCGCAGTTTTTAGTTTTGAAAGTAGTTCGAAGAACAGTTCAGACTGCACCTCGTATTCGGGTAGTGACTCGCCGAAGGCGAAGTATAAATCGTTAAGTATAAACTCGGCAAAACCGATGTTGTCATTGCTAACTCGGGACTGTCCTACCACAGAACGGGCAAATTTACAGTCCTCCATTGCAACTCTGTATAATTCTTCTGCAATGCTATCTCTGTGGTCTTCATAGGAATCAGATGATAGATAGCTTTCTATAAACTGTACAGTTGTCACTGCGTCACAGTCTTTGTACAGATGCCACACTGTTTCGGACACCCTAAGTTCGTCCTCCATGTCCAGTGTCAGTAGATGCTTTATTATAAGGCTGTTGTAAATCTTACTGTCTACCGACTGCAAGAATCCGCTCCGTATAGCGGAATGTGCAAAGTCCAGCCTGCCGTCCTCACGGCGAAGAAAGAACATTTGCATGTACTTCACAAGCCGTGAAAAGTCCACCGCACTCCACTCGGTGCCACTCCTTGTTAATATGGCTTCAAGGTCGTTATCTCTAAGCCCTCTGCGTGATGCAGCAAGTAGCGCCACCACCTTAAAGCAAAGCTCGCTGTTTATCCGCTCTGCCGCTTCTTTTAGCACTTCAGCGCTAATGAGCTCCACGCTGTCAGGGGTACTTCTTATTACGTCTGTCAGGTGGCGGTCGATTGCTAAGCTATCATTACCGCTCTCTGCTATTATTTTAAAGTCGTCACTATCCAGCATAACAAGACGTTGTAACATCATGCTGATATATAGCGGATTGTCAGAACCCGGCGCACTCAGCAGAGCCGACACCACTGAGTTTTCCAGTTCTTTACCGTGTAGGCCTAATATCCCCTTTACAACAGCAGGCTTTTCCTGTGTGGTAAGTTCGGTCAGCTCTTCCAAAATGCAGTTTTGACGCAGTGGGTAAAACAGAGGCATTTCAAGTGGCGTGAGTGAGGATAGCACCACTGTTATGCAGTCAGGTAGTGCAGTGGGTAGCCACTTGAATGTTGCTATGTCCTCACTTTGCATGAGCTGGTCAAGCGCATCGCAGACAATATACAGCGGTTTCCCAATACGCTCCGAGTAGACAAACGCAAGCTCTGCGAACTTTTTCGACCAGTCTGCAACGCCCCCAGAGTTTACCGCCTTGTTTTCATCTTCAACCGTTTCACTCTCATTCTGTTTTGGTTTAATTCTTCCGTCAAAACGCTCGGTAACGCCCAGTACAGTTTCAAGCTTGTACACAATCTGACGTAGTACGTCAAGAACTGTCTGTGAGCGTGCGCTGTTGCCCATCGCTATAAACAGCGTTTCGTACTGTTTTTTTAGTTGCTCGGCAATTTTAGCGGTCATGGTGCTCTTGCCGCTGCCTGCCTTCCCTTTTAATATAAACAGTCTTGTGTCACGGTGCTTTATTTGGTATAGGTAGCTGTCTAACAGCTCATATCTGCCGGAAAACTGTCTGCACTTCTGCTCTGCAAACAGTGAAGCGTCCAGCTCCTCTCGCTCCCATACGGATAGGTTTTGTGCGGACTGAAATTCAGGGGCAAACAGCTGCTTTACGTCCTCCGTTACCATTTCGATGAAGCTGTCGGGGACTACAAGCTTTTTCTGTTCGGTATCCCATTCGCAGTGGTAACTTTTGACTGCCGCGCCGCTTGCAAGTATTCGCTGCTTGAGCGCTTCCAGTTTTTCACGTAGTACAGGCGTGTTCTCTATATACGAATCCCGTACCGCTTCCTCCATCTCGTCGGACGGTAGAGGGTCACGAAAGTAAAAAAGGCAGCGGTCAAGCTGACCTTTTTCCGCCAGTGCGCCATACTCTATCTCGAGTTCTGTGACACTCTTATCAGCGTCGTACAGCTTATGCTCCTTCTGTGCCGACACATCTCGGATAAGCTTTTCAGGCGGTATCCATCCATAGCGCTCACCTACCAGGATTATCATACAGGGGCGTGTGTTGTCTATCTCATCAAGACAGACGGACAATACTTTTTGACTGCCCTCGTCACTGTCTAAGTCAGTTGTATTAACGCCCCAACGCAGGTCAACAAAGCGGATATTTTCGCCGAAAGCTCGTGCATACTCACTAAGGTTTGGCACAACGCCAAGCATAAGTGCGTCACGCTCTGCCTGCATATCTCTGAATGTACTGGATACAAATATGGATTTCATGCTGTCGCTCCTTTTCTATTTAAACGTTTTAGTATATCGTACGACAAACTCGTCTGTTCCCTGTTCCTGTCTTCGAGCACCGTCATGACTAAAGCCGTGTTTTTCGTAAAAGCGTCTTGCCTTTTCGTTCTTCTCGAGTACCCACAGCGTTACACTGTCAGCGACACCGCACAGCAAATCGGTCACAGCGGAGATCATGCGTCCTCCTATGCCTTCGCCCACAAAAAATGTGTCCACATATAGCTCCCCAATTTCCACGGTTGTGCCGTCTGTACCCTCGGTCACGCTAAGTGTCATCATTGCTTTGACAAATTCATCGTCGTACACAAAAACTCCGTCTAATTTATCGGGCTTGTTCATATACTCGGTAGCAAGGGGCAATACCTGCATCTCGCCGAAAGACGTTTTATCGTCACAAAATATGCTTCTGTAGTTAAGTCGCTTTGAGAAAATAAGTATCTCAGCTATCCGTGAAGCGTCTTCGGTAGTGGCTTTTCTGATGTGTGGAGTGATTCCTACGATTTTATCATATAAAAGTTGCTCTGACGTAGCCATGCGCCCCCTCCTGCTCCGACATATTGTCGTGATTGTCATATAAAACTATCTTAAATATTATCGTATAGTGGTGGAAATGTCAATGTAGGTGAGAGCTGACTTACAGACAGTCCTAGGCCGAGTGGAGGCTGTGCACTCGGGGGATTACGAGCGGGGGAGGTTGTAAGGTCGCCGACCGAGTGGTAAGCTCCGCCGGCCGGCCGGCGGATTGCAAGGGGAAAGTTTCATCGGGACATTTGAGTTGATGAAGAGTCCCCTGAAGCCCTCCACCTAAAAACATCAAACAAGAACGTCGGGTCGCCCGAAGCTTGACGGCTCGGCTTACACGCCAGCTTTCCCCGGCAACATCTCCCCCGAGCCACCAACCTCCCCTGCAACCCTAGCACATAAAGACAAAAAACCGCATACCCCACGCTAATCGCAGAGTACACGGTTTAAGTTTAGTTTTTACCAAGGAGTTGTACCGACAAAGCTTGCCGGGTCTAGATATCTACCGTTTTGGCGGATTTCAAAGTGTACGTGTGGGCCTGAGCTGTTACCGGTGTTACCGCTGTATGCTATGATAGCACCTTGGTCAACCCACTGGCCTACTTGAACATTCAGACGGCTGTTATGCGCATAGAGCGTCTCCATGCCACCGCCGTGGTTTATCATAACATGGTAACCGTAACCGTAAGAGGAATAGGTAACTTTAGTTACTGTTCCCGATGCGGCCGCCTTTATAGGTGTACCCATCGGAAGTGCAATATCCATACCTGTATGCCCCCAGTAGCCGTTAATGCCACAGCTGACATATCCGCCGTTGGTCGGCCAGATAAAGCCACTGCTGAATGTGCCGTTTGGCATCTGCTGTATGGGGTCTTTACCGCCTATTACCATAATGCGGTCTATCGGTTCTGTAGTAACTTCGGAGGTGATTACCTCACGAGACACCTCAACACCGTCCTCGTACACAACGCTGGCGGTCACAGTGCGAACGCCGGGTGTGCCGTCACTCTTAACACTGCTATATCCTACGTACTGCGACGTGTCCTGCTGATACTCTGTCTCAAAAGCAATCTCTTCCTCGTACGTTTCTTCTTTTACTATTCTCACGCCCAAATAAGGTACACTCTTAGACACAAGCACCTCTTGACCAACCAGTAGTTTTGTCTCTATGGTGGGATTCAGCGCCTTTAGGTCGGAGTAGGGCATGTCATTTTTCTGTGCTATCAGTATGGGGGCATCGCCCTTGACTGTTGTGTATATTACTTCTGCTTCGGCTTCTTTGCTGACTTCATTTTCAACATAGTCGGTGCTTACCAGCGAGCTCATCGGGTACAAGCCACCTATCAACTCTACCTCTTTTGTAAATTCAACAACCTCGGTAGGATCGCCTGTGCTGTACTCCATCAGCATGTTGTCTAGCAACTCGGTGACCGCTTCTCCGTCGGTGACCGCACCGAGGAATTCCTCACCTATGTACAAGCCAACAGCTTCTTCAAGCATAGTACCGGACGCTCTCGCCATATCGTTTGAAAGCTGTTCTGCGTCCACCATCTCGCTGTTATCCTGTACCACTGCAAGCGAGAAAGTTGGGACTGCCTGTGTGGCTTCTTCACTCACATCATCAAACACTATCTTATCCTGCAGAGTGCGCTCTGCTTCGCTGAACACTGTCTCATCCTCGATATATCCGAGCACTTCACCGTCGTAGTACACTTGCAGGGCAAATGTCATATCCGACGCTGTCATAATAGTGAATACAAACAAGCTTGCCGCTACCGCCGGCATTATGTAGTTTGGTGACGTTATCATCTTAAATATCGCCTTCAGAAGTGAGGTGAACATGCCACCTGCCAGCTTCAGCGACGACTTTACAGGGTCACTCTTTATACGGGTTGCTGTCTCACTCAGCGCTTCCATTCCTCTGCCTGTGAACAGTCCGTTGTTTACCCCGATACGCTTTACAACGCCTACAAGCCCTGTAAATGCTGAACATATCACCTGCCACACAGCAAGCATTACTACAGCGGTACGCTTTTGTATGTATCTTATTCTGCGCTGTGCCTGAACACCTGTATAGTACATGTGCCTACGGCGCATTGTGCGAACCTTAGCTACGCCTGTCTTCTTAACAACCCTCCGCTTGACACTCTGTCCGGCGGACGCTTTATTCTGTTCCTCCAAGATATCACTCCTCTCATTTCCCCTGAGTTTTATATCTTCCGATTCTATTTTCTCTTTTCAAAAAATATAATGTGTTGTTTAGCTTTATAGCGAAAAATAAAAACCCACTTTATAATTTAAACGCTGTCACAATACATGTAAAATGAAAGTGATTAGACTGTCGTAATTCAAAAGTGAGGTTCGTTTGTCTTACTAATTATAGCACATAATGCCTTAAAATCAACTTTTAGAGGTAAACTGTTATCAAACTTTCACCGTTTGCGATAATAAAAATCCTATCTTGTCATTTTTTGCCGTTTTTGCAATTCAGTTTCAATATGGTCAGCAAAGCAGTAGCGTGTTATATTGCGTTTTAGTTACATATATTACAATATAGTTACGAATTGATAATATTAGTTGCGTTTTTATTACAAACGCTGTAAAAACGTGTGTAAAAGCGGTCAATAACAGGTAAAAAGAGTAAAGTTGCCTTTGTTTACACTAGGTAAGAAATATGTAACACGAAGGTTACATATTGCATAATTAAATTGCAGTTGTGTAGCGGGTTACAGCGTAGACCCTGTCATTCACCCCTAAAAAATCAGGCGAAGCACGCTAACATAGGTGCTTCGCCATCTGTGTTAAAGGGGACTACTTCGCCTTAGTGTCTATTTCGAAGCGTAGCTTTTTGTAGAACTCCTCCGCTGACATTGTAGCGGTTTCGCCGTCCTTGCGTGTACGTACCGCCAGTGTAGCTTCCGCTTCTTCACGGTCACCCAGTACCACCATATACGGCACTTTGTCAAGCTGTGCCTCTCTTATCTTAAAGCCAACCTTTTCGTTTCGGCTGTCCACACTACTGCGCACGCCCATACCAAGAAGTTCCTTGTTTATGCGCTCTGCGTAGTCCTTCTGCCTGTCTGTGATCGGTATAACCATTACCTGTGACGGAGACAACCATAGCGGAAGCGCTCCTGCATACTTTTCTATAAGCATTGCCAGTGTGCGCTCGTAGCAACCTATCGATGTTCTGTGCAGAATGTAGGGATGCTTCTTCTGACCGTCTACGTCCACATATTCCATCCCAAAGCGCTCGGCAAGTTGGAAGTCAATCTGTACTGTAATAATAGTATCTTCCTTGCCAAACACGTTTTTCATCTGAATGTCAAGCTTAGGGCCGTAGAAGGCGGCTTCGCCCTCTGCAACTGTGTAGTCTATGCCCAGTTCGTCCATAATATCTCTCATCTGCGACTGAACATCTTCCCACTGCTCGGCACTGCCTATATAGCTTTCCTTGTCCTTAGGGTCCCAACAGGAGAACTGGAAGGAGATGTCGTCTGTGAAACCGAGAATGTCCAGCAAGTAGCGAGCAAGCTCAACACAGCCGGAAAATTCCGCTTTGACCTGATCGGGGGTACACGCAATATGGCCTTCCGATATTGTGAACTGGCGGACACGAATTAGCCCGTGCATTTCACCTGATGATTCGTTTCGGAATAGGGAAGAAGTTTCGTTGTACCTCTGAGGGAGGTCACGGTAGCTACGTGTTTCGTTTAGGAACACTTGGAAGTGGAACGGGCAGGTCATGGGGCGTAGTGCGAGAGTGTCCTTGTCGTCCTCGTCGTCGCCTATTATAAACATGCCGTCCTTATAGTGGTCCCAGTGGCCGGAGATTTTGTACATATCACTCTTCGCCATGAACGGGGTCTTGGTGAGTTGATAGCCCCTCCTCTCCTCCTCGTCCTCTACAAAGCGTTGCATTATTTGGATAACCTTGGCACCTTTCGGAAGCAGTATCGGTAGTCCTTGACCTATATAGTCGACAGTGGTGAAGAATTTAAGTTCTCTACCCAGTTTGTTGTGGTCACGCTTTTTCGCTTCTTCCATCGCCTCGAGGTGTGCTTTCAGTTCGGCAGGCTTCGGAAATGCAACGCCGTACACACGGCAGAGCACGTCACGGGAAGCGTCGCCTCGCCAGTATGCACCTGTGCACTGTGTCAGCTTAAATGCTTTTATAGCACTAGTGCTCATGAGGTGAGGACCTGTGCAGAGGTCTGCGAACACGCCCTGTGTGTAGACAGTAAGTGTCCTACCCTCGGCTCGGTACTCGTTTATCAGTTCCTGTTTGAGTGGTTCGTCGGCAAACAGTTCGTCAAGTTCGCTGTCTGACAGGTTTTTGCGCTCAATCGGAACATTCTCCTTGACAATTTTCTTCATGCGCTCTTCAATCTTTTGCAGGTCGTCTGGAGTAAACGGTGTTTCCACCTTGAAGTCGTAATAGAATCCGCCTGACACCGCAGGTCCCATCGCAAGTTTAACATCGGGGTACAGCTCCAGTACCGCCTGCGCCATCAGGTGGGCGGCGGAGTGCCAGAATGTCTTTTTACCGTCCTCCTGTTCGAAGGTCAGTATCTCCAGTTTGCAGTCTTCTGTGAGCGGTGTGCGCAGGTCGGCAACTATGCCATCTATCTTTACGGCGCAAGCTACTCTCGCTAAGCCTTCAGATATCGCTTTCGCAGCTTCCAGAGCGGTAGTGCCCTGTGCATACTCCTTCACAGAACCGTCTTTTAGTGTAACCTTAATCATAGCTTTTACCTTTCCTTTCGTTGTAGTAGTTATCATTGTCAAAGCAAATTAAACGCAAAAAACAAAAAATACCCCACCCCAAAACGGGGCAGAGTACAAACTCCACGGTTCCACCCGAATACGCAAAAGCCTCAAGCAGTGTCGACACAAGCCGAAACATAAAGACATTTGCCTCATTCTTCCCTTTAACGCAGGGGTACGGTCGGTTTTGGCGGACGTGAAACGTCAGCTTGGAACGACACTCGGGAGTGGTGGTCTGACACATAGTTTCAAACAGGGCTTTCAGCCGACGACCCTATATCTCTGATAAAACATCACTGCGGCAAACTTCTCCGTCAACGTTTTAATTCACTTTAGCGTATTGTATCACTTATAGGGGGAAATGTCAAATGTTTTTTGCCCGGAGGAGTGGCTAAATGCGGTGGTTTAAAGTGGTACAGGGGGTGGTAGAATTTTTATGTTGTATCG
>CAYJIK010000032.1:0-20323 GCA_964370205.1 uncultured Oscillospiraceae bacterium | reverse complement strand
AGCATCTGCCTTACAAGCAGAGGGTCACAGGTTCGAGCCCTGTTGTTCCCACCAAAAGCCATCCGATAGTCGTTTGACTATCGGATGGCTTTATTTTTATTAAAATTAAACATGTGGAAAATAAAAAGCATAAACTACTTTTTTCGGAATTTGCTTAAAGCAACTTTGAAGGTATATTTTAGCCCTCTCTGCCGAATATTTCGTTTTATTATATGTGGCATAGCAATAACTCGATAAAGAAGGTAACCCCATTTTTCACCATGTTTTTCTATCATCTTATGTTGCAGTTTAACCATTTTTCTTTCTTTTTCTGTAAACCAGGACATCGAAAAATGATGGATAGCGTAAGTGTTTGGAGTAATCTTAATTTCACCCGTTTTAAAGCTTTTTGCATTAAAATACTCCGATGGATATATAGTAACTCCTTTAATAAATTGAATATTATGAGTTGCTTTAAGTTCATATTTTGAAAAAATGTTATGCATATGGGCTACAATAGGGACGAGTTTCATATTTTTACCTTGTTCGATAAAATGTATGCTCTCGTAATATATTAGTATTTCTTTGTAAATCTCCATGCCTGCAACCGCTCCCAACCCTAGACCTGGGGCTATGTCAGCATTATGATTGTTCTCTATTCCCATAAAAGGTCCGTTTTGAAGTATAGGTTCAAACGACCTTACGACTTCTACGTCAGTATCGAAGTATAAACCACCATGATGGTATAGTATCCAAAATCGTGCATAATCACTGACGAAAGCCCATTTTTGGTGTTCATAGGCTTCTTTGACATAATTACAACAATTTATGTCAAAATTGCTTTCGTTCCATTCTTTTATTTCATGGTCAGGAAAAAACTCTTTCCATGATGACATATACTTTTTATATTCTTCGGGAATTGGATTGCCGCCGAACCAACAGTAATGTATAATTTTTGGAATCATATTGTATTACTCCTGTAACAAACTTTTTATAAACTAGTCAGTATCTCTTGCTCGTTACCTTCTATCATAATAAATCCCCTCCACCAACTTAACAGACCCTTCAATGCCATATCCGCTTTTACGGATTACTTCTATAGCCTGTTCTCTGATTGTTAGCGGTTCGCTTTTGAGTATGGTATCTGCCCAATGTTCAAGTGAACTATCCAGTGACAGAAAGTTCATATTTTTGGTTAAGTCAGACTCTCTTGACACATTTTTTGAAACTATGCATTTAAGTCCTGAAGCCTGTGCTTCAACTAGCGCAACGGATAACCCCTCATAAAGCGACGGAAACAAGAATACGTCCATTGCCATCAACAGTTCATTTGCATCGCGGCGAACACCGGTAAAAATCACGCTATTCTCTAAACCGAGCGAGTGCACCTTCTGTTCTATTGATTGCCTTAGTTCTCCGTCACCGACAAGCAATAAGATGGCGTTGTTACGTTTTTGCCTTACATGTCTAAAGATGTCTAACAAAAATGTGTGGTTTTTAGGTTCACTAAACCTACCGACATGGCCTATGACAAACTTGTCTGTAACTGCTAGCTTTTCTCGTTGGGCGGAACGTACACCGGGGTCAAACTTGAATTTACCTGCGTCTATACCGTTGTTGACGACTGAAAAGTTGTCACTCCGAAACAACCATTTGCCGGCTTCCGGTGAGCAGGCGAGTTTATAATCTGTATATATGGATATTGTGAGCTGTAAAAAGTCCTTTATTCTAGCAGCGAAACCCGCACCATTTGATGTGCTATGACTATGCGCAATAGTTTTTAGTCCGAAACTTTTTGCAACTTTGAGATAGATAGAAGCAATACTGTACATATGCCCGTGGATAACGTTAAAGTTATGAGTGTTTAGGAAGTTTTTCCACCATTTAACATAAGCGAAATGGTTGTACACTCTGTATGGAGGGGCGTGATAGACAGTACCGCCAAGTTTTGATACTTCGTCATCGTAAAAGCACTTTTCGTCAGTGTGCACCAAAAAGTCAAACTGAAACTTGTCTCTATCAATGTTACGAAACAGCTCCATTGCTAGCGTTTCGGCACCACCGCAGTCGAGCCTACCAAACACGTGCAGTACACGAACTTTTTTTTGCATTTCACCACTCATTTCAATAATCCTCTCACTCAAACTCCCCCAAACACAACAGCAAAGTTTGTTTGAACATGTCGTGGAAGTCGAGGGGGATGTAGTCGGCGTCCAGCTTTTGTTTTGCTTCCTTTTGTATGTCGCTGAGGTGGCACATGGGGTAGAATCCCACGGCGAAGGATAGCGAGCGTAGCAGAAAGCGGCTAATCTTTGCGCTGTCCTCACATTTGAGGGCTACACCAATACTGTTCGACAGCGGGGCGAGTAATTCGTCTATACACTTTTTATATTTAACGAGTGCGCTGAGTGACACGTTTTTTTCAATAGTTGTGTAGAGTATGCTGTAAAGCGCCATAAATTCGGGGGAGCGGCTGAAGCCGTTTGTCAAGGCATGTGCGAGGTCTTCTTTGGTGCAGTCTGTTCCTATACTGTCAATAATTCGCTTTACAAGCTCGTTCATATAGTGTAGTATAAGTGCCAGCATGATTTCTTCTTTTGTTTTAAAGTACTTGTATATGGTTGGTCGTGTGAAATTGGTGATTTTAGAAATCTCAAGGAAATTAAGACGTTCTACGCCGTGCTCCTCGTATATTTTTATGGCGCAGTCTATTATTTCCTTTACACGGCTTTCAATCTGCCAATCACTTCTGGCACGCTCAAACTTCATAAAATCGGTCATTCCTTTCGAAAAATGCGGTTGTGTGTAATGTATGAATTTTTACATTTTAAATATAACACAAATTATTGGCGTTGTAAATGGATTGGCTATTTTGGGAGTGGACAAAAGTGGCGATTTGCGATTTTGGGTTGTGGCTTTGGTTTTGACGCTGCTCCAACGACGGGCAGTGGCGTAAATAAGAACGTCGGGGCAGAAGCCGTGTCGGTGCTAGCACCGACTAACAAACAGAGGTAAGCCCCAAAAGGGCTTACCTCTGTTTGTTTCCACCCCATGGGTGGACGGCTTCTGTCCTACGTCCTTATTTACGCTTTCTCTAGACCTGTTCCCCCCTCACCTACAACTATTCAATCATTCCCTCAACACCACAATCTAAACTATGAAACTTCACGTAAATTTACTTTTGATTTAGCAGAAATCGTACTCGTTACACCGGCAAATAGCTATTGACAATTTAAATTACACAGTGTATACTAACAATAAGTAAAGAACATAAAGGAGCGAGCAAATGAACATTAAAATACTTGAAATTATGCTACAAAAAGCAGGTATTTACGGTTTGGCATTTAATAAAAAAACCGAGGAGCTCATGTATTTAAGTCCAATGCTGGCAGGTTCATACCCGAATGCAAAGATAGGGGAAAATTACAAGACCGCTGTCCCTGCACATTCGCTGTTTGGTGACGGCTCTAAGAACACAAAGGGGTTGCTGTTTGACCCCTGTGAAGATGGTATCTGGTTTGATATGCACACCACTAATATCACTCTCGAGGACGGTACCGAGGTGGTTGTGATGTTTGCAGTGCCAACAGAGAAGCCTAAGGATATGATTATGGTAAAGACTGAAGAGGTATAATAAATGCAGTATAGGGAACTGGTTAAGAACGCACCTGAAGTGTCGCTATTGGGATACGGATGTATGCGGTTTATTACTAAAGGCGGCTCGGTGGACAAGGAACTTGCCTTCTCCCAGATGAAGCAGGCGTTTGACGGTGGTGTAAACTATTTTGACACAGCATACCTTTACCACAGCGGTAAAAGTGAGGTCATACTCGGCGAATTCATAAAGAAGTATAATCTGCGTGAGAATGTGTACGTGGCGGACAAACTACCTGCGTATTTGGTGAACAGGTCAGAGCAGATTGAGAAGTTTTTCAGCACACAACTCAAGCGGCTTCAAACCGACTATATCGACTATTACCTCATGCACATGCTAAGTAGTCTTGACGATTGGCAAAAGCTTGTGGATCTGGGTATAAAGCGATTTATTACAGACAAAAAAGCTAATGGCCAGATTAAGCATATAGGTTTTTCCTTCCATGGTAGACCTGCCGAATTTATAAAGATACTCGAGGCGTACGACTGGGATTTCTGCCAGATACAGCTAAACTATCTTGATGAAACTAACCAAGCAGGTGTGGCAGGGCTTAAGCGAGCTGAAGAACTAGGTATAGGCGTGGTAGCTATGGAGCCGCTTAGAGGCGGCGCACTTGCCGCTAATGCGCCTACTAAGGTGAAGAGCATACTGGGGTCATATAAAGAAAATCGCACAGCCGCATACTGGGCACTCAGGTTTGTTATGAACTATTCCGGGGTTGCGACTGTCCTAAGCGGCATGAACAATGACGCACACATCAAGGAGAACATTGCGGTAGCGAGCGTCACCGCCCCAAACAGCATGAGCGAAGAAGAACTTTCGGTCATAGATAGTGTGAAGGGTGTGTACGCCGAGCTGATGAGGGTGCCATGTACAGGTTGTAACTATTGCGTACCCTGTCCTTTTGGGGTGGACATACCCGGAACATTCAGCGACTATAACAATACGCTGTTCTTCCCTGATAAAGCAACCTTCCACAAACTACAGTATTCAGGCAAGTGTGTGGGAATACTCGGCGCAGTTAAGTCAGGCGGGAACAGCTGTACCGACTGCGGAAAATGCAAAAAGCACTGCCCACAAAATATTGACATACCACTAAAACTGAAAGAAGCGCACAAACACTTAGACATAAAGCCGTTACGCTTTGTTTTAACTGTCGCATCGGTGTTTATGGGCGGTAAGAAAAAGAAATAGCAATTCAATATGTTGAAAAGGCGTGACCACAAGTTATATCTAACAAGGTCACGCCTTTAGATTGGCGGAAACAGGGCTAAACTTTAACTTGTATAATGTGAAATTTCTTGCGAATAGAAAGCTTAGGATTTTCTCGACGAGGTAAACACTCCTTACAACATCACTTTCACATAGGTGGCGAATTGGGTAAGTTCCTGCAAATGTTCTTCCTTTACTGCTGTTTTTAAACGCAGATGTGGAGTTTTAGGTGGAGTTTTTCGGGACGTCCGTGGCATGAACAATGTTAATAGTTTAAACTTGCGATACTAATATAGTTTTGGATAAAATTTGCAATGTTACAAAGAAGGAAGCTCAAACGTTACAAAGAAATGTACATAACGTTAAAATATACAAAAATGCTTGATGTTCATAGTGAAATGTGATAAAATCAAGATGTAAATATACAAACACACCCTGATTTCTATTACGTTTCCGCTATGCGGAGGAATGGAGTATATATGCATCTACTTAAAATGCGGCAAGAAATTGACACGATTGACACCAAGCTTCTTGAACTGATACAGGCGAGAGGCGAAGTCGTAAAAAATATAGCAGAGCTAAAACGTGAAAAAGAACTCCCCATCTTCGCCCCTGACAGAGAAGAAGAGGTGCTGGCTCGCCTAGCTTCACAGGTGGATAGCGACCAGTCGGCAGCAGTCAAGCTGTTATATGGTATACTTATGGATGTAAACAAATTGCGTGAATATCAGCACTATCCCAAGGAGGTCACTATACCTACTAAAGTAGGTGGGGCTTCCATTCGTTCTGTGCTGGCCGACACACCCGGCACACTCTGCCGTTTCTTGTCCCCTGTGGCGGCGGCAGGACTAAGCATAGCAGATATACACTCCACAGCCATGCCCGGAGGCAAACTGCTCGTGGATATCGAAGTTGTAGGAGACATTTCCAACCCAAACTTCATAGCAGCTATAGCGGTATTGCAGGACATATCAGAGAGTTTTACAGTACTGTAACGGCTACAAGACTAAACGGACGTTTGTTACACACGCAGTTGCAACTGCCAAACACCATAAAAATTGCACCCCCTCCAATCTCGCTGTTGAGAAATGAGGGGGTGTTTTTTGTTTCTTTGACTTGAAATTACAATAGCGATACCCGGTGTGTCCAAACAAAGGGAATGTTGGCGATTTAAGTTCTCTGAAATTTGATTGTTTACCGTTGTTTGCGATTAGTTGCTATCCGAAGCATGAAACATTTGACGGAAAACGAAAAAAAGTAACCGGTTTGCGTTGCTGTCTTTTGTGTGTAACGAAGGTAGACTCTTAAAACAAGCTTTTGTGAACCAGTAAAAGTGCTTTGTCCAGGTCGTGTTCGCTGACAGTAGCGTAGATGGCGGCGTATTCGGTTTTGTAGCTTTGGATTTCCACCTGTTCGCTTAACAGCGTGGAGAATAGGTCTTCGGCGAGAGTGGGCTGTGAGTTGTCACGGCCTATAGCGGAAATGGTTGCCACTTTGCTTTCCGCGAGTACGGTTGTTTCTTCATTTAAAAGCTTTGAGAATATGTCCGCATCAGTGGTTTTCATACTTAGGTTCATCCGACCTATACTTGGTTCAAGGGAAGCGACATCATACTCGATTTGGTTTTGTCTTAGTGCGCTTAGTAGACTGTGTAAATTTTGCGGAGTTTCTGCATTTACCACATACATGGTAAGGCCTCGTTTTGCTGCTACAGAGGTAAAACCACGCCGTTTGACCTCCGCTCGGTTAAGTACCAGTTCTGTACTGTCACCCTCCTCAAAAGAGGACATGACCGTTATCGGCACTCTGAGTTTTAGTGCAGCATCAATACTTTTGCTGTGCATGACCTTAGCGCCGCTTAACGAGAGCAGGTGCATATCTTCCATCGCCACCTCGGCGAGCAGTCTGGCGTGGGGGACAAGCTTGGGATCGGCGGTGTATACCCCTTTGACGTCGGTGTATATCAGGCATTTTTCTGCCGCCAGAGCATGTGCCAACCACACAGCGGTGGTGTCCGATCCGCCCCTGCCAAGCGTCGTGACCTCTCCGTTTTCATCAGCACCTTGAAAGCCTGCCACCACAGCGACACAGCCTTCTTTGAATGCCTTTCTGATGTTTTTAGGGTCTACCAATATTACTCTGCTATCTCCGAAAGCTGAATCTGTTAGTATTCCACTCTGCCACCCCGAAAAGGCTTTGGAGCGGACCCCTGACTCCTCCAGCATTATTGAGAGAAGTGCTGCCGACTCAGTTTCTCCGCAGGACAATAGCATGTCAAGCTTGCTTTTGTCAGGTGAAGCGCTTAGTTCTTTGGCTTTTGCAATAAGCCCGTCTGTGGTTTTGCCCTGCGCAGATACAACAACCGCTACGCTGTAGCCGTCGTCAACATGCGACTTAACAGTTTGCGCTACATGTCTTACCCTTTCAGCATTTGCAACAGAGCTACCACCGAACTTAAGTACAATACACTTCATATCTTATTCCTCCTTTCTTAGCCGTCCGCACATAACCCGAATACAATTATGATAAGAGAAGTATGATAATGTTTCTAATGCGCCGATATTACATATCTACACCTGTTCATAGTTCTTCTTCATTAGTAACCTCGACTTGAGGGGCGTTTTGGAGCAGTGACATTTGGTCTGCGGTCAATGAGTGCGAGGCGTGTTCGGGTTATGTGGGGCGGTTAGTGAACTCGCCCTACTCTTATAATATGCAGAAGGCCGTGTTTGCGATATAGGGGATGAAGGTCAGGGTGAGGCCATAAAAAAGAACGCTCACGGTGAAGGTGTTCTCCACTGTGAGCGTTCTTTTTTATCTATAGTAGTCCGTGGACATTTTTATAAATCTCTGCCGATTCGAGCACTTTAGGCACGTAGTTTGCAGTCTGCTGAAATGGTATGGTATGGATGGTTTCGCCGTCATCGCTTAGCGTATCGTCGGACAGCCACCCTTTCACACTACCCCAACCTGCATGGTAGGCGGCAAGCACTTCAGCGTCTGTGACAAACTCGTCTTTAAGCAGGCTTAGAATGTAGATACCAAACTTTATGTTTGTGTCAGGAGTGAACAGGTCGTCATATATAGTCGTTTCATCCCCCATGCGATACGCAGCCCACTCAAAGGTGTCCTCTGTTATCTGCATTAGACCTCTTGCACCTACCGATGATACTGCATCAGGTCGAAAACTGCTTTCAGTTCGTATCACCGCATACGCCAGACTTGTAGGGATACCGTACATGCCACTGTATTTCTCCACACTTTCGTCGTACATTGTTGGGTAGAGTATGCTGTAGTAAAGGTTGTTTATACCGCCACTTAGCGCAAAACACAATAAAATTACCATACTCAGTAGAAAAAGTCGTTTTATAGTTTTCATGGCTTTTTAAACCTTTCTATAAAAAATCCGAGCCGAAAGGAGTTTCAAACTCTGCTCCAAGCTGAGAGAGCACCTCACGCAGGCTACTTTTCAGTGCTTCAAGATCTCCGGTGTTCGTCAGGACATAGTCCGACCGCTTGCTGTAAAATTCGTCGTCAGGCTGGGAGGACATCCTACTGCGTGCTTCTTCGTCCGTTAGATGGTCACGTATAATAATGCGGTTTTCTCGTACTTTCGCCGGTGCCATCACGGACAGTATAACGTCACAATTTTTGTCAAGACCGCTTTCGAACAGTGTCGGGGCGTCCACTACAGCAAGTTTGTGTTTACCGCCTTTGTAAAGTTCGGAAAGTCGCCTGTCAATCTCCGCTATGATGTATGGGAATATAATGGCGTTTAGAGCTTTGAGGCGCTCACTGTCGCTGAACACGATTGAGCCGAGCTTTTTGCGGTTTAGCGTACCGTTTGCTTCGATGACAGAAAGTCCGAACTCAAGCGCAATTTCAGCAAGACAAGCCCCACCTGCCGCTACTACGTCACGTGATACCATGTCTGCGTCTATAACAGGTATGCCCATTTCTTTTATCATACCGCAGACAGTGCTTTTGCCTGCGCCTGTCTGCCCTGTAACTCCAAGCAGTGTTATACGTTTCATATACACTCTCCTCACAGTGGGTGATTGTTTAAAGGTTAATTGTGTCTTAGTGTGATTTTTCACTATTGGGTATTATTACCGCGAATAACGCATTTATACTACATAGCAAATCACTTTACATTGTTGGTATCTGACGAAACAGCACGCTCTATTCTATTGATCACACCCTCTATACCGAGTATGTCACGGTCGGGCATACGTATATATATCGCTGTGGGGGCTAATCTGTCTGCTTCACGCAGAGCGTAGAAAAGACCGTGCGCAAGGGACTGCGCATCGCCATCTTTGCCGTATGCTATACAGGGCGTGTCTACCTTATCCACATCTTCTGCGAATACTAAAGATACACTCCCTATAGGAGCGTTTACGAGAGCGGCACGGAGGTCGTCGAGGTCGCCCTTGACGGCAATAAGTGGCGCTTTTGGCGAGTAATGTCTGTATTTCTGCCCTGGGGACAGTACTCTTTCACCTTCAGCAAAACTCGCAACCTGCACCTTTAGCCCTGTGACATCCTCAATCTGCTCCGCTGTTATCGCACCGGGGCGCAGAACTGTTGGGACATTTTCGTTAAGTAGCGAAAGCACAGTCGACTCTATACCCACTTGACAAGCGCCACCGTCCACAACAAGCGGTATCTTGCCGCCCAGGTCGTGATAGCAGTGCCCTGCGGTGGTGGGGGAAGGCTTCCCCGATAGGTTTGCTGACGGTGCGGCGACAGGTACACCTGCCGCTGATATTATGTTACGGGCAACGGCGTGCTGTGGTATTCGCACTGCTACGCTGGAGAGTCCTCCTGTGGTTTCGAGGGGGACAACGTCGCTTTTTTCAAGTATTATGGTCAGTGGCCCCGGCCAGAAGTGGTTGCCGAGCTTTATGGCGATGTCGGGCAGATGGCTGACCAGTGGTGCCCATTCGTCAATCTGAGAGATGTGGACGATAAGTGGATTGTCCTGCGGTCTGCCTTTGACAGTGAATATACTCGCCACTGCAGCGGGGGAGAGGGCATTAGCCGCCAGACCGTACACTGTTTCTGTGGGTATGGCTACCAGTCCACCGTTTCTTATGATGTCTCCGGCTTGCTTTGCGGCTTTTTCACCGCTTATTATCTTTGTTTCAAATGTCATATGATGCTATTCTGCGGCACTACGCAGTTTTTCCGCTTGCTCAAATGTAGCAAGTGCGTCTATAACTTCATCAAGGTCTCCATTTAAGATATACTCAAGACGGTACAACGTGAGGCTTATTCTGTGGTCGGTAAGCCTGCCCTGTGGATAGTTATACGTTCTTATGCGCTCGGAGCGGTCTCCACTACCTACCTGGCTCTTTCTGTCCGACGCTATTTTGGCGTTTTGCTCTGCGACCTGACGCTCGTATAGCTTGGAACGCAGTATCTTCATCGCTTTGTCCTTGTTTTTGTGCTGGCTACGCTCGTCTTGACACTCAACGACTGTTCCTGTCGGCAAGTGGGTTATGCGTATAGCGGATTCGGTCTTGTTAACGTGCTGACCGCCTGCACCACCTGCACGGTAGGTGTCAATCTGTAGGTCTCCTGTGTTTATCTCTACCTCAACCTCTTCAGCTTCGGGTAGGACAGCTACTGTTACAGTGGAGGTGTGGATGCGTCCCTGCGCTTCGGTGTCCGGCACACGCTGAACACGGTGGACACCGCTTTCATACTTCATACGTGAATACGCACCTTCGCCGTCGATGGAGAAGGACACTTCTTTGTAACCGCCGAGTTCTGTCTGATTTGCGTTTAGTAAGTCAATCTTCCAGCCTTTTGTTGCGGCGTACATGCTGTACATGCGGTATAGACTGTTTGCAAACAGAGCGGCTTCGTCACCGCCTGCGCCGCCACGTATTTCGATGATAACATTGCGGTCGTCGTCCGGGTCTTTTGGCAGTAGCAGTATTTTTAGTTCATCAAGGCAGGTTTCCATACCCTTTTGACCGTCAAGATATTGCTCCTCGACAATTTCCTTAAAGTCAGGCTCAAGGCCGCCTTCATCCAGCATTTGCTTAGCTTCGTCATACGATTCTTTGTGAGATACGTATTCACGATATTTGTCTATAATAGGCGTTATGTGTTTGTACTCACGCATCAAATTTTTGTACAGTTCAGTGTCGTTTATAACGGCAGGGTCTGCCAGTCTTTCGTTTATCGAGTCATATCGCTCGGAAATTTCTTTCAGTTTATCCAGCATTGGTTAATCCCTCACATTTATTATATTTTTACTTATGTTGTCTTGAAGTTGTAATGACCTGTTACATGGTGCTACCTCGGAAAATTCATGTATGTTATGTGTGTAACCTGTATAGTAATTATCGCCGATTTCATACCGACAAATAACCATTCACTATAGTATAGCAGATATACCCTACTTTTAGCAATATTTTTATAGAGGATATTCAAGTTTTTTGAAGTTTGTTGTGAAAAGTTATTGTTGCGTGCGGGTTTTTATTGATGTATAATGTAGCCGTTAGGAACTAATCCGAACACGTTTTTGATGAAGCCAAAAAGCCCTGTGCCTGCGTCTGCCCACCTTGCAATACGACAAGTATTACAAGGTGGGCTTTCTTGCACAGAATTTTTTTGCTTTATCAAAAATTCTACGAACCTTAAAGCCCGAGTTTTAGTGGCAGGCAAGGCAGACGAACGAGTAATACTTTGTGTATTGCGAGCGACGATAGCGAAGCATGGCGCTAAAACTCGGGTTTTAAGGCGTGTTCTGATTAGTTCCTAACGGCTAAAGGGGGAGGATTGTAAGGATGAATATGATAAAAAAGAGAAGGTTGCTGTTAGGGTTAGCTCTGATTGCACTGATAATTGGAGCTTTTGCAATAGCTATACAAGACCAATGACAATATTTGAACTTAGCAAAGGTATAGAATTTACACAATATCAATCTGTAAAAGGCGAGGTCAATATTGTACCGGCGGACGAAAATTTACTGTTTGAAATAAACACACAAGAGGAGCTAAGTGCTATTTTTGAATTGTTTGACAATAAAACATTTAGAAAATCTTTTAAAAATCTAACGCCCCAAGGAACTAAGACTTATACACCTTCAGACGGTGACTTCTCGTGGAGAATTGTTTTTCAAAGCAGTGAGGAAATTGTAATGGGTGATGGGAACAGTATAACCGGCGACATACTTACTGTTTCAAATTTCTACGGTGAATTAGAAATTCACTTTGATGGCGAATTATATATTTGCGCAACAGGGAATCAAGAGGAATGGTTAAAAAGCGTTGTAGACCTACTTTCTGATTTTAAGTGATTTTAACAAAGTAAGCATACCAATATAGAAACAAGCTGACACCCGAAAAGTGTCAGCTTGTTTCTTTGTGAACCGAATATAAAAGACCTTAAAACATCATGTTCTTAACAGTTAAGCGCATTATTCGATCCCTAATCGGCTCATAAACGTAGCAGTAGAAACACCGCTCGGTCTATTGTACCTCCCCAGCTGAAACAGACTGCTTTCTTCCCTAGTCAAGATATTCACTCGCTCTTCGCAGGTGAAGGTTACTCTAAAGCCAAGCTCCTCTAAAAGTGGAATGTGTATGTCTTTGTAGTAACCGAAGGGATAGGCGAAAGCGGTGGCGGTTACTCCACTGCGCTCACTCAGTTCAAGTTGCATCTTTAATAGGTCGTCTTTGACAGCTTGTAGGTTTTCTTCCTCGCTTTCGCCATGTTCAGCCCTTAGTCCTGCTCTGCCGTCTGCTCCGTGCATGTTGTAGCTGTGGCTTTGTATTTCGAGTGTGCCGTTTTCTGAGACTTCACGCATCTGCTCCCACGTCAAATAGGCGTAATTAGGATTAGGGTCTGCTTCTATCGTTGACTGCTCGGAAAATGCGCCCACCACAGATACCACAGCCTTATAGCTATACTTTTCGAGCAGTGGTGCGGCGCTTGTCATAGTGTTGAGAAAACCGTCATCAAAGGTTAGCATGACAGGTTTCTCGGGTAACGGTATACCTAAATCCACATAAGCTGTTAGGTCACTGACAGTGACCGTTTCAAAGCCTCTGTCGTGTAGATATTTCAGATCATTCTCCAGTTCCTGCGGCGAGATGACATATGTCCCCAACCTGCTGGGGCGATCCAAAACGCTGTGGTACATAATAATCGGCAGCTTCACGCCGTACTCTGCTAGGGTGCTGACAGTAGCGTTGTCCAAACTTAACGCCCCCAAGAATGTAAGACATATAAATAATACAAGCTTAAATGTTGAGTTTTTACGCATAACATCACCTCTTACTTTATATAAATGCTAAAAAGGAGGAAATTATGCCTTACATTTTTTTATCGCCGTCAACCCAAGAGAAAAATCTCTACCTAAGCGGAGGTACAGAAGAGGATTACATGAATCAGGTAGCAGACGCTATGGAACCATATCTGACAGCCAGCGGTATCCGATTTGACAGAAATGACCGCAACCTGCCAACTTCCGCCGCCATCGAGATGGAAAACAGCAAACCTTACGACTTCATCATCTCCGTCCACTCAAACGCCGCCCCTGATCGTCTTAAAGGTCAGCTTATGGGGACAGATGTCTACTATTTCCCGACAAGCACAAGAGGGAAAGCCATGGCGAGTGACATAGCTAATCGCTTTATTGCGGTGTACCCCGACCCTCAAAAGGTGGACATACGGGAGTCGGACTTTCTGGGGGAACTTAGCAAGACGAAGCCCCCTGCTGTACTGGTGGAGGTGGCGTATCATGACAATGCACAGGATGAAAAGTGGATAAAGGAGAACATAGAGACCATTGCAAAGACAATAGTCTTAGGCGTGACAGACTACTTCGAAATACCGTTCAGGGTACCGGAGGAGCTTATAGTATATTAAACACTACGAAAACATCTGAAAGGAATGGTCATATTTATGAGCAAGAATGATAGCCGGTCAGGGACACCGATGTCGGTGGAGGAACTGATGGAGAAGTATAAGGAGGAGCTTTTGCGTATGCAGAATATACGCCCACCCTCCCCAAAGAGGCCGTCCAAGGCGTCGCCTCCCACCGCACAATCAACCACTCCTACCGCAGAACCGCCCATACCGCCGCCCCCCGGCGAATATCGCCCTATACCTCCTACTGTCCCTCGTGCGCCGGTGTCGCCGCCTGCTCCAAAACCTCGTAGGCGGTCAAATCGTAGCAAGCAGAGCACACCCTCAACAGGTAGCACCGGTGGCGATACGACAGTGCCTACTGTTGCAACCCCAAATACAGTTGTAGGCACACCTTCCATTACACAAACGACAATGACCACGTCAAGCGGCCATCCCATATATAGCGACACACAAAGCCTAACAGTTGGGGCGGACGGGTTTACACTACTTTCCGACGTTCAACTGGTTGATAAGCTTGCGCACTTTGACAGGGAGCGCATACCGGAGCGTGTTGTACATGCGAAGGGGGCGGGGGCGTTTGGCAACTTTACACTTTACAATTCCATGAAAGACTTTACGTCGGCAAACTTTTTGCAGACAGCAGGAGCGATCACCCCTGTGTTTACGAGGTTTTCAACTGTAATAGGCTCTAAAGGCTCTGCTGACACAGCACGTGACCCCCGAGGTTTTGCGGTGAAGTTCTACACAAACGAGGGCGTGTATGACATTGTAGGGCTAAACTTCCCCGTATTCTTTATCCGTGATGCCATACAATTCCCCGACGTTATCCACTCGCTCAAACCAAACCCAAAAACCAATCTGCACGAACCGAAGCGCCTGTTCGAATACCTGACAGGTGTCCCCGAGGCTACCATGATGCTGACGTTCCTTTATTCGGACGAGGGGACTGTCGACAGCTATCGACATATGAACGGTTTTGGAGTGAACACTTATATCTGGGTAAACAGTGTTGGAAAACGTCACCTTGTGAAGTATCATTGGGTGACACAGCAGGAAGTACGGACACTAAACCGTGATGAAGCGATGATGCTTGCAGGTGCAGACCCTGATATAGCTACTCGAGATCTTCATAACGCAATAGCAGCAGGTGAGGAGGTCAAATACGAGCTGTGCGTGCAACTTCTTGATCCTGACTTGCGGATAGAACTACCGTTTGACCCACTTGATGACACCAAAATCTGGCCGGAGGATATGTTCCCACTCATACCTGTTGGCATGTTGACACTGAACCAAAACCCCGAAAACTTCTTTGCGCAGGTGGAGCAGTCGGCGTTTTGTCCATCGAATGTAGTGCCGGGTATAGAACTTTCCGCCGACAAAATGCTTACAGGCAGAGCATTTTCATATACCGATGCACAACGTCACAGGGTGGGCACAAACTTTATGCAGCTCCCGATAAATCAACCTAAATCGGCGGTGCTTAACAATCAGCAGGACGGAAGCATGAGATATAACTTCAGCGATAGTGCGCAAAACTACCCACTTCCAAACAGCCCCACAACACCACTTGCCACACCTCCTACATACTACGGTTTACCACAGTCGGGATACATAGGACGGTACACCATTGCGAAAACCGATGACTTCACACAGGCAGGGGAGAGGTTTAGAAGCATGGACGCTTCCGCACAAGAACATCTCATAAAGAATCTGTCCTTTGATTTGGCTACTGCTACCGATGAAGTTATAGCGGTGATTGTGTCCTACTTTATGCAAGCGGATACATCGCTGGGGTTGGCTTTGTCCGAAGCTGTAGCGACTATAAAGGCGAAGGAAATGATGTGAAATCAAAAGTAAACAGATAAGCTTAAACTACTTAACAAAAAAAGCAATCAGATAAAACTAGTAAATATAACTAAAAATGAAAGCGAATTTTAGGCTGTCAACGTGTTTTTCTCTAAAATGTTTACGTTTTATTCATATTTGCTATTGCATTATCTGGTGTGGTGCTATATAATTATAAAAGATGTTGAAGAAATGGCTTAAGCCTTAATTCGACAAAAAAGGATTAATGGAGGTATTGTAAATGGCAACAGCAAAACAGCTATACGATGCAGTTCTGGAACTTGTGGGACTGGAAACAATGAGCGAGGACTCCGGGATCATATTTGACAATGGCAAGGACATAAAGAAGATACTTGCAGGCGTTGACATGGATGCGGCTATGACTATACTTGCTAAGCAGCTTGGTTATGACTGCGTAGTGCGTCACCATCCGGCAGGCATAATGAACCCTAACATCGGCGATCTGTTCGGCCGTGACCACATGCACAAAATGATGGAATGCGGAGTACCGATCAACGTTGCTCAGAAGATCGGCTACAAGAACGAAGATAAGAGAAAGAAAGCAAGCCATCCAAGAAACAAGACAATAATCCAGGATACTGCAAGACTTCTTGACATAAACGACATGGCTTACCACACCCCTGCAGATATGCTTGCAGAGCGTGCAGCTCAGAAGGTTATGAACGAGCTGATGGAAAGCAACCCTCGTTGCACAGTTGAAGACGTTATAAACGAGCTTCTGAAAATCCGTGAGTACAAAGAAGCACTTGAAGGCCAAGGCCCGGAAGTTTGGGTTGGTACTAAGAAGAGCTTCGCAGGTAAAATCTACGTTCAGATGTACGGCGTGGGCGCTCCTTCTGTTGAAGAGTATATCGCTGAAGCAGATGCTGGCGTAGGCACATTTATCTGTATGCACGCAACTCCCGAAGTTATCGAAGGCCTACAGAAGTACGGCAAGTGCAACCTAGTTATCGCCGGTCACATGGCAAGTGACTCGCTGGGCATGAACCAAATCTTCGCTAAGTGGGAAGAGATGGGCGTTGAAATCACAAAGATCAGCGGACTTGTTTAGGTTTTAAGCTGACTTAATAGGTACATAAAAACCGCCCTGCGTTAGTAGGGCGGTTTTGGTTTGTTAAAAAGGCCCCTAAAATTGAAGGTCTATTTTAAATAACCGGAGGGTTCGAGGGCTTGGTGGCAAACCGTCAGGGCTTATCCACCAAACAGAAAACAACGACGTGTGGGTTTTGGTGATATCAGAGCCATAATAATATAGATAGGTAACTGTAAACAAGCGACGTTTGAGAGGATAAAACACACTTTAAAAGAACAGATACAAAAACACAGCGCCGTCCCCGTTTTGCACTGTCTTTTCGTAGAATAGGCTGTCATAGCCGCCTATAACAAAGCCGTATTTTATATAGAATGAGAAGGCGATAACATTTGTGTCCTGTACTTCAAGGGATATGCCTTTGTATGCCTTCTTAGCATCGTCGACAATCCTGTCCATCATCGCCTTAGAGTAACCTTTTCTTCGATGATTTTCGCTTATGTCGAAATCCTCTATGTAGAGGGTGTTGTTGAATGCTTTTCTCACAATAGTGTGCCCGACATATTCACCGTCGACCATTGCTACGTAGCCGTAACGTGTGTCGGTTATCTCGTCCATTGTCTTGGGCTTTGATGTAGGAATGGTACGGCTGTACGGCTTGTCTAACTGCGTGGTTGTGTATGTCCAAACTGTGCCGTCAAAGTTTGGGATGACCTTGCCGATAATGTCCATAGATATCTTTGGTTGTATCAGGTGGAAGTTTTGCTCTGAGATGGGGGAGATGTTCATAATTGTCTGTCCTTTCGGGTTTTCTATGTGAATTTAGTTGCAGTATACCATGTTAACAGCTGTTTTACAATATTACTTGGTTTCAAGTCACGCAAATCATTTCCCGGGCTTATCTTGATTGTAGATTACGCATTGTATGCGTGCCGTTTCAGTATGTTTGTGTACTCTGTAGCATACATATACAAAAACCAAACAAGTTTATCCGACAATAACACTACAAAACACTTGAAAAACGTGGACGTTTCTAGTATTATAGAGGGGGTAATTGTAAAGGTAGTGTTTGCTATCTTTATAACCTCGGTATAAAGCGTACCTAAACAGTACACTTTAAATTTATATCACATAGAGGAGAATAAAATGAGCACAATGAAGGCCATTGTAAAGACCGCACCCGGCGTGGGTGTGACCATGATGGATGTTCCTGTACCGAGTACGGGGCCAAACGATGTCAAGATCAAAATTCGCTACACCTCTATTTGCGGCACGGACGTGCATATATATAACTGGGACGAGTGGAGCCAGCGCACTATTAAGACTCCTATGACCATCGGTCACGAGTTTGTGGGCGAGATATGCGAGATAGGCTCTCAGGTTACAGGCTTTGAAATCGGTGAGCTTGTGACAGGCGAAGGCCATATAGTTTGCGGTAAGTGCCGTAACTGCACCACAGGCCATGTCCATCTCTGCAAGAACACTGTTGGCGTCGGTGTAAACCGTGACGGCGCATTCGCAGAGTATCTTGTAATCCCTGCAACCAATGCTGTAAAGTGCGCTAAAGGCATTCCTGAGGAGCTGTTCTCCACCTTTGACCCATTCGGTAACGCAGTGCACACAGCACTTTCCTTCAACCTTGTAGGCGAGGACGTGCTTATTACAGGTGCAGGCCCCATAGGTATTATGGCGGTTGCGGTGTGTAAATTTGCAGGAGCACGTAACGTGGTTATAACCGACCTCAACGACTACCGCCTCGACCTTGCTATGAAGCTTGGTGCAACAAGAGCGGTCAACGTGGGCAAGGAAAAGCTTGAAGATGTAATGGTAGAGCTTGGTATAACCGATGGCTTTAACGTGGGACTTGAGATGTCCGGTGCGGCACCTGCGTTTAACCAGATGATAGCAAACATGTACAATGGCGGTAAGATATCACTACTTGGCATACCCTCCAACGAAACAAAGGTTGACTGGAACAAAATCGTCTTTGGCGGTCTGTTTATCAAGGGTATCTACGGTAGAGAGATGTACGACACATGGTACAAGATGGGCGCAATGCTTCAAGCAGGACTGGACATCATGCCAATAATCACCCACCGTTATGACGTTATGGACTTCCAGCAAGGCTTTGACGTTATGATATCCGGCAACTCCGGCAAGGTAGTACTTGACTGGACAAAGCTAAGCAAATAGTCGCATAATTTCTTTGAGATAAGCACAATAAAATAGCAAAGGAATGGTTAAAATGAAGAAATCAGCAATAGGATTTTACGTAAAAGAACTTGAAGCAATCAAAGAAGCGGGTCTGTGGAAGGGCGAGCGTGTTATCACCACCCCCCAAAGCTCCCACATCAGCACAACAGCAGGACTAAAAGTTCTGAACATGTGCGCAAACAACTACCTAGGCCTCGGCGACAATGCAGAGCTTATTAAAGCAGCTAAGGATTCGTTTGACAAGACAGGTTTCGGTGTTGCGTCGGTTCGCTTTATCTGCGGAACACAGACAATCCACAAAGAACTGGAGAAGAAGGTAAGCGAATTTCTAGGCACAGAGGACACAATCCTTTACACCTCCTGCTTTGATGCTAACGGTGGTCTGTTTGAGACAATACTGGGCGAGCAGGACGCTGTTATTAGCGACGAGCTTAACCATGCAAGTATCATTGACGGCGTTCGTCTGTGCAAGGCGATGAGATATCGCTACAAGAACAACAACATGGACGACCTGAGAGCAAAGCTTGTCGAAGCTACCGAAGCCGGCGCACGCATCAAGCTGATAGTAACAGACGGCGTTTTCTCAATGGACGGCATCATAGCTAACCTAAAGGGTGTATGCGACCTTGCAGACGAGTTTGACGCACTGGTAGTTGTAGACGATAGCCATGCAAGCGGTTTTGTCGGCAAGTCCGGTAAGGGAACTCCAGAGCATTGCGGAGTTATGGATAGAGTTGACATCATCACAAGTACTTTCGGTAAGGCACTGGGCGGCGCTTCAGGCGGCTTTACAAGCGGACCTGCTGAGGTTATATCACTGCTCCGTCAGCGTTCACGCCCCTACCTGTTCTCCAACTCTCTTGCTCCCTCCATTGCGGCGGCAACACTCAAGACACTTGAGATGCTGTCCGCTTCTACAGAGCTGAGAGATCGCCTTGAAGAGAACACAAAGTACTACCGCCAGCTACTGAAGGATGCAAACTTTGATGTAGTGGACTCCACACACCCAATCGTTCCCATCATGCTGTACGATGAGCACACAGCGGCAGAGATGGCAGACCGTATGCTGGAAAAAGGCGTATACTGCATAGGCTTCTCCTATCCCGTTGTACCTAAGGGTAAAGCGAGAATAAGAACACAGGTTTGCGCTACACACACGAAGGAAGACCTAAAGTTTGCTGTAGACTGCTTTATCAAGGTGCGTGAAGAGATGCTGGAAGCACAGAGCTGCTGAGGTGTCTAATAGCTTCTGTTAGAAGTTTTACACGTATAATTTATTAAGCCTACCGCCCTCTTAACAGTGAAGTTGTCGCTTCGCTTTTGGAGGGCGGTTTTGTGTTGCTCACAGAGGTGGGGGAGATCATTTGGTGATCGTTGATGGTAAGTGCTCGGGCCTGTAGATAGCGAAAATAAGAACGTTGTGGCAGTGGCCATGTCGGCTTGCGAGCCGACTAACTAATAAAGTTCAGCCACAA
>CAYJIK010000031.1:0-21097 GCA_964370205.1 uncultured Oscillospiraceae bacterium | reverse complement strand
TAAATAACTACCTAGATAAGTGTCAGCCAGCCTGCTTCTTTCAGCACGCTTTCGCCTTTTTCCATCATATCTTCGGGTACTAGTATAATCGGACCTGTGCAACCCATGCCGCTTTCAGCATAGATGCCTGCCTTCCAGAGGCTCTTAACAGCGTCCTCCAGGTCCATGACCTCAACGCCTGCAAGCTGGCCTGTAACAACCACCTTAGGTGGTGCCACGACTTCTTCTTCCTCAGCCGCTACAGCAGGTTTTGCCGCCGCCTTACGAGCTGCCAGAAGTTGCTGTAGGCCTGCCTTGTCAGCAGAAGAGAACATCTCCTTAGCTACTGCCTTCCAGTTACCCTTAACAAGCTCGGAAGCATACTGGATAGCGCCACCGATAACAGGTGCGCCGGATGCTCTTGAAATAATCATAACCAGCTTGTCGTAGCCGGGGCCTATGCCGGGGCCGTAACCAAAGCCCAGCGACTCAAACGAACCGCCTGTTGTGTATGCGCTCATCATCTTGATTATTACGTTACCTGTCAGCGAGTCGCAGACAACAACATCGCACTCGCCTGTCAGTAGGTCGTTACCACGCAGTACACAGCCGCCGTCAGAACGTGCGGAAGTTGCGAACTCGATGTCAAATCCGTTGTTCTTTAGTTGCTTTAGTGCGCCCTCGGTTTGTCTTGCGCCGTCGATATTCAGGATACCAACAGTTGGCTTTGCTATACCGCAAGCCTTAGCTGCGATTATACCGTAGATTGCATTCTTAATCATGCCTTCTATACGGTCAGCGGAGGAAGTGCCTGTTGTGGTGGCGATGTAAAGCTTCTTGCCTTTACCCGGTGTAACTACACGTCCCACTGTGGAAACGCCTATCGGGAAGGGGAAATGCATTGTTACAGCGCCGTCTATCTCACCGCTGTCCAGCATTGCCTCCATTTTCTTATGGCCTTCGTCCTCATTGTCAACCTTTACAGTTTGCAGTGAGCTATGCTCCATTGTGCCTACATGGACAACGTCAGCATACTCTGCGCCAAGTAGCGAGCCTGCGAAAACTTCATCCTCGCCGTGTTCACTGCCCAGCCCTGTAACGCCGATTTTGGGACGCTTTGCAAAAGAGCCTGTTTCAAGTCCTTTAGCCATATCCATAAAGGTCTGTGCTATTAGTTTTTCTACCTTAGACATATTATATAAGCATTCCTTTCTATGAGTTCTACTCGAAAGTTCAGACATTTCTAAACTTTATTAGACCTCTATTACTCCGCCATCAGACCTGTAGCAAAGTCCTTCATAGCCTTAGCTATCAGGCTCTTTACCTGCTCTTCAGACACGCCTGTGCCGCCGTCTTCGCCTGTGTTTTTCTCCATCATGAACGAAACACCGTCAAACTGGTTTGTCATACGAGCAAGGAACAGACTTCCCTTACCAATAATCATAGCATTCTTGATGTCGCCGTTCTTGATATCTTCGATAGCGAAGCCAACATACGGTACGCCTGAGGGGATGTGGCCCTGTGTAGGTGCCCAGCCAACCATACCGTGCTTAGTGGTGAAGCCATCCAGATCCTTCTTCTCAAGCTCGCCTCTCTTAACGCCGAGAGCAGCTATCATCTTGTAGTTAGCAAGCGGTACATCGCCGGCGCCGGCAGGCTTTGTAACGTCAGGGTTTTGCATCTCAACGGAATACTTATCAACATCGGTGATCTTCATGCCGGCCTTATCAAGCGGATTTGTTACAAGTGCGCTGATAACAGCCTGCGGGGCGGAACCTGTGCCGATAGTGTGTCTACCAAGATATGTGGTGTTTATTATCGGGTTTACGCCGTCGTTCTTGGAAACCAGAACTGCGAAACCGCCTATTACATCTTCAAGTAGTGGCATACCCTTCTTAACGTGGTCTTTACCGTTCATGCCCAGTTTAGCTGTTGAACCGCCTGCCGCTACGATGACATTGTCGTAGGTGCCGGATGCTACTAGGGAAGCCGCAGAGATAAGTGCATGTGTAGGAGCTGCACAGAATGCACGAAGGTCACTACCTGTTGCGTTGGAAAGACCTGCAATCTCAGCAGAAGCCTTAGCAAAGTTACCGCCACCACGCTGATTCATATCACCGCAAGCCTCTTCGGAGCAGTCGATAACATAGTCAACTGCAGCTTTGTCTATACCGCAGATTTCAACTAGGTGTAGTATAGATAGAACGCTTGAAGCCTTGGAAGCAAGGTTTTCAAATATGATGTGTGCGGATAGGTTTTCGTCAACGTCGTGAGCTGCCTTAACATATCCAACTACTTTGCCGTTGTGGTAAAGTGGTTCTGCGTGGTTATCCTTTAGGAAAGCTTCGATTTCAGAAGCGTCAACACCTTCGTGTACCTTAGCGATGATGCTATCATCTATCAGCTTATGCGCTTTGAAGGCCGGTAGTGTAGCTTCTACAAAAGCCTTGTCAAGACGCACAAGGTCAAACACGTCACTGCACTGCATTAGAAGGATGAACTCGTCCTGAGGCATGATTTCGCCAAACTTACCGTATCTCTGTGCATTCGCCATTGGCTTCTCATACCAAGGCATCTCGTGTGTAGCAAGCTCTGCAGGGGTCATGTTACCGATGTAGGTCTGGTTTGCAAGATAGCTAACAGCAGAGTCGTAGCTACGTAGGGAAGCAGAAATGTCCTTCAGGTATTCGGAATCGGGGTTTACTATTCTCTCTGTGGTCTGTGTTGTTCCGTTGTGGACTAGCATGTCAGGAGCATGAGCCAGGATATAGCTGGCACCTTTGATTACGCTGTTCATTTTGGTTACACCCTTTCTTGTTTTAAGAGATATCACTTTGGCTTTTATAATATATCGCCATGCCCACATAATCAGCATAGCATTATCATCATGCATTAAAAGCAGGATGGTTAATTTTATTGTTAATCGTGTTTTGAGAACGTTCGTTATGATGTGGCACATGCCGGATTAGGTTTATTTTTTAGGCGAGGGCAGAAAACCTACCCCCGCCTACGTCGTCGCTAAAGTATTAAACTGTTGCAACTTTGCTAGTAACTGTAGCTATGCTAAGTTACTAGGAGTTAGAGCGAATGTTAGACATTTCGGATTTGATCTCTTCAACGTCAAGAACCATCTCCATCATGCTGACTTGCTCGTCATAAACACTTTCAGAGACTTCGGATTTTATCTCGTCCTCGCAGATATGGTAAACGCTGAGTCCTAACTGGACTCCTGTCAATGGACCGGCAAATGTAGGGTCGCCAACTGTTACGGTTTCTGCTGCTAGACCAGCTGCTTCAGCCTCGGCTGCACCAAGGATAACAACTAGGTTTTCAGCGCCGTGTTGATCGGCAAATTCTTTAACCCTCTTTTGATTTTCCAGATCCATCGCACCTGCGGCGGTTCAGACAAAGCACTCCGTAGCGGAAAAGATAACCTCAGCTCCGGCGGACTTAACGCATTCGTCAATTGCGGGGCCCGGTATACCATCTCTATCGCCTAAAACGACGACTTTTTTTCCCTTTAACAGACTCATTTGTTCCCTCCTTTTCCTTATTTTATTTATAATAAGCTACCCAAAATCAAGGGAGCGTATTACCGATATTATTTATAGATACTTCTTGATCATGGCCTCGATAGCCTCAGCTGTGCAGTCATCCTTCACTAGCTCTTCTACCTTCTCGCCATCCTTATACATTGCCATAACGGGTAGACCCATTACCTTCTGGCTTATTGCCATACGGCGTGCCTTACCTGTGTTAAGAGCGGTAAACTTAACAGCGCCACCGCCGTATGTGTCAGCATAACCGTGTACTACAGGCAGTAGAGCCTGGCAAGGTACACAACCGTCACTGTAAAAGTCTACAAAAACATAACCTGAAGCTTTAAGCACTTCGCCTTCAAAATTTTCCTTATCCAGTTCGATCATTGCCATGTTATAATACTCCTTTCAATAAGCAAAACGTGCAGACATATCTAAACAGTCAAAGTCACACCGAACATCGCAAAAACATTCGACAGAGCGACACCTAACGCACCCTACAATCGGTGCGACACGTGGTCACGCATCCGCAAGTGCCACGAAATGTGTCCGAAATTTCCTCGTTATCAGTTTGACACTATCTGTAGTTTTGCACTCACATACAAAATTAGTCTTCTAGGCTCTCGATATACTTTTCAGCCATAACAGCTGCAATAGCGCCGTCCGCCGCTGCTGTAACCACCTGACGCAGAGCCTTAACTCTTACATCGCCTGCTACAAACACGCCGGGTACGTTTGTCTTCATGTTTTCGTCAGCTACCACGTAACCGCGGTCTAGCTCTACCTTGCCTTCAAACAGCTTGGCGTTAGGGATAAAGCCGATGAATACGAACAGGCCAAATGTGCCGTCCTCTTCGTCTGCCTTTAGTTCTGTGATTTCTTCTGTCTTCAGGTTCTTGACTACTATTCTGTCAAGTATGCCCTCGTCGCCGTGCAGAGACTGAACAGCGGAGTTGAACATGTAGTGGATTTTGGGGTTTGCTTCTGCCTTCTTCTGATAGCTCTTAGCAGCTGTCAGGTGATCCATCATCTGGATGATGGTAACTTTTCTTGCAAACTTAGCAAGGTGTAGCGACTCTTCGACAGCACTGTCGCCGCCGCCTACTACGTATACTTCAAGGTCTTCAAAGAATGCAGCGTCACAAGTTGCACAGTAAGAAACGCCCTTACCTGTGAACTCAGCTTCGCCGGGGCAACCGAGAAGTCTGGGGAATGCGCCTGTAGCTATTATAACAGCCTTAGCGTGGTATTCGCCCTTCTTGCCCTTTAGCACTTTTGTGGTGCCTTCTAGGTTAACTTCGACTATTTCGTCGAATGCTCTCTCTACGTTAAAGCGTGTTGCCTGATCTTCCATCTTCTTGATGAGGGAAGGGCCGCTTTCGGGATGCTCACTACCTGGGTAGTTTTCGATTTCGCCTGTGATAACTATCTGGCCGCCTGCTTTTTCTTTCTCGATAAGCAGAGTTTTAAGGGTGCTACGACCTGCATATATGCCGGCAGACAGTCCTGCAGGGCCGGATCCGATTATTATAACATCATACAAATTCACGAATATCCTCCTGTATCCGCAGGGGTGGGGGCGGATAATGCCGCCCCTCACTGCGAAAAAGTTTCTTTATTTTTCGAAGATTGTCTGAGTATCTACCTCAGTTGTCAGTGCGTTAAGCGCTGTGTTCATGATCTTTCTGCGGATAGCTTTTTCCTCGTCCATTGTTAGAGCAGGGTTGCCCAGTGGGTGAGGGATAGCTATAGCAGGAACTATTCTGTTAGCTCCAACTGTCATGGATATCGGTGTAACTGTGCAAATGTGAACAACAGGTATACCTGCACGCTCAATTTCTTTAACCATCGTTGCGCCGCAACGTGTGCAGGTTCCTCAGGTGGAGGTCATAATAGCAGCGTCAACACCTGCATTCTTTAGCTCCTGTGCGTAAGCAGCTGCAAACTCCTTGGAGTTCTTAACAGCAGTACCGTTACCAACTGTGGAGTAGAACATGTTGTGTAGCTTGCCTATCTTGCCTTCCTTTTCAAACTCACGCAGGATGTCTATACCCATAACACGGTCAGCATCTTGGTTAGCGTACACAGGGTCGTAACCGCCGTGTGCTGTTTCGTAAGTTGCTTCTGTCATGTCCATAACGCCTGTTAGGTCGTAGGAACCGTACTTGGAAGCGGAGGAGGACTCAATTCTGTCAGGGTTGCCCTTAGGCACGATACCACCGGAAGTAACGATAGCAACTGTAGCCTTGGACAGATCCTTAACAGCAGGGTTTGGAGCAACTCTGTCGAAGTCGGGCATTGGGAACTCGGTTACGAACTCCTTACCTGTCAGCTTCTTAACCAGCATTGCAACAGCTCTCTTGGAGCCTCTGTCTGCTTCAAAGAAGTTCTTGCGGATACCGTTAGGCATGTAGCCTTCGATAGCGGACGCAAGTATTTCTTCACCCTTAGCAAGCTTTAGAGCAAGAGGAGCCATCTTAGCGACTGCGTCTCTCATGCCTGCTGCGGAGTTCTTTGTTTCAACGATTAGAACGTTAGCCTTGTACATATCAGCACCGGGGTTCTCTTTGTACATACCTGTTAGAACAGGGATGTTCATTTCTTTCTGAACCGCAGTGGCGATGTGACCGCAAGCTACGCCGTAGCGTCCTGCGTTGAATGCAGGGCCTGCGATGAAGATGTCGGGATTGTACTTCTTGATCATCTCCATAACTTCCTTAGAAGCGGACTCGAGATTTTCGTTGAAGTAAGAGTCACCACAGATAACTGTTGCAACTATTTCAGCCTTGTCGCCAAACGCAGCGGCAAACGCAGCGCCGGGTCCTACAATGCCTTCACGAACTTCCGGCTTGTAGTCGGCTTTTTCCTCGCCACCAATCTGGGCGAAGAACTGATTTATATACTGTACTACTTTAATCTTACTCACTGTATTCACTCCTTTACCCTAATTATCTGGCGCTGAGCTTAGAGAAGCCAAGCTCGTTTGTTGCACCTGTTATAGCCTGAATTTCAACTGTGATGTTGCCGTCTGCATCCATGTTCTCAGCAAATCCGCCCGCGATAACGTCAACAAAGTTTAGGTGACCTATAACCTTGTCAAGCTTAGGCAGTGTGATAACCATGTTTGCGTTTCCGCCTGTTACAACTGCGTCAGCAGCCGGGTCAGCGTCAGCAAGAGACTGGGAAGAACCGTCACGTCCTGCATACTCGTCGGTGATGATAACGGTCTTGATACCCTTACCTTCAACCTTCTTGCAGTTCATGATAAGGTCGGTATCGGGGTTACCGAAGCCTTCCTGGGAGATGATAGCGCCGTCTACGCCTAGGAACTCAGCAAGCTTTGCTGTCCAGTCGGAGGAACGCTCCTTGTCAGCTAGGTAAACGTTCTCGTTTGTGATGATAACACCAACAAAGTTGAATGCCTTACCGTGCTGTGCAAACATATCGTGAACAACAGGGTTGTTCTGGTGGTGGTAGGTTGTGTTCTTGTCGCAAGCAGATACGCAGTTACCGCTAACGATTGCGCCGTCCATGATTTCGGTAGGCATAATCATTGTGGTAAGTGTTCTCTTTGCGTCCACACCGTACACATATGTGTCATGCATCAGACCCTGGCTCTGCAGCATCTGGATATACACAACTCTTGGTAGGTCGGGGTACATTTTGATGCCTTCGATTAGGTTAGGTGTTTCAAACACTTCACACTCGTCAGGCTTTACATTCTTAGCAAGGTCGCCCAGAGTGGAGGCTAGGTTTAGACCAGCCATTCTCAGTGCTCTCTCGTGGTCGTGGGGAGCGATGCCTTCAGCAGGCTCTGCGATCATAACTAGGTTAAAGGTCTTGGAGAAAGGTGTGTACTCTGCTCCGGGGCCGGACATGTCGATGATGCCTTCCTGGAAGCCGACTACAGTACCTGTTGTTACAACAGCCATGCCCTTAAGCACGTGTGTAACGCCGTTACCAACTGTCTCAACCTTAGCTACCATACCGGGGAATATACCGCCGGTACCGGAAACCTTTGTTCTTGGCTCGATAACATCTTTAACAGGTGTTATGCGAACACTGTCGCCGGGACGCGCGATATCAAAGTCACAGGACTTTAAATGCTCATCTTCCAGCACCATTGCGATCAGCTCTTCTTTGTTTACGTATAAGACTCCGTTTTCAACCTTGGATTCATTTGAAAATTGAATATCTTTGATATGGATATACCCAAGTTCCAACTTCAACGTGAACACCTCCTTTTATTTTAACCGCTTCTGCGGATGGGGAACAATTTAAAGTGCGGACATTATGAGCGAGAGGTCTACAGTCATGCAATCCTCTATGCCTCGCGGCGTCAGCTTTTTCTCGGTGAACTTACCGAAAGTCATTATCGCCGCTTCTATAAGCTGTAACGACTTTACATCAAGTTTTCCCTCTTTGTCTGTTATTATTACAGATCTAAAGGGCGTTTCACCCGGCTTTACGCTGCCCATCAACGGGTGGGTGAGTAGCACATGACCTTTGTGAACCATATCCCGAAGCTTTAGCAGTACATCGAGGTAACCACCGTCCACAAACATTACGTTAACCGACGTTACCTGCTCTCGGACTTTTGGGTTGTTTGTAACAATCAAAGGCATAATACCACCACTTTTGTAATAGGTTTTAGTAATAGGTTTTCAGTGTAAAGTTTCTGTAAGACGTTAAAAAAGAGCAAGTGACAAAAGACTGCTCACTTTGCTCTGTTATGGAACCTGAGAGATTCCCATAAAACAAAGCAGAAAAACAATTAGTGTCACTGCTTGTATGTTTACGGTTGCTCCTTCGGTGCTTAACGCTCTCCAGAGATATGTCCGACAACGGTATTTCTACCTGAGATATTCATAGGCGCAAGGTGCAAATCCCAGCCCACTTATTCCTTCGGTGGCTTTATAAGCTCTCTCCCATTGTCATCATCCATTATTAAATTTTGACACTACACTTTACAAATTGATAATACACTATATTTTTTAAAATTACAAGACTAAAAAATAAATTTTTCACATAGTTTTTGTGTTTTTTTATCGTTAGTGGAGTTTTGTTAACTATTGTAAAAATAAGTTAAAAAAATGTAACAAAAAACCTGTCTAAAAAATAACCAAAATGCACGTTTTGTTTATATTGATAAAACTTGAAAGAATAACAATAGAAAGGACGAGTGACACATGCTAGAGCAGATTTCCGCTATACTTTGGGGGCCGTCAACAATGGTGCTGCTTTTAGGGACAGGCCTATATTTTTCCGTTAAGGGAGGTTTTTTTCAGTTTAGGGGGATATCCGAAGGTATACGTGTAATCTATGGTGGATTGACAAATAAAGAACATCATAAAAGCAAAAGCGGTATTACACCGTTTCAAGCACTGTCTACTGCGCTGTCCGGTACAATTGGTAACGCTAACATGGCGGGAGTCGCGACCGCTATTGCAATAGGCGGCCCCGGTTCGATATTCTGGATGTGGGTTTGCGCTGTTATAGGTATGATGACAAAGTTGGTGGAGGTGTCCCTTGCGGTTCGCTATCGTGTACGTTCGGGAGTCGGCTACTACGGCGGGCCTATGTACTATATAGAGGAGGCACTAGGGGGCAAGGGCTTTGTTGGCGGTGTTTTTGCGGCGGTTATGGTCTGCGGAGGGCTATGCGGTGCTATGGTGGTACAGCCCCACACAATGGCGCAGGCTGTGGAGGGTAGTACCGGTATCCCTTCAGCGGTGACCGTGATGATAGCGGTTTTGCTGTGCGGTATTGCTGTAATCAAAGGAATTTCAGGGGTGGGGCGGTTATGTGAAGTTATAACGCCTGTAATGAGCGGTATGTATATTGCGTTTTGCCTCGTTGCGATACTGTCAAACGTCGGCGAACTCCCCCACGCTTTTACACTCATATTTAAAGGGGCATTCTCACCGCTTCCTGCGGCCGGGGGTTTTATGGGTGCGTCGGTGACTATGGCGCTCAGTCGAGGTGTCGCCCGTGGGACATTCTCAAATGAAGCAGGAACAGGGACAGGTGCGGTTATACACGCCTGCGCCGACGCTGAAAGCCCTATTAAGCAGGGAATGTTAGCGGCATTTGAAGTGTTTTTTGATACAATCGTAATATGCACACTTACGGCGCTGACAATCCTCACGGCAGGCGAAACTGTCTGGCAGAGTGGTGAAAACGGAATACTCCTCACCGCTATGGCGTTTTCAAATTCATTTGGGGTTATGGGTAGGCACATGCTCACTGTATGCGTGATACTTTTTGCGTATTCCTCCATGGTCGGGTGGTGGATGATATTTGAAAGTTGTGCAAGGTATCTGTTTAAAAACCCTTCCCCCCTACTCATGCGGATGGTATATTTATCCGCTCCGCTTTTGGCAATAGGTCGCAGTACCGAACAGGTATGGGCACTTGTGGACATCTCTACCGCTCTGCTCACCATTCCAAATGTGGTAGCACTTATATGCTTACGTAAAAAATTCTTCACCATGCTAAGGAAGGAGAAGGGTAGGTTGTAGCGGTTTTCGACATAGCGGTAACGCTCAGGCTTTTAGGTAGTGGAACAAACGCAGTTCGGCAGTGGCCATCCGCCCAAAGGGCGGAAACGAAAGAAGGGCAGCCCTTTGGGGCTGCCCTTCTTTCGTTAGTCGGTGCTGTGCACCGACATGGCCACTGCCGGCGAAGCCCGAAGGGCTTCGCGTAGCTGCGTTGGTTCCGCTACCGTGCGGCGGTGGTTAAGGGCGAATGCCCACTCGAGTCCGGACGTCAAGAAACCACCTCGTCCTAATCTCCGTCTACACCCCACTCTCGAATACCCTACCCTCCAAATTTACAGTAAACGTAATACTCTCGCCCGGTTTTGACACAGCGCCTGTAGGGTGGGTGTCCAGTATCAAAATCACATTTTCAGCCTCGACGGTATACCTAAACTTCTCCCCCATAAACACGACATCACGCACTACACCGCCCATTTCACCACCTGCTGTTATATCCTCAGGACGGACAGCAAACTCGTAATCACCATCTGTAAGATCTACCGGACAGCTACCAAAAGCGGTTACCGCCATACCCGATTTAACGGTTGCAGAAATCTTGTTCACCACCCCCAGAAATTCAGCCACCCTAAGTGTCTTAGGTTTGGTGTAGAGATTATAGGCGGTATCGGTCTGTTCTACCTTGCCGTCAAACATTACCGCAACTTTGCTACACATCTTAAACGCTTCCTCTTTACTATGCGTGACTATAATCGTGGTCGTACCTGTCTGCTCGTGGATTCGTTTTACAAACTCCTGCATACTCTCACGCAGTATTGGGTCAAGGTTGGAAAAAGGCTCGTCCAGTAGCAGTATATCAGGAGTTACCGCTAGCGCTCTTGCGATAGCAACCCTCTGCTGTTGTCCGCCGGACAGTTGGTAAGGGTACTTTTTTTCTTCCCCTGACAGTTCCACCATCTTTATAAGCTCTGCTACAGTCGCTGATATTACGGAATTGTCCACCTTTTGCGCCTTGAGGCCAAACGCTATGTTCTTCTCAACCGTAAGATGCGGAAACAATAGGTAGTCTTGAAACACCAAAACCGCACCCCTTTTGTTTGCGGGAACATCGCCCACAGGTCGCCCTGCAACATACACCTCTCCCCCATCGGCGGACAGTATACCTGCAATAATCCTAAGCGTTGTGCTCTTGCCGCACCCTGAAGGCCCTAACAGCGCTATCATCTCGCCTTTTTCTATGTCAAGGTTTACCTTGTCCAGTATTTTAACACCGTCAAGAGACTTTTCTATGTTAGTTAGCGATACCCATGCCATACATCTCACCATTTTCCTAAGTTTAACTTTTTAAATAAAATCGTTCTACAGCTTGCGTTTTATGCCTATACGTTCTACACACCCTGTAACAAGCAGAATTACAATAATATACACAATGCTGTAAATAGACGAAAGCACCCTATCCCCCTGCTGAATGTACGGGAACATGGCTAACGGTAGTGTCTTTACCAGCCCCCCACCTATGAGGAAGGTCAAGAAATACTGCCCGAAGCTCACCATAAACACCATCACCGCTGCCGATCTAATAGCAGGGGCGAGCATGGGTAATGTCACTTTAAAGAAAACATTAAGGCGGCTTTCCCCAAGCATAAAAGCCTGTTGCTCATAGCGGTCGCCGTGTAGTTCACAGGCTGACTGTAGCATTAGCATTGCATACGGTATACACGGTACAATATTCGCAAGCACCACACCGAAAAAACTATTTTCGAGCCCAAGCTGTAACATGACAGTATACATCCCCATACCCACAGAAGTGGCAGGCACTAAAAACGGCGCCCAGATAAGCGCGTACCACAAACTCTTAAGCCACACGCCACCACGTGCCAGAATACGTGCCGCAGGTAGAGTCAGCGCTATCGTAGCAAACGTCACCGCCCCTGACACAAGCAGGCTATCTGTTACAACCGCCGCCATATCGCTACTGCCAGTAAACATATGCACAAGCGCCCTAGCAGATAAGCTCTCCGGTAGCAAAAGTGGCCACTGCCAACGCGTGCTGAATGCCCAAAGCAAGAGTGGTAAAAACGAAAGCAGTATAGCGGCACAGATAAGTCTGGCTATACTCTTGCTGGCGACAGTCCCTGTATCGGTCGGAAGGTGACTGTCCATATTGTAGCTACGACGTTTTTTATCTGCATAAAGGTAGACAGCGAGTAGTAGCAGACAAAACAACGTGATAAGTACATTTATAGCCATGGCGTATACTCGGTCGGTGAGGTCGTTACCTGTATAGTACTGGTAGGACAGCACAGGCAGTGCCTTAGGGGTTGTTGGGCCTAATAGAAAAGGGGCTTCGAATGCGCCGAATGAGAAAGCGAAAAGCAGTAGAAAAGATGTTATAATATTTGGCACAGCAGCGGGCAACACCACCTTCAGGAACGTATAACCCCTACTCGCCCCCAAATTCTCAGCCGCCGCTGACAGCTTAGAGTTTGTACTGCGCAGTACCGAGAGCACCGTCACAAGCACAAACGGTATACCTTTCCAAAGGTAGGTGACTATCACACCCAGTCCGAGGCTGTCCTGCGTCATCGGCAAAAACTGCGCTGTTTCTGTTATTAAACCGAGGTGGTAGCAGATACGTGCTATTATACCACTCTGTGCAAACAACAGGTAAACAATTAGCGTTGCGACAATATGCGGAGTTAAAATCGGTAGACGCACTATCTTTTCCGCAACCGTTCCTCCGTTATTGCGATAGAAAATATGCGCCAAGAACACTCCCACTGCCACAGAAATACCCGACGACACAAACGCAAACATAAGCGTAAACGCCGCCGACTCCCACAGCCGTGCATCACCAAAAAGCTCAATGTAATAACGAAATGTAATCTCATGCAATCCGAGTTCAGGGAAATATCCCAAACTCTGTGCCACACTAACAAGTATCGGGTAGACAAAGAACACTATTAGCACCGACATTGTACAGAGCAGTATCAAGCTGTTTTTAATATTGCTTTTGTACATACGTCGCCAGCCTTTCTTCGTCTTTTACACGGTATACACGCTAACACACTAAAAATTTTGCCCGTCAAAGGACGGGCAAAATATCACGTCAAATATAGCTTAAACTACTACCCAAGCACTTCACTCGCCCAGATGTCGTCAATCTTCTCTATAAGCGAAGCGTGTGTTTCGGGTAGCGGTGTGCCAAGCAACACGCCTTGACCCATCAGCGCTTTCTCATCATCGGACAATTTAGTTGGATCAAGTGTTGACAGGTCGCCCCAGTTTTCTCTGTCTGCCTTTGCAGCTTGCAACTCCACCGACAACATCTCGTTTATAAGTAGAAGCGCACCTGCAGAGTTAGGAGCAGTGGCGGATATGCTGAGGAAATGGGTGTTGGACAGTCCGCCGTTTTCCAGTGTGTATGCAACGGTACTCTCGGGGAATAGTCCGTCTGTGATACCTTTATAAACGCCGTCCACGGTGTAGGTGATAGCAAGGTCAACCTCGCCGTCAGCGTACATGGTCTGTAGCTGTGCAAACCCTGACGGATACGCCTCGCCCTCACGCCACAGGTTTGGTTTAATTTCGTTTAGGAGGTCTATACCGGGCTGTGCGGCGGCTAATATCTCGTCGTCAGTAAGCCCCGATGTGGTTAGCGCTTCGCTACCTTCAAACTGCATTATCATATTACGGACAAACGCACTGCCGTTAAACTCGGGCGGTGCGGGGTAGGTGAACTTCCCGGGGTTTTCTGCGACCCATGTTTTCAGCTCGTCTACAGTCTTAGGTAGTTCGCTCTTTGCGCTGTCGCCAAACAGCACAAGTTGCGCTCTCCCCCACGGAGCCTCCATGCCTTCGGTTTCTACGCCGAAGTCGGTGGTGTTGGTGGACGACTCTAAATCAAGATACTTCTGTGCATTTGGAAGATACTCCAAGAATGTGCCAAACAGTAAATCCTGCTGTTTAGCGGTGTAGAAGTTCTCACCGTTTATCCAAACGACGTCAACGCTTCCACTCTCGCCACTTCCCTTTTCCGCTACCATTCTTGTGAGGATTTCAGAAATATCCATACCCACATGCTGTACGGTAACGTCGTATTTCTCCTTCATGGTGTTCGCAACCTCGGTGGTTATGTAGCTGTTCACCTTATCGTCGCCACCCCAACCGTAAAAGGTAACGGTCGTGCCTTTAGCCGCTTCTACAACCTGCTCCCAGTCGGTGGTGGCAAGGTCGGCGGCGGTCAAAGTGGGGGTGTCAGTGTTTGCGCTGTTGTTACAGCCGACAAGCAGGGTCAGCGCAAGAGCAAAAATAGCAAATCTTTTTAGAAATGTAGAGTTCATCTTGTGATTTCCTTTCTGTTTGGTGATGTTAGTGACTCGATCGAAATTCTATAATTATATTAAAATGTGTTTAATCAAGTTTGTCCTTGCTAATGCAAAGGGAAAACTGTTCTACTCCAATAAGCCTTTACCGCCCTGAACAAGGGAGGGCTTTTTAGTCAGCTACCCTGGTGTATGTCACAATATAGGTGCTCTGTGAAACGTTTGGACCGGGGGCTTGTGTGCGTGTCACTTCAGTTGTTAGCGTATCGCCCGACACTGAAATAACGGTATACAGAGTGTATGACGAAAAGCTAGCTTTATCTTCAGTAAGAGATAAAACAGAGCCGAGTTCCGACCACTGTCCATATTGATTTTCAACAGTCAACACTCCGTCTACTTGTGTTATAGTTAAAGTATCTTCGGAATTATCAACATTCACCCATTCTCCTACCCCGGCAAAGCTGACGCTGTCATTATCGTTTGCACCGCTCTCACCATCAATGTCTTTACTGTCTCCTATATTGTCTTGTGTCATGGACGTTTCTGAACTCTCTGTCGAGTCTTCGGCTTCAAAGTGTGTGTCCGTGTCGTTTTCTTCTGTGGTTGATGATTGGCTATTAGTCGACGCCGCATTGTCATGTTGTTGCGCCGCTTGGTTTGAATCGCTTGATGTCAAGGAGTCATTTTGACTGTTACTGCATCCGACCATAAAAATCATCAACACGATGAGTATAGTTAACATTTTTTCCACTTGGATTACCACTCCTTTCTGCAGGTTTTGTGTGCTTTTTCTCACCATGTTTCTGATTGTATAAAAACTAAAACTATGCAAAAGAGCACAAAACTGCGTTCCCAAAATCTTATTTTTAAATTATTCAGCTTTTCATGCAATTTAATAGATAAGTTGCAAATGGCTAAGCCGCCTTAGATTAGTATTATGAAACTGCTCACTGTATCCCTACTTCTTCTCAAACAACTTCCTCGCTTCGTTCATCCTCTGTAGTGCTGTGAAGAAAATAAGCACCGCTGTCCCTATCGCTATATACGAAATATAGCCCTGAAACAACGCCATCAGCGTAAAGCAGACAAACCCCTCGGTGCGCTCCATTACTCCTGCCTGATACTTAAACGCCTTGTTTGAGTTGTTGGCACTCAGCGCCCCTACAGACAGGAATACGCACATTGAGAACAGTATAGCACAAAGTAAAAAAATAAAAATCATTTGTGCCTCGGGGTGATTCAGTGCAAGGGCAACAATTAGCCCCATCTCCACAAAGCGGTCAAATATCAAGTCCATCAGCGCGCCCCATGCACCTGACGACTTTGTAGCACGGGCTATACTGCCGTCCACAGCGTCCAGTAGCCCCGATATCCACAGTAGTGACACGCCGATGAGGGGATGCCCAAGGTATATGAGCAGTCCTGCGCTCATCCCTAAGCCAAACGCAAAAACCGTCACCTGATTTGCGGAAATTTTCAGTTTGATACACACATCAGCAACCTTTTGTATTGCGGGTTGCACGTACTTGCGAGCGTTTGTGTCAAGCATACTAAAAACCAAGCGCTAAACGGGTACCAAAGACAAAACATGCGTGGTCAGCGCTTCTTTCTTTTATTTTTCAGTTCTCTCACGCTACCGCCAAAGGGTATAGCATATATATTATTGCCAATTTCGGCATAATTCTCACATTTAATAATTTATTGCTTAAAACAGGAATATTCCGATGTGCATATTGCTATGCACATCGGAAGTCTAAAAACGTCTAATACAGTGTTAAACTAAAGGGTTATATTGTACCCTCATTGTCTGTCCACTTTTCTGTTAGGGAAAGAACCTTAGCCTTTAGGTCTGCGTCTACGTCAGTTCCTTCTGTGGAAGCGGCATAGGACCACTCTATCCAAGAACCGTCATAGTTGTAAACTTCTTCTACACCCAGCATCTCTCTCAGCACCATCTGTGTGTGAGAAGATCTAACGCCGGACTGGCAGAATGTGATAACTTTTTTGCCTTCGATAACGTCGCCGTACAGTGCTTCAAGTTCTTCGACACTCTTTAGAGTCTTGTCTTCATTGAGGGCTTCTTTCCACTCGATGTGAACAGCACCCTTTAGAGCACCTGTGCCGTATGCGCCTGCTGAAGAACCTGTCTCTTCGCCGTCATATTCGCCCTGTGATCTTGTGTCAATAACAACCCACTCGGAGGGGTTCTCAAGAGCTGCTACAACGTCATTGATATCGGCTGCTAGCTCTTCAGTATTCCACTCGGTGGAAGCAAAGTCGCTCTTTACGTCTTCGTCAGCCAGCGTAACCTGGTCGCCTGTGTCGTAACCTGCAGCCTTCCATGCATCAAGTCCACCATCCAAATACAGTGGCTCAAGACCCATCAGCTCCATCTGCCAACCAAATCTTGTGGAGTCATGCATGTTGTTTGTGGAGTATACGATGATTGTGCTGTCTTCTGTAACGCCTGCTTTGGACATCAGGTCGTTCATAGTGTCAAGTCCCAGTCTAAAACCGGTAACGTTAGGGCTGATAGCCTCTGTTGTACCACCACCTGAATAGTCAGAACGCCATACTCTGTACGATCCGTCTATAGGGGAGCTTTCGTCGGTCAGCGGTAGGAATGCGTTTACAGCACTCAGTACGCCGAACACTACGACATCTTCATCGGAGTCGATGAGTGCCTTAGCGTCTTCTACTGATATGAACTGGTTGCTATCAGGAGTTGTGGCCGGAGTTGCCTCGGGAGCTGCGGTAGGTGCAGGGGATGTCGCAGGAGTTGGAGTAGCTTCAGGAGTTGGAGTTGGTGCTGTGGATGACGGTGTAGCAGGGCTACAAGCCGCAAATACCATCAGCGTTGCCATGATTACGGCAAATAGGGATAGTCTTTTCATTGTTTTCCTCCAAAATTTGTTTCTATTATTAAAAGAGTTACCTCTTTTAATCCATTTTAATGCCCTTTTTCTTAGCTATATACTTTGGTATCAGTGATACAAGGAAAAGTACTACACCGGCGGCGGCAAATTGGATAAGAAGAGTAATGGAGAAACCATTTGTCGCTATCTCACCTGCCATGAAAGCATAAATGAATGCACCGGGCGCCATTGTTATAAGCGATACAAACGCAAAGGTTACCACATTCATTGAGGTGATGCCGTATGCGTAGTTTTGTACGTTATAGGGGAACGCAGGGACAAGTCTTGTAAGTATCAGGAAGCTTGTGCCGTTTTCACGTACACCGTCTTCTATCTTTTTAAATATTACGTTGCCTTCGAATTTGCTTACGATAAAGCCTCTCGCTATGTACTTAGCAATAAGGAACGCAACCGTTGCACCTATTGTAGCACCCAGCAGTGAGAGTATACCGCCCATAAGAGGGCCAAACGTAATACCGGCCACTATAGCAAACACCGAAGCCGGGAACATACAAACCGCTATAACTATGTAAAGCAGTATGTATATAGCGTAACCTACAAATCCAAGTTCCTCAAAGTATGCCTGTAGTGCGTCAATGTTGGTGATAAAGTCTATGAAACCGAACTGGTATGCCGCAAATATAAGCCCTGCGATTGCAAGCACCGCAATGATAACCACCAGCCAGTTTATGCCTTTTTTCTTGTTTTTCTCGTCCATAATAACCCCCTGTTTTAATAAAATTTAGTTTTACTATTTTACAAGTTTATTGATGCCGAGTTTTGTCTTGAATCGATTGCTCCACGCAACTATTGTTTGGGAAAGTGTGTCAACGGGTGCTTTCTGACCTTTACGTACAACATCGCCGTACACCAGGTCAAGTATATGCCAAGCTTCCGCACCGCCCATTAGCATTGACTGACGACAGGCCGCACAGTAAGTAACAACAGCGTTTGTCGGGAAGTCGCCAACACGGCGCTCCATAACACGCTTAGCTATATCGGGGTTTGCCGGCACAACCATGCCACCGAAACCACAGCAACGTGTAAACTCTCTTGTCTTCTCCGGCTCAACATAGGTGTAGCCCAGTTGATCCATTATCCAGCGGATACCGTCGTGGATGTCCTTATAAGGGCGTACCGAACATGAGTCGTGCATGGAGAACACCATGTCACTCCCCTTCGCTTTGCCCACAAGAGCTTTCGGCAGACCTATCTGGGGAAACAGTGACCACAGTGAAGTGACCTTGACATTCGGGTTTAGCGACATAGTCTTCATGCAGCTCTGGCACGCAACGATAACCTCGTCAACGTCACAGTCCTGCAAGTCCTTTGTGAGACCGTCAAAACGCTCATGGAACTTTTCGTCCTGTCCTATAGCTTTTGTCGGTTTACCGCAACACTTCTGAATAACCGACAGGTCGGGGTAGACTGTTTTAAGGTGCTCTATAGTTTTCAGCACAAGCTGAGGGTTGTACGACGACAACGCACAGCCGGCTATAAATGCTTTTCTGCCCATTATTTCTTCTTTCCTTTCCGTGTAGTGGTAAACAGCTTGCTAAAGCCGAGTAGCTGGTGCATGTTAATAGCTTTATGCCCTGCCATAGGTGAGTTGCCGCCGTTTGCCTTAACCATATACTTACGGATATCGCCGAACAGTTCCGCAAACTTATACTCCTCAGGGCAGACAAGTGTACACTGGTCGCACATGTTGCAGGAGTAGCACATTGTGGGGCTAAGCTCGCCTGTTTCAAGGAATGTCTTAAACAGCTCACCGGGGTATCCGGTAAAGTCGTTAAGCATTAAGCACTCGGTCATGCACTTTTTACATTCACACTTAAAGCAACGTGAAGCTTCCGCCATCGCTGTTTCGTCGCTCATACCGAGATCAACTTCGTCAAAGTTCTTTATTCTCTCTTTGGGGTCGGTTTCTCTTGTATGCAGACGCGGTAGGTTCTGAACGTCATCAGGTAGAGGGATGTCGAGGATAGACTCGTAGCTGTACTCCTCTTTAAAGTCTCTGCCCTCGGTGAGGTCTTTACCTGCAAGATAGCGGTTTACAGACAGTGCGGCTTTTCTGCCAAGTGCCATAGCTTCTACAACTATGTTACTGCCTGCGCAGTCGCCTGCAACAAATACACCTTCAACAGACGTTGCCAGTGTGTCCTTGTCCACTACATATCTTCCGCCTCTGCCCTGCTCAAGTGCACCGTCTGTTACGTCCTGCACAAGCTGGCCGGTTGCGAATATCAGTGTATCGCACTCTATTGTCTTAGTGTTTGGTCCGTACTGGATATTAAAGCGGCCTTCACTATCGTGGGTGGATAGTACTTCCTGTACCAACGCACCTGTCAGGACGCCGTTCTCACCGAGAATTTCCTGTGTGCCGAAGCCGCAGTTGTATATAATACCCTCAGTGGTCGCGCCGTGCTGTTCGTGCTTGCTTGCAGGTAGGTCTACCATACATTCAAGTGTTACAAGGTTAACTTCTGTTGCACCCAGACGCAGTGATGTTCTCGCGCAGTCCATCGCAACGTCTCCGCCGCCGATAACCATGACCTTTCCACAAGGCACGTCCGCTCTCTGCTCAAGAGAGGCTAGCTTTAGGAAGTCAACAGCGTTTGTGATGTTCTTCTTGTCATCGCCCTTTGTAGGTATCTGCGAGCCTTTGTGTGCGCCTATAGCGACCACAACAGCGTCATGCTTAGCACGGAGGTCGGCGAAGGTTATGTCCTTGCCTATCTCAACGCCCATTTTAAACTCAACGCCTAAGTTCTCCAGGTACTTGTACTCGAAGTCGATAACATCTCTGGGTAGTCTGTATGCAGGTATCCCCACACGCATCATACCACCGTATACGTTCAGCTTTTCGTAGATGGTGACATGGTGACCTTCTTTAACGAGATCAATTGCCGCCTGTGCTCCGCCGGGGCCTGCGCCGATTACGGCAACCTTTTTACCGCTGGACGGCTTTTTGGACATGTCCCACAGGTCTACGCTGTCCGCTTTGTCCGCCGCATACCTTTTCAGTGCAGCAATGGAGATTGGCTCGCCGTACTCCTTACAGCGTCTGCACTCATCCTCACATGGGTGGGCGCAAATTCTACCAAGAGTTCCGGGTAAAAACACCTTTTCCCTGATCTTTAGTAGTGCATCCTTTGTCTTTCCTTCTTTGATCAGATTGACATAACCGATAGCATCAGTGTGCATGGGGCAACGAGTTGTGCAAAAAGCTTGGTTGTGACCTTGACACTCCTCCGCTATCTTCTGCGCGGTTGACATGATCTTTTCACTGAATTTCAACGTGCATCCTCCTTAACTATAAAGACTGTGGCGTAAAATGCTTGTAGTGGGTCAATGATCGTTGTGTAAAGTTTAATTAGTAGTAAAGTAATCATCGTCACAGTATGTATAACATATTGTAAAAAAAAGTAAAACCTATTACGCCACTCTCGTGTTCCAAACCCTATTTTCTCACATCGTTGTTACATTGTCAACAATGATTACACTGTAAAACGCATAATTCCATTGGTAATATACTTCCATTCGAGAAAAAAACATCTTTTCCATGGTAGCTTTTGTGTGATTTGCCAAAATTGCTTTTCCGGATTTGCTCATGGTGTCGAGCTATTGTCCGACAAAATGAAGTATCAAAAAGGGCTTTCGATCTCATACCAAAAAGCCTATTTGTATTGTTTTAATAGTCCAAATACAAAGGTGTAGGGGTATCCCAAAGGACAACCCCTACAACGTTTGAAGTGTTCATGTTAAATTGTGTTCATTTTGCGATTGAGATACTTTTCTTCAAAATCCGCAACCGGCATCGGCTTTGCATAATAGTACCC
>CAYJIK010000030.1:0-21358 GCA_964370205.1 uncultured Oscillospiraceae bacterium | reverse complement strand
AAGCGGTACTTGAATGTATCACTTGCCTTTACTCTTTCTATGGATGCTGTGAAGTATTTTAGATTGATTTGCATTTGTAACATATATGTGAATTATATGTTACTAAACAAATCTAAAAATATAAATATTTTCTATATATTACCATTGTTTATAATTTGTCAATGAAATCTAAAAATGTTAAAAAATAAACTATTTGAATTTATTCATATTTCAACAATTTATTGTAAAATAACTTTTTACATAACATTTTCTTACAAAAAGCTATTTACATTTAGTGAAACATGGTATATAATCTAATTGTAAAAGGCATCTTTGATTAGCGACTTACACATTTTAAGGAGGAAATTATTGTGAAATCTACAGGTATTGTCAGACGTGTTGACGAATTAGGCAGAATTGTTCTCCCAATAGAGCTAAGAAGAACACTTGGAATCAACGAAAGGGATTCACTTGAAATTTACGTGGATAACACCCAAATTATTCTAAAAAAATACGAACCGGCTTGCGTTTTCTGCGGAAGTGCAGATGATATCAAGGTACATAAGAATAAAAATATTTGCGCCGCTTGCATAAAAGAGCTTTTAGATTAATAATTATTGATGTTTTTATTCTAGGCTAAAATATATAAATTAACCCCTCGAAGTTACTACACTTGCTCTCGTGTTGTAACCTTGAGGGGTTATTCTCTTTATATTAACTGTTTTTAAAGCATAGCTTATGCATGGTTTCCAGTGACTTGAGTGTAGTAATCCTGCATTATATATCGAGCAAATATCCCCTTGCTAACCGAAATGTAGGAGTAGGAGTATAGCAGTGGGAACACAAACAGTGCACCAATCCACCACATCAAAAACGAGAGATTAAAGGAGAAAAGCCTCCAAAGTCGTCCTTTTGTGGCGCGAGTGGATAACTTTATTGCGTCCGAAATGTCGACACCCTCCAGAAAGTAATACTCGACCAGGTAGTAACGACAGCACACCACAGCCGCAAACAACACTCCAAACAATATTAACACCGCCCCTAAAAGCACACCGATAGACCAGAGATTTGCTTCTTCCGGTAAACGATAGTAGGTAAAAAGTGAGATGGACACCACACTAAGCCCCGGTAACAGGAACACGCAAAACACGGTAAGCCTTCGCACAAACAGCGATATTTTAACTCCCAATGAGGAAAAATAAGTCCCTACCGACCGAAAGGCAGAAAACAGCAGTCCAAACTCCAGATATTCACCATCTGACAGTGTAAAATACCACTTCTTCGCACCAAGCATGAGCGGTGACAGCGTCAAGAAGGTAACCAAAGAAATAGCGACAATACCGAAAGAGTTATAAAAGAAATCCCAAAACGGAACAGCCGACTCACCGTATGCCAGATAGTCGGATATAATATCTGGGCGTGCCTGAATATCAAACAACGCACTGTCCATGAATTGTATGCCGACAAATATCAAAATGATTATGGTGGCGATTGCCGTGGCGGAGGTGAGGTCACGTTTTAGTGCCTGTCGGGCGTTGTGTTTTACCCTTGCAAATAAAGTCATTTTCATCCTCCGTTTTCTTAATACTCTATAACATTAATGTCCTAAATTCTCTGTCAGTTTGGGTTAAAGCTCGCTGTATTATTCATAATTACGATTTCCACCTGTAATCGGTAGAATTGCATGTGTTAGGTGGTTCGTTATTGTCCTTAGTATTCTATACCAACTCTACCTGCAACACCGTGCCTGTAAGGGTGTTTAAGAGCGGTCATAATAGTAAGGTAATCTGCTACCGCAACTATGTTGTCGTCGGGGTTTCTTCCTGTCAGCACCACCTCTGTGCTACTCGAACGTGATTTTACAATGTCCACAAGTTCATCAGAGCTGATTAGCTTTAGGTTTACAGCGTCCACCACTTCGTCCAAGACAACAAGGTCGTATATTTCGTCAGCAAATGCGGTTTTCACAATGTCCAGACACTTTCTGCACTCTACGGCGACAGCCGCTTTTTCTTCATCGTTCATCTGGAAAACAAACTTGTCAGCACTCTCCATCCGTACCACATTTATGCCAAGCTTATCGAGTGGTTTCAGCTCACTTGTCTGCTGACCTTTCAAAAACTGCACCATCAACACTCGTTTACCCGCCCCCAGAGCACGTACCGCAAGCCCTAAAGCAGCGGTCGTCTTCCCTTTACCATCACCTACGTACAAATGCACCAATCCGGACATGTTTTCGCTCATTGTTATTACCTCCGTTAATCATTATTTTATTTAAGCAACTTTTTTTCAACTGTATTCGTCAAGCACAGAGCAAAGAAGTCGCAATACTCACCGTATTTTCAGTCATGTATAATTTTTTGCATAGTTTAGAGGTCTATACGTGCCTTGACCTCCATAACTCGATGGGAAAACCACAGCATGTTTTCAATGCGCACACTAAATCCGCCCACCTGACCGAAATAGAGCTGGGAAGGGTCGAGTTTTGGCATGCCGTAAGCGCTTAATAGGCTGAGGATGACACCACCATGGGTGACTACTGCGGCGGTGTAGCTTGATTCTCTGCCCATCTCGCCGACAATTTGGTCTATCGCCAGTGTTATGCGCCCCATGAAATCGTCCATGGTTTCTCTGCCGCCGGGTATCTGTACTTGACGTGAATTGGCAAGCCACTCATGGTAGCGTTTATCATCTTTAAGCTCGTCTATCTTTTTACCGTCCCACTCGCCCATGCAAAGCTCGGTGAGATTTTCCACGGCGATGTGTGGGGTGTTTGGGTAGAGTAGTTCGGCGGTTCTGCGGCACCTTTGCAGTGGAGATGTAAACACTATGTCCACAGGTGGTGCATATTCCTCCGCTTGTTTCAGTAACATTTCACTGTCCGCTGTGAGTGGTACATCGCTTCTACCGATATACTTCCCCTCACTGTTTCCTATGTCGGTGGGATGCCTTAAAAATTGCAGTGTAAAACCTTTCATCATGTCAGTCCTTTACTGTAATTAGGTTTAAGTTAACTTTTATCGTCCGCTTTGAGCCTATTATTCACGATATTTGGCGCAAAACGTAAAAAAACTGTGAATTTTTTCTTTACAAAAGTCGAAACATGTAATATAATGTTTATACTATTAGTAATTTAATTATACTTTCATGTCGAAGGAGTAGGAGTACCGATGAATACCGTACATAATACCTATAACACAGCCCGTAGTGATTTCTCTCGCATTCTCACTCTTTTGCGCAATGAGCGTGGTATAAGTCAAAAACATGCCGCTTTGGAACTGGGGATAAAGCAGTCGCTGCTTTCTCACTACGAAAGAGGCATACGTGAGTGCGGTCTTGAGTTTCTTGTGAAGGTTGCGGACTACTACTCTGTCAGTTGTGACTACCTTTTAGGTCGTTCCAGCGAGAGAAACGGCCCTGACATCGACCTTGAGAGCATACCGGACGGCAATGCAGGTAAGGAAAATGTCCTCGGCTCAGGCGGTGTGCTTCCTACACTTAATAAGAAGATTATTGTCAATTCTCTCAACATATTATTCGATTTACTGGCTAAAATGGGGAACAAACTACTTTTGACCGAGGTGTCCAACTTTCTCATGCTGTCGGTGTACAGAATGGTGCGCCTGGTGCATGAGTCAGACAGTAAAAATCTCGCTTCGATGTTTGCCATTCCACAGTCACTGTCCGATGCTTACAGTATGGCAGCGATGGAGCAGTGCAGAGGAAACGCAGCGGTTGTATCTAAAAAGACCCTTAAGGTTCTACCGGGTGAGCATACTGTCGGCGAGGTTGTCCCTCAAGCGATAAGCCCTGATAGCCTTAAAGATCAGTACCCCGCCTTTGCGGCTTCACTCAACAGCCTAGTGAAAAACTCGGAACGCCGCATTATGAACACAGTAAGTACAGGAGCGGAATTGCCGAACAATTTACCACAGTAGGTTATTATACATTATAGCACTATTGTACAGCGTTTTATCACTTACTTCAAGGTACAAATTGTTAACTTCTGCTGTTACGCTTAAAATTTAGATAGTTTTCCAATATAACCACTGCCGCTACCGCATCAACGATATTCTTGGTGTTTTTCTGTTTTTTGCCTGCTTCACGTAGCATGTTATGAGCTGAAACGGTAGATTGTCGCTCGTCCCACAGGCGGATAGGTACTTCTACTTTCTCGGACAGCATTTCAGAAAACGCTTCAGCTTCTAAACTCTTCTCTCCCCTGCTACCATCCATATTTAGCGGATTCCCGATTATTACTTCTTGTACATTTTCTTTTGCGATAATTGATACAATGTCCGTTAGAAGCTTCTCGGTGTTGCGTGAGGGAATCACGCTGTGAGGGTAGGCAAGCAGACCCGTCTTATCGCTCAGCGCCACTCCTGTACGTGCTTTACCTAGGTCTATAGCCATTATCAGCATATGTTTGGCCCTTTCATGTATGTTATTACACCGCTCAGCGGTTGTTCTATATCTAAATAGTATTTTACGATTACTTACTCGGGATGAAGGTCATCCCTTTATTTTTTTGTTTAAGAAAGAGGAAAAGTCATGAGTACAAAAAGTATCACCAGAGCCGCTATTGTGGCATCAATTTACGTCACAGTCAGCATATTACTAGCCCCATTCAGCTTTGGAGCTATACAAGTACGAGTTGCCGAGGCGCTAACCATGTTGCCGGTCATCAGCCCTGTTTCCATATACGGTGTAACGTTAGGGTGTATCATCACCAACCTATACGGTGCCGCCACAGGTGCAAACATACTGGGTATAGTGGACGTGTTTTTAGGTAGTGGAGCTACACTTGTAGCTGCGATTATGTCGTACAAGTTACGTAACATCCGCTTTAAAGGTGTGCCGATTGCGTCCTGCCTCCCCCCCATACTTATAAACGCCGTCGTCATAGGCGGAGAGCTTTCTGTTGCGATAACAGGGGGATTGTCAGTAGCAAGTTGGGGGCTATTTGGTCTACAAGTGGGGCTGGGACAGCTTGCGTCCTGTGCAGTCCTCGGTATACCGCTGGTGAAGTTACTCGAGAAGAAGAACATAATAATTTAAGTGGCTAATCCCCATCGTGAGTCATCACAATACCCGATAAATAATACCATAACTTAACTGTCGTATCAAGTGGTAAAACTGAATTGTTACACATTTCGATAGAAGAACTTACTATATGTTGGGGATACACTCTAGGTTGTTCCGCATCATTTTCGTCCGACTGCCGCCGGCTCCTCAACGAAAACAACCCACTCGCCGGCAGTGGCCATCTGAACAAGGTTCAGAAATAAATGTAGGTCAGCCCCAAAGGCTGACCTGCATTTATTAGTCGGCGCGCACGCCGACATGGCCACTGCCTGCGAGTGGGTTGTTTTCGTTAAGGCCTCTGTGGGGTTTTCGTGCATGATAGGTTCACTCCCCACAGATTTCCGACATACCCCTACAGAAGACCATCAATAAATCTTCAAAAATTCCGCCAATTCCTTCGTCTTGGGAGTCTTCAAGCAGGTAATATCACCAAACTCGGCGATTTTACCGTCTTTTAAAAATATGATATGATCAGCAAACTCACGCAGGAATGATATCTCATGTGTCACGAATATAAAGCTACGTCCGCCGCTCTTTAGGTCAGTAACCGCCTTTAGTACCTCATCGGTGAGGATTGGGTCGAGGGCGGCGGTCGGCTCGTCAAGGAAAATCAGATCAGGTTCTGTTGCAAGCGCTCTCGCTATTGAGGCACGTTGAGCCTGTCCTCCTGATATCTCGTGCGGTTTTTTGTCCGCCTCGCCTAGAATGTGTAGCTGTTTTAGCAGAGCCGTTACCCTTTCCTCCGACTGCTGTTTGTCCAGTTTCTTAATTTTGTTTAGTATCAGTGTAATGTTTTTTCTGACTGTAAGGTGAGGAAACAGGTTGTGCTTTTGGAACACCACGCCTATCTTCTCTCGGAATTTGACGATATCTGCAAGCGGTGACAGTCCGTTTATCTCGATTTCCCCACCGTCAGGCGTTTCTATCCCTGACAGTTGACGAAGCAGTGTTGACTTCCCACATCCCGATTCGCCGATTATACCAATAGCGCCGCCACCCTTGACCTCAAAGCTGATGTTGTCCAGGACAGTCTGTGTGCCGTATTTTTTAAGTAGGTTTTTTACGGTGATGTCCACTACGCCACCTTCTTTCCGATATATTTAGCGGCTAACGACAGCGGTATTGTCACTACCAGATACATTATCCACATCACATAGTAACCCTCTATAAACGCAAAGTTACGTGACGAAATGGTGCGTGTAATGTAGGTGATCTCGGTCACCGATATGATATTGAGTAGCGATGAACTCTTGATAACACTTGATAGATTGTTTATGAGTGACGGTATAAACGGCTTTATCATCTGAGGTACTATTATATATATGTATCTCTGATACCACTTGAAGCCGTACAAGTCCATCACTGTATACTGGTCACGATCCACCACTGAAGCGGTGGTTTCGTAGGCGTTAGCGACATACGGTGCGTTGTAGATAATCAGTGCCACTATACCGAGCACCAACTTATCGTTATAGCTTAAGACAGGCCCCAGCACGTATACAATTAGAAAAATTAACACAAGTAGAGGTGTCCCCATTATAATTTCGTTTAAGACATCGGAAATCGCCTTTAAAAACGCCACCTTCGACCGCATCATCATAAAAAGCACAAACCCAAACAGCAGTGACCCCAGCAGTGTCACTAAACTTACCCAGATTGTGCCGATAAACGCTTCGAAAAGCAAGTTGCTTTGATCTAATATCATGTCATACTGCGGTGCGGTGTCCGTGGAGAAAAACAGTGCGTACAGTATGCCGAGTAAAAACAATAATATTACCACACCGTACTGTATTCTGTCGGTAAGTTTCATAAACTTGCCTGTCCTTTCAAAAATTCGAAAGTTGCGCGGCTTATGCGTCACCCTCGAAAAGTCTTTACATACCCATGCGCCGACTACGCACAACGGCTAAGCTGTGTGTAATTCGGCGCAGTGGATATTAGAAAATTTTATTTTTTGCATCTTACGAAATGGATAGCTCTTTAAAGCGTTCTCGTTCCGCCACCCATAGGCAAAAAACTCTTCACTATTCACTTAAACTAATCTACCCAGCCCTCCGGCTTCCCTACGATATAGTCAAGGCCAAGCTCGTCATTAGATAAAAACTCGGCGATAATTCCGTCCCACTCAGGGCTTATTTCATCAAACAGTCCGCCCTCTTCGTACATGGTAGCGATGAACTCGTTAGCCTTTTCAAGCATTTCAGCGTCACCCTTCTTCACTACAAAACTAGAGCCTGACCAGTTTCCTATGCCGTGATACACTATGGTAGTGTCGGGGTTTGCTGCGTGGAAGCTATGCACTTCGACCGACGCAACTAGCGCTGTAGACTGTCCCCCCGCCACTTCAAGTATACCTGTACCTATCTCGGTAACCTCGGTGACCTCCGCTCCAAACTGCTGTGGAACAAGCACTCCGAATGTACCTGCAAGCCCGATGAATTCAGAGCCTACGAGGTGGAAAAACTCCTCCGGTGGCATATCGTCTGTGATATTATTCGCCTCGGCAAAGTCCTTGTTCACAAGTGCTAGCGACTGTGAATAGCGGTAAGTGTCAGAAAAGTCCGCTTGCTGCGCTCGCTCTTCCGTCTCAGACATATCGGGGATAAGAATATCCACATCCCCCGTCTGAAGTGCCGGTATCAAAAGACCAAAGTCGGTGTTAACAATTTCAAGTTCCATGCCGAGATAGTCGGCAAACGCCTGCGCAATGATGGGTTCCAGACCTGCCGGCTCGCCGTCCTCGCCTATATAGGAAAACGGAGGGAATTTAAGGTCCATCCCCACACGTAGTACGTTATCGCCATCCACAGGTTCCGTACCACTCGGCTGTGAATCTGACGGAGTAGATGGTGAGCACCCAACCAGTATAGCTGCTAAAATTGTTAGGGAAAGTAGTAGAGCCAGGATTCTTTTCATTTTGTGTTCTCCTTTTTTGTCATATAGGCACTGAAAACTGAGTGCGAATAAACAGAGATGTTTGAAATCGGACATTAGTGTCTTTCCCTCTAACATTTCTCAATGACGTCTACAAACTCAAATGCCAAGTCTTCAATTGATTTTCTATCAAACAGGCTAACTTTTGCTGTAAGGTTCAAGCTATCAAAAACTAGCTTAAATGCAGAAAATCCATTAAAAAGATGGATTTTGCACTTGTGTGAACCTCGTCCACCCTCTATCCGTACGTTTTGCTCGTGTCTATTGTCATATCTTGTGTTTTCATTATACTTCCTTATCTATCGTTTGTAAAGTAAGCACTTAGCCGGTACTAAGTTACCTATAGGAAACTATTGTGTAACCTCCCCCACTGTGGAGGAGTGGCGAAGAAAAAGTGAACGCTAACAAAACACTCGTGGTGGACGTTTGCTCGGTTACTCCGCTGAAGGTATATCGCTCGGAGGCTTAGGTAGTGCAACCAACACAGTCGCAGGCAGTGGCCATCTACCCAAAGGGTAGAAACGAATGTGGTTCAGCCCTACAGGCTGAAGCATATTCGTTAGTCGGCTCGCAAGCCGACATGGCCACTGCCTGCGACTGTGTTGGTTGCACTACCGTCCATCGGTAATAAAACGCAAATGCCCACACCCCAACCACCTTTCTTCCCTAAAAACACCACCAATCCGTAAAATCGGGAGTGGACGTTTTGCGTTGATTAAGCGGGAACCGGGCGTTGGATGCTCGGTTCTAGAGATAGCGAAAACAGGAAGGTTGGGGGAATGGCCGTCTGCACAAGGTGCAGAAAAGAAGAACGGACAGCCCCCAAAGGGCTGTCCGTTCTTCTTTAGTCGGTGCCGAGCACCGACACGGCCATTCCCCCAACCTTCCTGTTTTCGCTACCGGCCGGCGAGCGATACAACATAAAAAATTCTACCACCCCCTGTATCACTTTAAACCACCGCATTAAGCCACTTCCGTAAAATCAAAAATATTGCAATAACAAATAACAGTGATATAATAAGTAGTAGAATAATTTGCTGAATTGGAGGAAAGGACGTAGATGAAAATATTCGCACACAGAGGAGCAAGCGGTTACGCTCCGGAAAACACTATGGCGGCATTCAAACTGGCACACGAGATGGGCGCTGACGGCATCGAGCTTGACATTCAGCTGACCGCTGATAATGTACTGGCCGTCATCCACGACTACGACATAAAGAGAACATCAAACGGCGAGGGGATTGTCCGTGAAAAGACCTTTGACGAGCTGAAAAAATACGACTACGGTTCATGGTACGGCGAGAAGTTTACAGGGACAAGTATTTCTACACTATCCGAGGTGCTTGACTGGTTAAAAACCACTGACATGACGTTAAATATCGAGATGAAGACGATACCGTCGCTGTACACTGCTGAATATGCAGGGCTTGTATGGGACGCTATAAAGGACAGCGGACTGTGCGAAAGGCTTATTATTTCATCTTTTCACCATCAGGCGTTAGCGGACATACGCAAACTGTCGACAGACATTAAAACAGCACCGCTATATATGTCAGGGCTGTTAATGCCTGAGGAGTATTGCAAAATGTTTAGCTTTGACTGCATACATCCATTCTTTGAGGTGATTAATGAGCAGGTGGTTAAGGATTGTCACAAAGAGGGCATAGAGGTAAATGTCTGGACGGTTAACAAGAAAAGTGACGCACTGACTATGCAAGATCTTGGTGTAGACAGTGTAATCACTAACTATCCCGATATAATGGTGAAGTAGCTTAAGTGTAGAAAAAAGTGCGAAAATAATAGATCTTTGAATTTTTGTCGTATATTTGACATAGGTGCTTAATAGTGATATAATTTTAGAAAATAAACAAAATGGAGGAGTATATCAGTATGGGAATAAACAAAAAAAGAGCTTTTGACTTTCTTAAAGAGTTCGAGTTTGAAAGACTTGCAGGTAGTGAAGACGAGCTCAAGGGCGCACACCTGATTAAGAGAGAGATAGAAGCTGTCGGCGGCGTTTGTGAACTTGCCCCCTTTGAAATCACAGACGGCGAAGTGGAAGTTGCAGAGTTTGAAATACTCGAGCCGTTCCAGAAGACATACAAGGTTACAGGTTACAAGAGCTGTATGGAGACACCGGAAGACGGCATAACAGCTGAGTTTATGTATGTTGAAAATGTCCTAGATGTAAACCTTATCGACGCAAAGGGCAAGATAGTCCTACTGAACGCATACCTAAGACTTCCCGTTTACAAGATGCTTCTTGAAGCAGGCGTTGCAGGTATCGTCAGCTTCTCCGGCACAATGCTACTAAGCCCCGAAGATAACGACTTCTTCACAAGAGGCTTCAGAGAAACACTACTTAAAGCAGGCAACATGCCGGCTGTACATATGGGCGTTCACGATGCGTTTGACATTATAAAGAATAAAGCTTCTAAAGCAAAGATAAAGATACTCGGTAGCAAGACAATGACAAAGACCTCCCACAACGTAGTCACAGAGATAAAGGGAACAAAGTACCCCGACCAGATCATCTGCATCGGAGCTCACTATGACTCCACACAGTACTCCAAAGGCGTTTTTGACAATGCCGCAGGTTCTGTTATCATAATGGAGCTGTATAAGTACTTCAAAGAGAATGCACCTATGAGAACACTGAGATTCTCTTGGTTCGGCTCTGAAGAAATCGGACTGTACGGCAGCCACGCTTATGTTAAGCAGAACGCTGACAGCCTAAAAGACCATATCTTCATGATAAATGTTGACGTGGGCGGCTCTGTTCTGGGTCACAACATCTGTAGCGTTATCGGTTCTAAAGAGCTTACCGCTTTCACCGACATGTACTTCAAAACACAGGGTCTTGCAGTGGACGTAAAGCAGGACATCTACTCCAGCGACGGTATACCTTTTGCTGACAAGGGTATCCCCTCTGTAAACTTTATCAGAGCAGGCGCACCCGGCTCTACCTTCATACACACCAGCCACGACACAATGGACTACCTGAGCGAAGACGGCCTACACGCTCTGACAGTTCCTGCGTTTGAGCTGAGCAAGGTGCTTATAAACGCAGTTGCTTTCCCTGAAAAGCGCCTAGCTGACAAGGAAATCATGGCGAAGGTAGAGAAGTACCTAATGAAAAAAGAAATAGAAGAACTGGACAAGAAGAACAAGGAAAAAGAAGAAGCCGCTAAGTAATAGTACTTCACAGCTTCGATAAACAGAGTATAAAACAGCGAATATCCCGGGGTAAGTTCCGGGGGTTCGCTGTTTTTATATACCCCGGGCACGAATGTAGAGTTACACGGTGATACAACCGTAAATTGAGGTGATTATTCTCACTTTTGTCCGTCGGTGGTAGAGCGTAAAAATCACAAAGGGTACTACCTCACAAATCGTACATCACCGCTTTCATCTACTCCTACTACACTAAACTGTAGACTTTCGCCGATCTTTATGCTATAATCAAACATCATAAACTAAATACTTATTTAATGAGGTGTATAGTTTGAAATAAAATTTCAAACTTGCAGAAAGGAATGAACATTATAATGAAAAAGACAGTTTTAGGATTGTTATTGTCTGTTATGCTGATATGTGTCAGCGTTGTGCCTGTGTTTGCTGATGTCATAGCAGAGCCAACACCATCACCTACAGAGTACAGTGTAGGCGGTTCTATGTTGCCTATAGCGACTGTACTTGTGGTAATCGCTGTTATCGCAACTGTAGTAGTACTTATTAAAAAGCGTGGCGGCAAAAAGTAATATTACTTTGCTCCCTTATAAACGAAAGGTAAGCACAGCCATGCCGTTTAAAAAGCGTATACTTTCTGAGCGGTTAAGGGTGTGTATGGTGTGAATATGGCTCTAATGGGCGTATCGCATTTCATGGTGGATTTCACCTGCGCTTTACTGGTAGCAAACATTGCAAAGACAGACATAGCTCTAGCGCTACTGCTCTATAATTTTTGTGCTTTTGCACTTCAAATGCCACTCGGGCTTATTGTTGAGCACCGATTTACCCCGTATAAGGTGGCATCTGTCGGTATGATTATGGTGGTTTTATCTTGGGCGCTTTTAGGTGCCCCGGAGGTTGCGCTGATAGTTGCAGGTGTTGGTAATGCTCTGTTTCACCTGGGCGGTGGCATCTCGGTGATGAACAAAAGTAGCCGTTCGGGGCCGCTTGGGGTGTTTATCGCCCCCGGTGCAATGGGGATATACCTAGGCGCTGTTCTACCGCAGAGTTGGTTGATGCAGGCGGCTGTTGTAACTGCTACCCTTGCTGTTGTAACTTGGAGAAGGCATGAAGTACCGACCTCACCACCGATTACACAAACCCTTCCGCCCCCATACACGGCAGTTTTCTGCATCTTTTCTGTGGTTGTTGTCCGTGGTTTTGTAGGAGTGGTGCAGGCATTTCCGTGGAAATCCGAGTGGATGTTTTTGTTTGTGCTTGCTGTTGTGGTTGGGAAAGCGGTGGGCGGTTATCTGTCGGACATGTTCGGCAGTTTTGCTGTAGGGACAATAAGCCTGACGCTGTCCGCAGTATGCTTTATATTCCCCCAGAGTGTGACGCTCGGTCTACTCGGTATGTTCTCCTTCCAGATGACAATGCCGATAACGCTGTCAGCGGTGGCGAAGATGACCTCAAAAGGATTCGGTTTTGGACTGCTCACCTTCGGGCTGTTTGTCGGTAGTATACCTCTACTGGTTGGAATACCGGTGGACATATCGCTCTCAATATTAGCAGTACTTTCACTACTGCTTTTTATGATAGGCATGAAAAAAGGACAATCCCATGGCATTTAACACTCTACTTATTTCACTGCTCGCCACACTGGTGCTCGAAGTTCCCATAGCTGTAATGGCTAAGATCCCATTAAGCGTTGCCATTTTGGTAAACGTGTTGACAAATCCACTAGTCGTGACGCTTTACCTTTGGGCTAGAGCGTTTTCGTTACCGCTTTTACCTGTGGTACTTCTGCTTGAGGTGTGTGCGATACTTGCCGAGGCGTATTTCTACAGAGACTACCATCCAAAACCGCTGACATTTTCGCTGTGTATAAATTTATTTTCGTACACGGTGGGGGCATTGGTGTTTGGGTAGTAGAATTAGGCCCTCTCCCCTTTTTGGTTTTGTAGATGTAGAGGATATTACTGTACCACTGCAAGAGGCTGTGACGTAATTGCATAATGCACAAAAAATGTAGGGGTGGTCCTATGTGACCGCCCGAAACCATGAATTTTCCTCTTGGTTTCGGGCGAACACACAGGTTCGCCCCTACATTTTCTGTTAATTTGATAAATTTTCTTTTATTACGTCACAGCCCCAATGTTTTTTCTGCCATATAGCTTTTACAACTTTGCCTACACCTCAATCTTCCGCAGAAAATCCCCTCGTACCTCCATCGGCATACGGAGGTCGTACCCCAACTTTATCAGTTCCTGAAGCTTTATAAGCGCAAGGTTTATGTGTGTGTTCATGGTGGCGGCTATGTCGGTTACATCTCGTCCCTCACGTGCAAGCTCAACAAACTCGTCGGTGTCAATCAGTAGATGGGCGGCAAAGGCGTTAGCTTCGTACTCGGTGGTGTCCTTTAGGTTGAATAGCTCAAATTCTTTCAGTGCACTCCCTTTAGCGAGGTTTCTGTGCAGAATGTCATGCCCTATCTCGTGTGCGATGACCATGGCGGTCATATGCTCGTCAAGGCGGTTGTTTACAAATATCGCTCGCTTCCGAAAGGAATAGGCGTACATACCGAGAAGCTTTGTAAAGTCGTCTTGATAGTATAGCGATATACCAAGGTCTGCCGCTATTGCAGACGCATTTCTCGTCCCTGCGTCTTTGACGACCTTGTTCGCTCTTATGTAGATGTCCTTAGAATTAACCATAGCAAGCCTCTCCGCATCTGCCGTTATTCATCGCTTCCAAGCTTTTTGGAGGCGTATTTTTTATTCTCCTCTTTTGCATCCCAGTACAGCTTCTGCATCGCTTTCATAACAGCGTCCATGTCATCCTCGGACAGTTCACCGCCTGCATACATGCCACCTATTCTGTCCACAAGCGCCTGTGCTTGTTGTACTCCACGCACGCCGTACCTCTCCCCTGCGCTCACGGTAAACTCCTCATTTTCGGTGAGTAGGTAGTTCACGTCCACCGCTACCGCTTCGGCGAGTTTGTGATATAACTCCCTTGTGCGTGGATAGCGATTTTCCGACTCATACCCTGCAATAGTGCGCAGTGACACCCCTACAATATCTGCTAACATCTGCTGTGTAAGCCCTCGTTTTTTGCGTTCTTCTTTAAGCTTTTCTCCAAACATCATATGATGACCGTTCCTTTCTGTTACTATCAAATAATTTTAAATGAAATTTATATACATTTTTCTATTGACATATGCAATATAATATCATATAATCAAAACAAATCAAGTGAAACTTAGTTGCATATATATAATAACATGACTTGCATAAGATGTCAAGGGGGAATAGTATGGAACGTGTAATACTGCATTGTGATATGAACAACTTCTACGCCTCGGTGGAGTGTATGCTAAACCCCGAGCTTAGAGATAAAGCGGTTGTGGTTGGCGGTTCTGTGGAGGAGCGCCACGGCATAGTGCTGGCAAAGAACTATAAAGCAAAGGCATACGGCATACAGACAGGCGAAGCGATCTGGCAGGCACGACAAAAATGCAGGGACATTGTCGTAGTGCCTCCGAACTATGAGCAGTACCTAAAATACTCACGTATGGCACAGGAGATATACAGTAGATACACCGACTGTGTGGAGCCATACGGTATGGACGAATGCTGGTTGGATGTGACGGGTAGCGGTTTTATCGGGACAGGCAAGGAGATAGCGGAGGCAATCCGCTACAGTACAAAGGTGGAACTGGGGCTTACCGTGTCCATAGGGCTTAGCTTTAACAAAATATTCGCAAAGCTCGGTTCGGACATGAAAAAACCCGATGCGATAACCTGCATTTGTAGGCACGACTTTAAAGAGAAGGTATGGCCACTACCTACCCGTGAACTGCTCGGAGTAGGCAGTGCTACTGAAGCTAAACTGCACAGTCGTGGGGTGTTTACGCTGGGCGAGCTTGCGGCTATGCCGGAGAATTTACTAAAGAAATGGCTGGGTGTACACGGTGTGAAGCTTGGCATGTACGCACGGGGGCTGGATAACTCCCCTGTTATGAAACATACAGACAGCTACCCTATAAAGAGCATCGGCAACGGAACTACAACGGTAAAGGACCTGCAAAACTCCGATGAAGTGTGGCGACTGATACTCTCGTTGGTGCAAAGTTTAGGCACAAAGCTTAGAGGTCACCGTAAAAAGGCGGGGGGTATTTCGGTGACTGTGAAAAACAATGAGCTACGCTCCAAAGAGTGGCAACGAAAGCTTGAAGCGCCCACACAGAGCAGTACACATCTGGCGAGGGAAGCGTTCTCGCTTTTTGAGCGCAGTTACAACTGGCAAAACCCGATACGTGCAGTGACAGTGCGTGTCATAGACCTTGTTGACGAGAACATCCCCATACAGTACGACATATTCACCGACACTAAAAAGTTGGAAAGGAGAGAGCGTCTTGACATCGCAGTGGAGCGTATACGAGAGCGCTACGGCAGGACAGCCGTGCAAAACGGCATACTGCTAGCCGGCGCACACATACCCACAAACGCCTCGGTGGAACTCATTATGCCGTCGGCATTTAGGTAGGAAAATTGGGGTTAAGCAGTAGCTTGATGATCGTGTGCATTGCCTTTTTAGGGGTGTTTGTGTATAATGGTGGCAGTAGGTGGGACAGATTTTGTTACAATATGCCCCTGACATCACGAACGTGTATTTGGATGAATTGTGGGGAACGGTCAAGACCGTTCCGTGCTACTGCCCACAGATTTTGCAATGGTAACGGAAAGACAACTGAAGAATATATTACAGCATACATTTTATTTATCAACAGAGAAATATAAGCAGAACATAACTCACAATATTTTCTCGGAGGTTACAGATGAGAGACATTATAAAAAAACACCCCAAACGCCTCGCCATATTCACGCTATTTGTTTGCGCCCTTGTGTTGCTGTGCATTTTCCTCCCTCACTCCACCGAGCCGCTCTCACAGCAGAACATAATCGACGCTATAAACGCCGAAGAAACCTACCCAAACGTCCCGGGTGACCTCGAAACCACGTATCAAAGCATAGACGACGTAATAACCGCCGCCGATGTGATAGTAACCACCTCGATAACAGAACAGTCGATAGAGTACCCCGACGGCTATCCGCAAACACACACCAAGGTGAATGTAACCAAGGTACACAAAGGCGATGTCAAAGTGGGTGGTCATTTAAGCGTCATTGAAGAAGGCGGATATGACGGTATGGTGTTAGGACTCCCCATGATGAGAAGCGATTATACATACACGCTACTCCTTGATGAGTATGACGGCAACTACTATGTATGCGGAGCACTTTACGGCAGGTTTGTACACCGTGAAGGCCACCTGTTCCAGCAGTCAACAGTAGAAACGAAACTTGACGACTACCAACCACTAACCCCGGAGCTTTTCGAAAGCAAGATAGCAGAAGTGTTAGAGTAATCACCATAAAACAACAAAAACGGCGGATAGGAAGGCGTTGCACGGGACATTCCCCATGCAACAGTCCGACTATCCGCCGTTTTTCTTTGCGTTCCACTCTCTCCCTGCCAAATAGTCCAAACTCACACCATAAAAATCAGCCAGCATGACCGCAATGTTCAGCGGTAATTCACGCTCACCTGTTTCATAGCGGACATAGGTGGTTTTGTACATGTATAACTTTTCTGAGATCGCCTTCTGTGTTAGATCATTGTCCTCTCGGAGTTCACGAATTCTACTGTACATAGCTTTTCTCCTTGCTACATATCTTGCCCCAAAAGCTCGTCCGCCGTGACCCCAAAAACATCGGCAAAACACCTAAGCTCAATGTCGGTCACAAAGCGCTGGCCGCTCTCTATCTTTGAAATGGCATTTTTGTCTATGTCCAGCCCCAAAACTTGCAGCTTATCCGCAAGCGCCCTCTGCGACATATACGGAGTTACAGCATTTCGCAAACTCGCTATCTTCTTACCGCACAGGTTCAAACTGCCGTCCTTGTTCTTGTTTTTGTACATATAATCCTCCAATTTGACATTCACTACTTGTCAATATTGATATTATATGTTAAAATGACAGCATCATATGACATCTACTAGATGTCAAAAAAGCGAGGACACCACATGAACTGCCAAAACATCTTCTGCATATACCGGCAAGACGGCGTCTGCACCCTCAAAGAAGTATCGCTGAACATCATGGGCATGTGCGACGACTGTATACTAATCGACCCGAACGCCGAAACGTTAAAAGCAGAGAAACAGAAAATTCTTGACAGGCACAAAACCGACTATCTGAGATGGGATCTGTAACCCCCCACATTCCGACATTCCGACAATGTACAACCATAAGTGAGGACAACTCCCCTCACGCAACAAAACAGGACAGAAAATCCCCTCTTTCAGTCATATTCCGCCACACTCCCTCATACATATTACAGATATAGTATTGCGAGGGGGAGCACGTTTGAAATTAAAATTTCAAACAGCAGTTTTGTGTTTTGCGGCTCAGCCTCATTTTTTGTGATATTAAATACTATTGTGGTAAAAAACACACAAAACATGCAGAAAGGAATGGTCATAACTATGCTTTTGGCAGTTATCGGGGCAATCAGGTACTTTGTGTTTTCGCTGTACGTGGCAGGGCTGGGGTCGTTTCCGAAACCGCTGTCCGCTAAGGCAGAGCGAGAATGTCTGGAGCGAATTAGAAACGGAGACAAAAGCGCAAAAAACCAGCTGATAGAGCACAACCTCCGACTGGTGGTACACATCATCAAAAAATACTACTCCGCCCAGTCAGACCAAGACGACCTCATATCCATCGGCACAATAGGACTGATAAAAGCCGCAAACACCTTCGACTACGAAAAAGGAACACGTTTTGCGACGTATGGGGCTAGGTGTATAGAAAACGAAATACTAATGTTCTTCCGAGCGAAAAAGAAGACCTCGCTTGAGTGGTACATCTCCGAAGCGATAGACACCGATAACGACGGCAATACGCTCACCCTCGGTGAAGTCATGCGTGACGAGGACAACATGTTCGACATCGTCGAAAAGAAACTGCGTGGCGAACAGTTACGAGCCGCTATAGGGACTGAACTGGAACCCAGAGAGCGTGAGATAATCCTGCTCCGCTACGGACTGGGTGGTAAAAAAGAACTCACCCAGCGTGAGGTGAGTACAAGGCTTGGGATTTCGAGGTCGTACGGTCCTGTCAATATAGGGCAAAAAACATTTGAAGTTTGCTTGATTTAACTAATTTATGATTATTTTGCACATTTTCTGATTTGGTTGTTTTTACAATACTTAAATTACTAAAATTACAGATTGTTATGGGGTTTGTCCTATTGGAACAGCAGGTATGTTTTTTGGGAAAAGACATATCTTTTTTCTATTTATAAGGAAATTTCTACGATGTTTCACCAGCGGTTTGCTAAAGTTGCTCAATATAAAATCTTAATAATCTTCCATACCCAAATTGCAATTTTCTACAATTTACTATATAATAACAATATAATTATCAAACAATGTAAGGGGTTATACTTTTGGGACAGAAAAACTTCACTGATAGAGCGGTAAAATGTTGCGTGACTTTTTTGGCAGTTATGCTTTTCGTTACGTGCCTTTTTAACATCTCGATATATTCAGCGCCCGTTGATACTAGGGAGTATTATCTGGGAGAAGCAATGTATGCCGGTGATGGCGATGGTTATTCACAGTCAGTCGCTATTCCTTCGGACGACCCCCATTACGGTTGGGATTTGGGGAACTTTTTCGTAAGTGACTACACCAGAGCAACCGAGACCGACGACGGCACTCCACTTTTTCTCAAGAATGTTGGTGACACGGTTACTTTGTGGTTTGACCTTGAGCAGTCTATAGATCTACTCAACTTCAATGAATCGTTAAGCATCGCACAGGACGAAAAAGGGTATGATAGCTACTTTGAGATCGAGCCCACAGACTTTGGACGAGGGACACTCATAGTTAGGCATACCAACTATCAAAATCAAGTCATCGAGCCAATAATATACACCGACTACTTGACAGGCAAAAATGTGTGGGCAGATACAGAGGTACGACTTTTTGAGGAGGGCGACTATGAGGTAGCGCTGAATTACAGAGTAAAGCATGAAAAATGGAACCTTTTAGGGCTTCCCATCCTGCCGAGTTACACAGACTACCGCATATTTTTCAAATTTTCCGTGAGAAACGGCAACACGATGGTCTTTCCTTTTGACGTAAAAACAGGTACAGAGCTAACAAACACGTCACTGACCGAGAACGGATTTTACCTTGACCTTGCAAAGTCACGCTACCTTGACATTGATGTCAAAAAGGAGATACTCAAAGAAGGGGCTGACGGTCTAACCGAGGACATTAGGTTTAATCGTCCTGCACATGACGGTGAGCAGTACACTGACGAGGGGATATATACAATCTCAGTGAACAACAGGTATACCGGGCAGAGTACCGAAAAGAAGATATATGTCGGCACAAACGACCTACTCAAAGCGCATATCGTGACAGGGCTGTCCCTTACCGATATACGTCAAGAGCTATCACTCGGTGCAACCATTAAATCAGACGGAACCATGACAGAGCCACCAAAACCGACTCCAACTCCCAAGCCCACGCCTACACCGCCCCCTACGCCAACCCCTACGCCCAGTCCAACAGCTACCCCAATACCTACCCCTACAGCCACCGTCGATGTGGTAACGGTTGAAAGTGACAATATCGATAACCAACCGTCAGCAATGGGTAACGCTATCGTTTGGGCTATTATCGTGGGGAGTTCCGTTCTGGGTTTGGTATTGTACATGATTAAACGGGGAAAGAAAACCAAATAATAATGAGTTTTTACGATAATGAGGTAGTTTTATGAAGCGTTACATAAGTATACTTTTAGCGGTGCTTTTGCTTTTTGCGGGGTGTACACCCGAACCGACCATAACAATATCAGAGGCAGTTTCAGAATCAAATATACCTTTGATGGTGTCTTCTTCTGTAAGCGTGGCTGAGACAGTCTCATCTACTATAGGAAGTAGCGCTGTGGTAGAAGTAGCACCGATAGAGCCGAACTACACCCTCCCTGACGACTATGTGGAGCACTTAAATTTCAGCGGTATAGATGACCCCGACCTACTCCGCTATATGGAGGACAGCGTATATTCCACCTTAGCCGCCAATTTAAGCGAAACGTATTACATAGAGAACGTAGACAGCATTTACATATCAAAGGAGTATCTTGAGGAAGTTGCCTACAACTCGCAGTCCAACATTTTCTTTGGCTACACTCTCGCCGAGATAGCAGATAGCTTTGGTGAAGAAAAGTTTGTATTCACTGTCGATGACAACAACGAAACAGTTGTGACACGTTTTGAAGATTACGACTTTTTCTATGAAAAGATAACCGAGGACATCCTTATCGGCTCAGGCGTGGTACTATTCTGTGTTACTTTGTCAGCACTCCCGGGTGGTGTGGGAGCACTGGGGGCGGTGAGTGTTATAATGGCGACCTTGGCAAAGTCTGCGGCAGTAATGGCTGTGTCCGGCGGTGTCATTGATGGAGTAGTGTCAGGCACTGTCACAGGTCTACAGACGGGTGACATGGACGAAGCGATGAAGTCCACATTATCGGGAGCTGCCACAGGCTTTAAATGGGGTGCTATAACAGGCGCAATCGGTGGCGCATTCACTGCGGTTTCAAAATTACGAGGTGCAACCCGAAACGGTCTCACCCTTACACAAGCGGCGGCAATCCAAAAGGATTCTAAATATCCACTTGAGGTTATAAACAGATTTCGCAACTATGACGAATATGTCGTGTACAAAAACGCAGGTCTTACACCACAGACGGTAAATGGCAAAACAGCACTGGTTCAAAACATTGATGTCAACTACAAAGACGTGAACGGTGTGACAAATCTTGAAAAAATGTTGGACGGTAAAGCCCCGCTTGACAGTAGCGGTAAATACTACGAACTCCATCATATAGGGCAAAACAACGACTCACCGCTCGCCATACTGACAAGTAAACAACACCACGATACAAGTCTGCACTACCAAATGGCTTCCGAAATAGAACGCACGAAGTTTGACACGGTTAGGAAGAATTTTTGGCAGACGATGGCAGAGCCTTATTTGTAGTGTGTGACAATTTTCATACATAGGCAAGAGCTGTTACTTTTGATTTTTAAAATATCAAAGCCGT
>CAYJIK010000029.1:21555-22201 GCA_964370205.1 uncultured Oscillospiraceae bacterium | reverse complement strand
TCGTAGCGTGTCGTCCAAGAATGTACCACTCCATTAAATTTTATTTACAACAGTCGGTCATTTTCGTCGTGTTCCCATTGTAGTCGGTTTTTCACACTTGTTTGACAGCGTTATAAGCGTCAAATCTTACAGGCTATAAGCCAAAACAAAGGGGGCGAAAACACCAAGCAAATTGCATTTAAAATAGTATACAATAAAACTCTGAGAAATTCAAGAATAGTTTGTAAATAATGTGGTATATGATGTGTAATATGTTTAACAGACTAACAAAAAATGATGGTATACAGTAAAAACGGGTATTGACAAAGCAAATTACTTTTGATATACTACTAAGGCTACACAAAAAGTGTACGAACCACTAGCTCAGTCGGTAGAGCATTTGACTTTTAATCAAAGGGTCCCGGGTTCGAGTCCCGGGTGGTTCACCAAAAGCCTTCACAGGTTACTGTGGAGGCTTTTTTATGTTGTTTTTGGGGTGGGGGGGCGGGGGCGTGTGGCGATTTGGGGTTCCGAAGATGGAGCTGGGGTTGAGGGTTTTTGTGAAGTCGGAACCTCGGAGCGCCATTCGCGGAGGTGGGGGCGGTGATGGAAAGTGCTGTGAGCTGTGGGGGTGGGGGCAGCACAGATGGGGCTGGTGGGTTGTTGG
>CAYJIK010000029.1:19996-21545 GCA_964370205.1 uncultured Oscillospiraceae bacterium | reverse complement strand
CCGCGCCCCCCGGCGCGCGCCCCCGCGCGCGCGGGGCGCCCCCCGCCCCGCCCCGGCGGCCCCGCGCGCCCCCAAGCACAGATGGGGCTGGTGGGTTGTTGGCTGGTGTGTTGGTGCTTCGTGGAGTGAGGGTGGGGCGCACGATGGTTGCTGTTCTCTCTAACGTACCTGTTGCTCCACAAACTGCCTCTACTTCACGTCTAAACAATACCGATACAGCCCCCCCATAACCGACATCTCATCATTTCCCCTACACCTCCCACTTCGGCAGCGCCGCTTCACAGCTCCGACTGTGCCGTCATCCTCTCAGCCAACACACATCGTCGGAGCCGCCAATCGCCGCAGCCCCCCACCCCCCCACCCCATAATATCATTGACAACCCACCCCATAAACGGTAAGATAGAAACAACAATTTGCGAAGCATACAAAAAGTGTCCCAAATTTACGAATAACCCCTCCCCCTAAACACGAAAGGTAGGCTCAAAAATCATGGAATACACCCTAAAGCGAGAGCTTTTTTTTGATATATTCGCCGTCCCAAAATCCATTGTGGACGAGCACATGGCACTCTGCACAGGGGTAGCATTAAAAGTAATACTCACCGTGCTAAGAAACCCGTCCGTGTCGGTGGACATCTCGGCGTTGTCGAAAGTGCTGGTGCTACCCCCTGACGAAATAAAGGCCGCCCTCGATTACTGGGTAAACTGCGGCATACTGGAAAGCACCGGAGCTACAATAAGTGTTGCGCCCCCCGAACCACACAAACCCCCTCAAATCGCTCATGTAGAGAAGGTGGAAATTCACCAGAAACAGACAGAGAAACCTCCGAAAACCGCTATAGCCACTGCAAGAATCCGCTACACAAGGGCAGAGGTGAACGAAATGATTGACGGTGATAGCACCCTCACCACACTGGTGGCGGAAATGCAAGGGTGTCTCGGTAAAACGCTCACCTCGGTAGACCTCGACGCATTAACGGCTCTGTACACCTACTATGGTATGTCCGCATACTTTATCATGATGGTAGCACAGTACTGCGCCTCCATTGATAAGCGTTCACTCAGCTACATAGAAAAAACCGCCGCACAGTGGCAGTCGGACAGCGTAAACGATGACAATATAGCGGTACATATAGCTCAGATGGCGGAGCGCTCCGCAGGCGAGGGCAGACTGCGCCGTTTGCTCGGTATAACCGACAGGAGGCTAACGTCAGCAGAGCGAGCGTTCATAATATCGTGGACAGAAACCATGCAAATGCCTGACGAGTTGATTACAGAAGCATATGAAAAAACCGTGGAGCGTACGGGCAAGCTACAGTTTAAATACATGAACAGCATACTCACCGCATGGCATCAAAAAGGCATTAAAACAGTGCAGGACATCAACGAAAAAGACGATTCAAAAGCCCGAACTGCCGACACACGCTACGATAATAACTCTATACTTAACCTCATCGAAGAAGGCTACAGGCCGAAATAACGTTAACCTTTATCCACCACAAGAAAGTCCTACGTAAATGTAGCCTTCCCGAGGCTACAGGCCGAAATA
>CAYJIK010000029.1:0-19896 GCA_964370205.1 uncultured Oscillospiraceae bacterium | reverse complement strand
CACAAGAAAGTCCTACGTAAATGTAGCCTTCCCGAGGCTACAGGCCGAAATAGTTTAAACCTTTATCCACCACAAACTTTCCGAAACCACTACATAGCTACCCACCACCGCCCTCTCAAACCCTATTTATTTACCCTCCATTACCATCCGAAAGGAACTGAACATATGCCATATCCTGAAGAAATAATAATAAAGGCACAACAAGAACTCGGCGCTCGCCGTGAATACTGGCGCAAAGAGAATGCACGTCGGCGTGAAACAGTGCTGACCGCACACCCTCACATCACTGACATGGTTGTAGAGATGCGTAATACAGGTGTCCGTCTGGCGCAGGCGACACTGTACAGCGAAAACCCGAAGAAGTCGGTTGAGGAACTTGGACGGCAGAATCTAGCCCTCCAAAAACGGCTTGAAGAAGCACTCCTACAGGTAGGGTACACCGCCGACTATCTGCGTGAACAGCACGACTGTATGCTGTGTAGGGACAGTGGCTACGTGGGCGGAAAGGCTTGTGTCTGCTTTAAAAACCTTATGAAGCAGTATATGTATGAGCGGATCGGGGGCGGCAGTGCGCTACAGGGGTGCAGTTTTGAGACATTCTCGCTACACCACTATGAAAACGGTGGGGATATGTCCCCCGCTCGCATTATGGGGGACACCTACCGCTATTGTGTTTCCTATGCAGATGGTTTTTCGAGGCGGTCGGAAAGTCTGCTGTTCAGCGGCGGCCCGGGACTGGGCAAGACACATCTGTCGGTGAGCATTGCACGCAGGGTTATAGACAAGGGTGTGGACGTGCTGTACACACCGTTTCAGAAGCTGATAAACCGCCTTGAGAGTGTGCGTTTTTCGAGGTCCTCCTCCGAGTACGAGGAGTATCTACAGGCGGTGACCGAGTGCGAACTGCTTGTGCTGGATGATGTCGGGGCGGAGTTTTCCACGTCGTTTGTGTCGTCGCTACTCTATGACATTGTAAACTCACGCCTCATAAGCGGCACCCCCACAATAATCAGCACAAACCTCACCCCCGACGAAATAAACAACCGCTACGGCGCACGTCTTATGTCACGCCTGTTTGGCGAGTACAAGACGCTGTTGTTCAGAGGGGACGACATACGCATAAAGAAGCGGTTTGGGAAGTAGGACTCACTTAACCCAACCACCATTAAGAGGACAACCATGAAAACTACAGTAAACCTCTCCGTCCGCTACCTGCTTGTGTTTGTGTTAATAGCTTTCTCTACCGTTAACCTTGTATCTGCTCTGATCCACAGCTACAATATCAAAAGCGCCCTTGACATCGACAAGTTACATTCCTCCGAGATTAAAGAGGGGTTGTTTGTGGCAGGTGTTATGGACGGCTTTTTGGTGAGGCGTGAAATGGGGCTGGGTCTCCCTGCGACAGGTACACAGGGTGGGATAATAGCGCTCGACGGCGGCTATGACATCTACACCATAAGGACAGAGGACGGCAAATATGTCCTTTTTCGGATAAAGGACGAAGATAAGCTGGAAGAGCTGAGGGACGTTGATAGCTTTTTCAGTGGCGATGGTATCGCCGTAGAAGCTAGGATTGTTCTAGACAGCTATCCGCTCAACTACGAGTGGTTCAAAAACGCCTTGGAGGTTGACAGCGACGCTGAAGTGGATGAGCTGGTGCTCGGAGAACTCGTCCTTAATGAGGTGGAGTTTGACAGCTACGCCGAGCGGCTACGTAATTATGCCTATCTTACGTTGTTTTCTGTCTTGCTGTTCTTTATGGTTGGAGGGGTGAGAGGGTTTGTTGTGAGCGAAACTGATGATGAGGCAGTGCTATAGGCACCTAACATCCTATACGATTGTGTCTCGTTTTTTGGGGTGATCAAATGGAACGACCAAAGCGAAAGAATTTAAGGTTAAAAGATTATGATTACTCGCAAAACGGTGCGTATTTTGTTACGATATGTGCCCAGAACCGATTGCAAATTTTAGGCGAAATTTGTAGGGGAGGGGCTCTGCTCCTCCCAATTGGGGAAATATGCAAGACACAAATAGGAGAATTAGAACGTCGGTATAACATTAAAATCGAAAAATTTGTTATAATGCCAAATCATATGCATATGATAATTTTTATGGATAAAAAATGGGAGGAGCAGAGCCCCTCCCCTACGTTGTCGGACGTTATTTGTACATTTAAATCCATAACAACAAAACTGTCTAATCAACGCGACAAAATTAAAGGGCGTAAAATTTGGCAACGCTCCTTCCACGACCACATAATCCGAAACGAACGAGAATACCAAAAAATATGGGAATACATCGACACTAACCCTCAAAAATGGGAAGAAGATTGTTACTATGCCAATTGAGTATAATACACAAAACAAAACTGCCACCATCAACTTTGATAGTGGCAGTTTATTTATTGGTAGCTTTACATGCGTCCCTTTAACTTATTTCTTCTACGCACCCTGCCCCATACCATCAAGCAACTTTATAAACTCGCTGTTGTCGAAGTTTGGTAGTGGTAGCGGACGTGATATATAGTAGCCTTGCAGGTAGTCTATGCCCATGTTTATGAGGTATTCCGCCTGCTCTTTTGTTTCTACACCCTCTGCAAGCACTTTTATGTTTTGCTTGCGGCAGAAGTCCAGTATCTTCGTTATCATTGCCTGACGGCTTTCGTCCGTGTCGACATTCTCCACCAGTACTCGGTCAATCTTAACCACACTCGGGTGCATGTGAAGAACGCTTAGGTCACTGTTATAGCCTGAACCGTAGTCGTCGAGTGCTATGCTTGCGCCCCACTTTGTTATCAGCTCAAGTTTTTTGGTGAAGCTATCCTCATCAAGCTTTTCCGTTTCTATAATCTCAACCACAAGCCGAGACAGGTGCTCGCCGTACAGTCGCTCAAACTCTTGGTACTCCGTGTCTTTCAGCAGGTGCGACGGCATGGAGTTTATAGAAATTTTACTGTCGCCGAACAGCTCCCTGTGCTTTACATAGAGTGACATTGCTTTAAAGAATGTTATCTTCTCCACCATCCATAGTTTTGACTGTGCGGTAGCGATTTGAAGTAACTTTGTGGGGGTGTTCAGTATCTCGCTTTCGGGACGCATCAGCGCTTCGTAGGCGTATATATCGCCTGTTCTCGTGTTTACAACAGGCTGGAATACGAAGTTGACAAACTGGTTGTCGAGTACCCTGTTGAGCTCTTCCTTGCCACTGAGCATGAACGACTCCTCAAGGTACCGAGCCTTGTTAAACTCTCTAAGCTCGCCCTTCAGCGTGTGTTTACCTTCGTACATCGCAAAGTCGGCGAATCTTATCAGCTCGTCAAGTTCTTCCGAGTCTTTGCCGTGCCATGATATACCTGACGAAAGTCGGATTTTAAACTCACTACCGTCGGGGAGCACGATAGGCTCGGTGTCCAGTCGGTGATACATTGCGCCTATAAGCGTGATAATGTCCTCTGCGTTGTCAAATCCGTAGAAGAACACATAGAATTCGTCGCCGGACATTCGTCCCACAACCGCACTATGCTCAAAGGTAGTGCTCAGCACCTGCGCGGCGGTCTTGATATACATATCGCCCATGTCATGCCCGAATGTGTCGTTGACATACTTCAGGTTGTCAAGGTCAAGCATGACAAACGCCGCAACTCCGAGCGCCTTCTTATCAAACAGCGACTGCGCTTTTCGTTGGAACGCCGCTCGGTTCAGTATGCCTGTGAGCATATCGTAGTCACGTTCATAGCTTATCGCCTTGCGAGCGAGTACGTCGTTTGTAACGTCGATAAACACGCCCAGTATCTGGTCATCATAGAGTATCTCTGCTATACGGTGCCATTCGGGCGGATTTAGCGAGGTTTGATACACTTCCTCCATCTCGTCGAAGGGGTACTTTTTCTTCTCATACAGTGCGCTGAAGAAGATGGCGGAGTCTACGGAGTAGACGTATTCGTCTCCCTCGGTGACATCAAAGTCAAACTCCTTTTGAACGTACTCAGACACACTTACTTTATCCTGTCCGTCGATATAGTCAAAGTAGCCGACGCCCACTTCCAGCATTTCCAGTATCCGCTCCGACTTGTATGCTGTCTTTAGGACATCTCTGTGCAATGTCTGTACCGTGTTTGCAAGCTCATCAATTTCAGCAATGCCGGTGGGGGTAAGGGCCGACTGTGAAGATGCCGATAGCTGTGACATCTCCTGTGTCAGCTCCAGTATCGGAGCTACAAAGTCATACCCCATTAGATAGGATACCATTATACCCACGATAATGGTCAGTATAACCATGTTTATAAGAGTGTCACTTAGGTTTTCTGAAAAATAGGTGATGCTATCAAGCGTAGTCATCCCCAGCAGATAGATAGCTTCGTCTTCGAATGGGGAGTTCAGTGGGTAGAGCTCAAGCGGTTCGAAGTAGGCGCAGATGTCTCCTAAGCTTGAGTCAAAGGAGTAGGAGAGCAGGTCGTCATTCTCCAGTCGTTCGGATAGCTGTACAAGCTGTAACTCGCCTGCTTCAAGTATGCTTTTCTGAAGCGTGCCCTGTGTCATGAGCGGACTCATTGTCAGCGTTGTTTTGTCCACGCTTGCAAAGGCATAACCGTAAGCTTCGCTCTCGCTAAAGTCGTTTGACGGCAGTGATTTGTAAAGGTAGTTCTGCGCTATTTCTATGCCGATAACGCCGACAGGCACCCCCTCGCTGTCAAACATCGGTACACTATAGGTGAGCACCTTAGCTTGAGTATCACTCGTGTTAGAGGTGGGCGAATCAATGAGGTTCCAATAGCCCTGGTAGTTATGGTTGTCTGTATATTCTGTGGCTAAAATCGGGTTTTTGAGCGTGTTAATGTTGTCCTCATCCAACAACAAACCGTAGCTCCAGGAGGAGGCAAGCGAAAAGCCATGATCTGCCGAAATACTGCTGGGGCCGACTTCCATATAAAACGGCCGCTCCTCGTCGCTCACATTGCTGTACGAGTCAGACGAGATGTAGATGGCAGGGGTAATATCTCCAAGCTCACCGTCATCCAGTATAATAAATCCACCTGTGCCGCCCACATCCAGCGCCATCTCCTTCAAAACATCCACCATGCCGTCGAAAAAGGTGGTTATCATTTCTTCGGTGGGCTCCGCTGTTTCCATGGTCGCAATCAGGTATTCGGTCTCCGCACGTGCACGGTATGCGGATATATCAGACCACTCGGAAAGTTTGTCATCAAGGTAGCTTTTCCTACTTTGGAGTAGCGTTGTGAACAGTCTGTCCGAGTAGCTCTCGAGTGTATGGGTAACTCCTGTACTAAAAACAACGCCCGCTGCAAAGATTGCCTGCAGTAAAACCACAAACATCATTAGAGTTCCTATTTTCAGTACAACAGAGTTTTTAGCAGGTAATTTTAACTTCACGTCATAACCGCCTTGTCTTAGTTTATGATACCTAAGCCTTCGCCGTTTACTTAATTTGCTTCGCCAAGTGCCGCTTGTAGGTCGGTGATTATCTTGTCATACCATATATTAAAGTTATCATCTGAAATCAGTTCGTTCACCGCCGTGTCACGGTCAGTACCTGCGGCGACATCTTGCGCCAGCTGTTCTAAATCAGCAACCACTTTGTCCGAAAGTGAGTAATTCAGTACAGAACGAGCGCTGTAACTTCCGCTAAACGGTTTAGCCGCATACAGCAGGTAGCTACTCAACATACTATTGTATGCCGTGTCCGCAGTTTTGTACACTATGGACATCTCACCGGTCTCTTCGTTTTCCAGTATGGTTTCGCTTACTATATCAAAACTTAAACTTTCCTCAAGTACAGGCAGGTATCCTGTTTCGACAGCAAAGTCCATATTTACGTCCACAGATGTAAACCATTTCAAGAATACAGCGGCGGCTTTTTCGTGATCTTCGGTGCTTTTTGTAACTGCCATACCTGCTCCCTGTTGAACAGCTACTTTGTCAGCGCCTTCGAAGTAGGGGTAGGGGTATGTGGCCGCTTCAATGTCGTGGGAGTTGTCTATACCTGTCTGCACGGTGGTGGGGAAGTACTGTGCGCTCGCAGTAGACCCGACATAGGCCAGTAACACGCCTGCTTTTACGTCGTCAGAGCGAAAACGTCCTATTGCAGTGTAGTAACCTTTAACGGTGGGGACGTAGTAGCTGTCCCAGATCTTACGGGCAGTTTCTTCGTTAAAGTGCAATGTGGCTTCGTTGTTTTCCACCGTGTAGATGTCCTGCCCCAGCTGTTTGGCGGACACTATAATAAAGTTTGCAAGCGAGTCGATACCGAACATCGCTTTACCGTCACCCGGCTCGTCTGTTTGAGCGTCGGTGTAGTTATAGTATGCTTCGGAAAGTTCGGCTATACCCTCCCATGTGGAGAGTTTGGCGCTGTCCTCACCTGTGGCGGCTATAAACTCGTTAAAGTCGGTGGAGTTTACATAGAGCATCTCGGACGACTTTGCAATGGGTATAACCTTTAGCTCTTCGCTACCTGTTAGGTAACCCTCCTGCAAAAATTCGCTACGATATGCCGACAGTTCCTCCTCGGTGAAGTGCGGTGCCATGTCGGCGAGTAGCCCCATGCTGTCAAGCACAACGGCGTTGTCCGAATAGGAGGCGAATATATGCGGCATAGGCTGTGCGCCTATCTCCTGTGCGGCAGACCGCAATACCTCGTCCGCCAGCTCATTCACGCCACTGAACGAGAAAGCGTCCACCAATATGCCGTTCTCCTTGCCGACTGTCTCGTTAAAAGTCTGGACAAGGCTGTCAAACTCTGTTTTCGCCACGCCGTTATAATAGTGCCACAGCGTGAGAGTCACAGCAGTCGGCCTACTTTCAGTAGGCGGGGCACATGCTACAAGCATCAATACCGCCAATAACGCAGAAAACAGTTTGAAAATGCGATTACTCCGCATAGCTTTCATATTATTCACCAACCTTATAGAAATTACAAACATAAACGCCGGACGTAACAAAGCGTGCTCAAACATCAAAGTTTTGAGCAGCTTTTTGCTGTTAAATCAACTTTAAACAGAAATAATCCTACACTTGAAACGAAAAACGACTAAACTGACGGTGTTTGGAGTTCGCTCGACACTGCCTAAGATTGTTACTGTTTTAACAGCGCTTTAAAATTGTCTGTATTTAAGTTGATTATAGCATATGGATAAATGTTAAGCAACTTAATTTTGCTAAGTTTGTATAACATTCCTCTTAATAATAGTGTTACTTCCCACCTCTATAGCCATATTACGTCGGCAGAGTTTAAGATAAAATTGACAAGTCAGTATTTTCGACAAGAACTGTAAAGAAAAAGCCTTGACAGCGAGGGTGTTATGCTGTATACTGTGTGAGAAGCGTAGAAAACTGCGCTTATTTATTATGTACAACGTACTACGTACTACGTACAACGTACAACGTACTACGTACGATTGCAGTTTGTGGAGGTGACAGCTCATTGCCTAAGGATTTGTATATTTCTGTGCTCTATGATTTTTACGGCGATGTGCTGACCGAAAAACAGCAAGAGGCGGTAGAGCTTTATTTCAACGAAGACCTATCCCTCGCCGAAATAGCAGAGCATATAGGCATAACCCGTCAAGGGGTGCGTGACTCACTGGTGCGTGCGCAACTACAGCTCAGAGAACTGGAAGAAACGTTAGGACTTGCCGAGCGTTTTCAGCATATAGAGCAGGCAGTGGCAGAAATACAGCTTTGCGTAAACGAGATAGAGAACATAAACGGTAAGGTCTGCAATTCAAGGAACATCACCGAACAGGCGGACAGAATAACTTCTCTTGTGAGGGAGATAAACAGGCAGACATAGGGCGCTGTGTTTGGAATTTATCAGGGTATCTTGCTTGTTGTGACGAGCGACAAAGGAGTTGCGCCCACAATTTTGAAGAACCGTGAAACTTTTAATCTATCGGTAAACATTTAAACGTTGATTTTGTTTATATATACGCTAACATTTCTTAGAGAGGATGATTTATTTGGCGTTTGAAGGACTGAGCGAAAAGCTGTCCGGGATGTTTAAAAAGCTCCGTGCCAGGGGCAAGCTTAAAGAGTCGGATATAAAAGATGCCATGCGTGAAGTACGTCTTGCACTTCTGGAAGCGGACGTAAACTTCAAGGTGGCGAAGGACTTTGTGGAAACAGTGTCCGCCAGAGCTGTGGGGGACGAGATACTCTCAAGCCTCACACCTGCGCAACAGGTTATAAAGATAGTGGACGAAGAGCTAACCGCTCTAATGGGTGGTGAAAACCAGAGGGTACACATAGCGTCAAAACCGCCTACCGTCATCATGATGTGCGGACTGCAAGGGTCGGGTAAGACTACCCACTGTGCAAAGCTTGCAAAGCACTTTCGCTCCATGGGTCACCGCCCTCTACTGGCGGCGTGTGACATCTACCGCCCTGCTGCTATAAAACAGCTACAGGTGGTGGGTGAATCTGTGGACACTGCGGTGTTTGAGATGGGGCAGTCAAACCCTGTGGACATCGCAAAAAAAGCGGTGGCTCACGCAAAGGACTACGGTCACGACATACTGATACTGGACACTGCGGGACGACTGCATATAGATAACGAACTCATGGACGAACTCGTGTCCATAAAGGACGCTGTCCAGCCGAATGAGATACTGCTAGTGGTGGATGCCATGACAGGTCAGGACGCTGTAAACGTGTCCAAGACCTTCAACGAAACACTCGAGATAGACGGCGTAATCCTCACAAAGATGGACGGTGACACAAGGGGCGGTGCGGCACTATCGGTGCGAGCTGTCACAGGTAAGCCGATAAAGTTTGTGGGTATGGGCGAGAAGATGGACGCTTTAGAAGCGTTCTATCCCGACCGTATGGCGTCACGAATACTCGGTATGGGCGACATGCTCACCCTAATCGAAAAAGCACAGACTACCATGGACGAAGAGCAGGCGAAAAAGCTTGCAAAGAACTTCGAGCAGGATAAACTCACCTTCACCGACCTACTTGAGCAGATGAAGCAACTGCAAGGTATGGGGCCGCTCGGTCAGATACTTGGTATGTTGCCCGGCGTAAAGGTCAAGGACGAGGACGTTGCTCAGGGTGAAAAGGAACTGAAGAAGGTAGAAGCGCTTATACAGTCCATGACAGTGGCAGAGCGAGATAAACCGTCACTGATAAATCCGTCACGCAAGCGCCGTATAGCGGCAGGTAGCGGCATGGAAGTGCAGGACGTAAACCGATTGCTTCGTCAGTTTGAGCAGATGCAGAAAATGATGAAACAGCTTAAAGGGGCAAAGGGCGGCAAAGGTAAAAAACGCTTCCCGGCGTTACCATTCTAGCCTGTCAGAGGACAGTTACAATAAAGGAAATTGCTTTTTGGGTGAATAATCACCTTGAAATATACAAAAAACTAAAGTGAGGTAATTAAAATGGCAGTAAAAATAAGACTTAGAAGAATGGGCGCTAAGAAGGCTCCTTTCTACAGAATCGTAGTGGCGGATTCCCGTTACCCCAGAGACGGACGTTTCATTGAGGAGCTGGGCTACTACGACCCTACAAAAGAGCCAAGTGTTATAAAGGTTGACGCTGAAAGAACAAAGAAGTGGCTGGAAAACGGCGCACAGCCGACAGACACAATCCGCAATATCCTAAAGAAGAGCGGCGTGCTCTAATAGTCGGATACTTTCCATTCGTGTCGTTTCGCACAGCAACATGTTACACAGTTGGCCGCTCACCTCAATGTAGAAGGCAAAAAATGCCACCCACACTAAACTAACAATTTTGAATAAGGGGAGGATTTATTTTATGGAAGATTTGATAAAAGCCATGGCCGAAGGTCTTGTAGAGAATAAAGAGGAAATCACTGTCACTCTGGGCGAAACAGCCGAGGACGGCACAGTGGTGTATAACCTTTCGGTAGCTAAGGATGATATGGGCAGAGTTATCGGACGTCAGGGCAGAGTTGCAAAGGCGATAAGAACCGTTGTACGCTCCGCCGCAGCCAGAACAGGTGTAAAGGCGACCGTGGAAATCAGCTAAGGTAGCTGGGTAAAGCGACTGTTGCGACACGACAGGAACAAGGTATAAAGTACAGAGAACGAATTACCTCGCCTAACGGCGGAGAAAACGCTGTAGGTGAGGTACTCCATTTCGGTGACATGTCGATAATAAGCTTGAGATCTATCGGGCTTATTATCGACAAAAGAACCGAACCGACGGAGCGAGCGTGAGTTTGCTCTGTTTTTTTGTCTATACAATTAGAAATTTTGATATAATAGCGAGAGATACGCTCACATGATGTGAAAAGAAGTGAAATCATTTAAGCCGAACAATTGAGAAAGGTAGCGACGCACGAAACCATGTGGTTTTGTTTGCGTGAGTGCATGGTCATAGATATGCTAAAACAGTATCTGGAATGTGGTAAGGTGACCTCATGCCACGGCGTGCAGGGGGAGGTCAAAGTTCAGCCGTGGTGTGACAGTCCGCAGTTTTTTTGCGACCTAAAGTCGCTCTACCTCGACACAAACGGCACAAAGGCACAGGTGACAAGTTGCCGTGTCCACAAGAATATGGTCATACTTCGCTTAGCAGACTGCACGACAGCGGAGCAGGCGGTTAAACTGCGTGGGACGATTTTCTACATGAATAGGGAGGAGTCATCGCTTGCGCCGGGCGAGTACTTTGTGCAGGACTTACTGGACATGATGGTGTACGATGTTGACAGCGGAAGACTGTACGGCAAAATTGTAGATGTCCGCCCCACAGGTGCAAACGATGTCTACCACATAGAGTTTGCGAACGGTAGTATACAGCTTATCCCGGCTATTCCCGAGGTTATCATAGAAGTAAACCCCGAGGAGGGCACTATGAAAATACGACCGATGGAAGGGTTGTTTGACATTGAGGATTGATATTATCACACTGTTCCCCGAAGTTGTGGGGCAATTTTTAAGCGAGAGCATAATAGGCAGAGCGGTAAGGGCAGGGCTGATTGACATACGCACACATCAACTCAGAGACTATAGCACAGACCGCCTTCGAAGAGTGGACGACTCACCGTACGGCGGCGGACGTGGGATGCTGATAGGCGCAGACCCCCTCTACCGTGCCGTGACAAGTATAGCGAAGCATCAACCGAAAAAGCCGCATGTTATATACATGTCCCCCAAAGGGACGGTGTTTAACCAGCAAAGGGCGATAGAGTTATCGCAGATGGGGAGCATTACAATAGTCTGCGGCCACTACGAGGGAGTTGATCAACGCTTTATAGATGCGGTGGTGGACGAGGAACTGTCTGTTGGAGACTATGTGATGACAGGCGGTGAGATAGCCGCGGTGGCGGTGACAGACGCTGTAAGTAGGCTTCGCCCCGGAGTGCTTGCGGACGAAAGTTGTTTCACCGACGAAAGTCACCACAGTGGACTGCTTGAACATCCCCACTACACCCGACCTGCTGTCTGGCAGGGTAGGGAAGTGCCGGACGTTCTACTGTCCGGCCATCACGCTAACATTGAGAGATGGCGCAGAGAACAGTCGCTACTGCTGACCGCAAAGCGTCGCCCCGATATGTTGACACGTATGGAACTGACCGACAAGGACAAGGCTTTTCTTTCGACTTTGAAGGAACTGTAGCGGTTAGACAGATAACTGAGTACAAGTTGCAGTATATTTGATATTTTCTTATATTTATCTATTATTCACAAAAATATGATATAATAATTCTGTGACTTGTACAAATAAAGGATTGACTACTGTGCTGATTTTGCTTATAATATAGGTGTGTGTATTATTAAGTATTGACACAATTATGGGATAAATGTAAAAGCGGCATAATGTTTTAACATTGTATTTTAGTTTATGTTGGTTTGTTATCTTATGGTTTTTTCCCGTACACGGTGCGGATAAAACCGCCCCCTATGCTATTATTACAAACACTGAAAGGAATGGTATACCGATATGTACATGAAAGAAGTAGCGGTTCAAAATCAGATAGGATTGCACGCACGTCCGGCAACATTTTTTATTCAGAAGGCAAACGAGTTCAAGTCCACAATTTGGGTGGAAAAAGAGGAGCGCCGTGTTAACGCTAAGAGCCTGTTGGGAGTTCTATCCCTTGGTATCGTCGGCGGAACAAGCATAAGAATAGTTGCAGACGGTGCAGACGAAACCGCAGCGGTTGACGCTCTGGTAAAGCTAATCGAGTCAGGATTTGTGATGTAGCTTTTAACCACACATCTCGACAAACGTCCTAGGTAACTGCGATTACATTTCCCTTGTTTTACTTTACAAATTAATCTAGTTAGGTTTGACTGCCCCCAAACAAAAGGCCTGCAAGTTGTGCAGACCTTAATTTGGGGGTATCGCTGTTTAGATAGGTGGGGAGTGCTAGCTTCTACCCAAAAAGTCGGACAGCGCATTTAGTGCGCTTCTCGCTGAGCGTTTAGCCTTGCGCTCTGCCGACTTATTCTGCATCATATACATAGTGGCGGCGGTAGCGGCTACCATACCAAGCCCTGCGACCATGGACAGTTTCTTCATCATTTTGTGTTCCTCCTTTTTGTATGTGTGAGCATAGGATGGTCTAGATTATCCATGTTATTATGTGTATAAACTACCTTTAAAATACAGCTTTCTTTCTATAATTTCTATAAGCTTTACACTCGGTAGAGCCGACATTTCACAAAACGGAGTGATAATATGAAAGACACCATAAAAACCTGTATTGCAATCCACGACCTTTCGACGTTTGGACGTTGTTCGCTCAGCGTTATACTGCCTGCGATGTCGTCACTCGGTGTGCAAGTTTTGCCTGTACCTACCGCTGTCTACTCCACCCATACAGGAGGACTGGGCGATGTTCACAAGCGTGACCTCACTACATTCCTTCCCGAGGTGTTAGAGCATTATCAGCGACTGGAGCTGTCTCCAAGCGCCATCTACACAGGCTATTTGGGACATAGCACGGCGGCGGAGCATTGCTTAGACTTCTTCACTGCTTTCCCCACCGCCTACAAGGTGGTAGACCCTGTGATGGGGGACGGTGGTAAGCTGTACAGAGCCATAACCCCTGATATGCTTGGCGCTATGCAGAAAATGTCCGCCACCGCCGACCTTATCACCCCCAACCTCACCGAAGCTTGTGCGCTTATTGGTAGGGAGTATAGCAACAGCGTTACGAAATCAGAACTTGAAGAAATAGCGGAAAAACTTCTGGGATTGGGAGCGAAATCCGCTGTTATAACAGGGGTGAAACTCTCGGACAGCGACGAGTTTGTGAATGTAACTGTAGTGCCACAAGGTATAACGACGCTACCTATAAAGAAGGTGGAAGGCTCATACCCCGGCACAGGTGACCTGTTCACGGCACGTATGCTGTCCCACCTGTTAAAGGGAGAACCGCTCACTGAAGCTGTAACCCTCGCCGCTGACTTTGTGAGGCTCGCTGTCATGCTTACCTACAAACAGGGTACGGACAGTCGGTACGGTGTATTATTGGAGCAAGCACTTTTAGAGTGGAGAGGGCTGTTTGCGGAGTAGGGACACGGCTTGACATGTCCGCCATGCCAACGTGAAAAATGCCTGTTTCGGAATAGGTATCATTCTGCCCTACACCCCATATTTTTAACCCCTAATTTATCAGAAAGGCGGCTATACCATCATGTCAAAAAAACACATTGCTATGGGCATAGTCGCCCATGTTGACTCGGGGAAGACCACACTATGCGAGGCTCTCTTATATCTGTCGGGGAAGCTTCGTGCGGTCGGGCGTGTTGACCATAAAAACACCCTACTTGACTCGTACCACCTGGAGCGGAGTAGGGGCATCACGATATTTTCAAAGCAGGCGATTTTTAGCGTGGACGACACCGAGTTCACCCTCCTTGACACCCCCGGTCATCTCGATTTTTCAACCGAGACGGAACGCTCTATAGCGGTGTTGGACTATGCTGTGCTGGTCATAAGCGGTTCGGAGGGGGTGCAGAGCCATACCGAAACGCTGTGGCAACTGCTTGAGCGTCACGGTGTGCCTACCTTTGTGTTTGTGAATAAGATGGATATCTCGGATAAGTCCACCGAGCAGCTCACAGACGAGCTGAAGCGCAAACTGTCACCGCACTGTGTGGATATGTCCGCCAGCGATGACGACATTGCCCTAGCGGACGAAACGTTACTTGATAGCTTTTTAGAGCGTGGCAGTGTTGACTATTCACTGGTGACAAAGCTGATTCAGCGTCGTCGCTTTTTCCCCTGTTACTTCGGGTCGGCGCTGAAGCTTGACGGTGTGGACACACTGCTGAAAGCACTCGCTGACTTCACAGTGCAGAGGGACGTGTCTGACGAACTTAGTGGGACAGTCTACAAAATTACACGTGACAGTACAGGGGCAAAGCTCACTCATGTCAAGTTGACGGGTGGCAGTCTAAAGGTGCGTGAATCGCTCCTGTATAAGCTTAGTGACGGTGAGAGTGTCAGCGAGAAGATTACAGGGCTTAGACGCTACCACGGTGAGCGGTTTGAGAACATAAACGAAGCGGCGGCAGGTATGACAGTGACACTTACAGGGCTAGACAGTAGCTATATCGGGATGTCGATAGGTGAGCCGTCAAAGAAGCCGAGTGCGATACTCGAGCCTGTGATGAGCTACCGTGTGACCCTTCCACCCCACGAAGACCCATATATAGCCTACCGCAAACTGCACGCCCTAACCGAGGAGGACCCCACGCTACATCTCCATTATGATAGCGCCCTAAAGCAGATAACGGTGCGGCTTATGGGGGAGGTACACCTTGAGATACTGCGTGACATAGCGTCGGAGCGGTTCGGGCTTGATATAGGCTTTGCGGACGGCGATATACTGTACAAGGAAACTATAGCGGATACGGTGATAGGTATAGGGCACTTTGAGCCGCTAAGGCACTATGCGGAGGTACATCTGGAGCTGTCACCGTTGCCACAGGGGAGCGGTATCAGCTTTGTGGTGGAGGGGATAAATATCCCGAACAACCTGCAAAGTCTGGTGCGGACTCACCTGTTTGAAAAGGTGCATATCGGTGCTTTGGCAGGTGTGCCGATAACGGACATACGTGTGTCGCTTCTTGCGGCGAAGGGGCATATTAAGCACACGCAGAGCGGTGACTTTAGGGAGGCGACGTACAGGGCTATCAGAAATGCTCTACGTCAGGCGACACCTGTGCTGCTAGAGCCGTACTCGCAGTTTACCTGCACACTGCCACAGGATAGGTTAGGACGGCTTATCAACGACATGGGACGAATGAGCGGTACAGTGGAGTCGCCAGAGATTACAGGCGACACCGCAACCGTGACAGGTACAGCCCCTGTAGCGACCCTCAGGAATTATCAACTACAGCTGAGCGGTTACAGCGGCGGTAGAGGGCGGATAAGCAGTATACCTTTAGGCTACAAGCCCTGCCATAACCCCGAAGAAATCGTAGCGGAAATAGCGTATAACCCTGACGAGGATATATCAAACCCAGCTGACTCGGTCTTCTGCGCAAACGGCACGGGTTACACTGTCAGGTGGGACGAAGTTAAAAAGCACGCCCACCTTGAAAGTAAGCCTACACTGAAAAGCACTACAGAGGTAGCCGAAACTGCACGTAGACAGGCGACGAGCAGTAAAAGCTACAGCGACGACGAGCTAACCGCCATTTTCGAGCGCACCTACGGCAAAATAGACCGCTCCTATTACCACCTGATGACCACCCCCAAGAAACCCCCGACCTACCAAAAGCATGTACTGGAGGACATTGACATCGCCCCCGAATATGTGTTGGTGGATGGCTACAATATCATATTCGCATGGAAAGAGCTGTCCACACTGGCAAAGGACAATATCGACGTAGCACGGCACTGCCTACTAAACATGCTCTGCAACTATGGGGGGGTGCGAGGGTGTGACGTAATAGTCGTGTTTGACGCATACCGTTTAAAGGGGTACGAGGGTGAGGTGGAGAAGTTCCACAATATAACGGTGGTGTACACAAAAGAGGCGGAAACGGCTGATATGTACATCGAAAAGATAACGAAAGAGCTTGTTAAAAAGCGGAAGGTTCGAGTGGCAACTTCCGATGCGGTTGAACAGCTCATCATAATGGGGCAGGGCGCACTGAGGGTGTCCGCCGATATGTTTGAGCAGGAGGTAAAGGGTGTGCTAAAGGCGATTGAGAACTATATAAAGTAGGGTGTAGAGACTGTGACGTAACTGCACGATGCACAAAAAGTGTAGGGCAGTCCTATGTGACCGCCCGAAACCATGAATTTTCCTCTTGGTTTCGGGCGAACACACAGGTTCGCCCCTACAGGTTTTCATCAATTTGACAAATTTTTTATCATGTCGCAGCCCCTTCTTGTTTTGGTGATATCCATCGTTAGAGGTTTAACTTAAAAAGCGGAACATTCCAGGTTGTTGCTACCTAATGGTTTCGTTTAGTGCTCGGTTCTGTAGGCCGCGTAAATAACAACGTCCGGGCAGAAGCCGTGTCGGTGCACAGCACCGACTAACGAACAGAGAGCAGCCCCAAAAGGGCTGCTCTCTGTTCGTTTCCACCCCTTGGGTGGACGGCTTCTGCCCGGACGTTGTTATTTACGCTACTGCCCGGCGGAAGGCAACATAAAAACCCCACCGCACCATCTCCGGACGCATGAAAACGGGCGGTCACCGACCGCCCTAAACCTCTACTCAAACCCAAACTCATCCTTTATTCGCTTTGCCACCTCATCGGGGGACAGATGGGTATTATCTATCTTAATATAATTAGAAAACGTAATCTCGCCATCATTACTCACCAGCCGATACTCGCTATCGTTTGATATATTCCGAGCGGTGGACGCTTCTATATCACGTTTGGAAGCCTTATGCTTCAGGCGATTTTTGGTGACGTTTCGTGCTAGGCGAGCCTCGGTGTCGGCGACAAGCTCTGCGTAGTAGAACTCGGTATCGGGGTTTCGCTCTGTGAAAATGTTTCTGACTCGTTCTATATAATCCCAGTCAGCTCTACTGTCAAATGCCCACATAAAGGTGAAAATCATGCCGTAGTTGTCCGAGCTTGCGAATTCCTCGAAGAATACGTCCCTCAGTCGGGCTATGACAGTCGGATTGTAGCTCCCCATGATCTCAATAGTTGGCTCTATCGCCATATGGTTGTGGAAAAGGCGCAGGCTTGTCATAGACATAAGCGACTGCCCCACAGTCATCTTCCCTACAGCGGCATTCCCGATTAAAAATAGCATTTTCATATGTACACCACCACGTGCTTTGCAAAGCAAATTAACCCACAGCCTCGCCAACACATCCCTTTCATGCTCATTAATAACACCAAAATAGCACAAAACAACCAAGCCCATGCAAAACAAGGGATGATTGTTTATATAATATGTAGTTTTCCTACCTCGCCTAACGCCTAAGCACTAAGCGTAGACATCAAAAGTGCTACCCGGCTTCATGACGGCAGGGGTCTTTATCATGTTAAGAAGGTTAGCGGCTGAAGTCTCTTGATTTTCCATCGACTTTTTCAGCATACTGATGTTCACCTGCTGTTGTACCTTTGCGGTGCTCATACTCATGCTCATGGCGGCGATGCTCATTGTTAAGTCCATAAGTACCTCCTGTGTGTTATGTTGAAATTGTACTGTGAAAACAGTATACCATATAGCGGTAGACATGTAAAGGGGCTTTACAGTTGAAAGTTCACATGGCGGTTGAAACACGGCGAGTATTACTGGCAATTGTTTGCTGCTCTAAGTTACTCGTTTATCCAAATATCCACTGCCGGACACTACAGTCGGTGGGTACATGGTGTTATGGGTGTCGGGGATTTTAGAGGTGAATTACGCTTAATCCACACAAAATATCTTCTAAAGCCATTAACCAATTCGGTATACCTTTGCATATACTGTATTGATAGCGTATATGCATATAGTGCCAGTAGGATAAATGTCGAACGACTTTTGCATAAACACATCGATATTTAGCAAATATTGACTTGAGAGGTGTTACAAATGCGCATACCTAACAATCTCCCACCTGAAAAACTGGAGGCGTTGTTCGCACTTGCAGGTAAAGGACTGGGGATATCTCCCGAAGTGCTAAAAGAAAAGCTTTCAGGTGGTTCGTATGACGGTCTGCTTGATAGCCTCACCCCTGAGCAAGCAAGTAAACTGCAAGGGGTAATGAACAATCCAAAGATGATTGCACAACTGCTGAGTGACCCCAAAATACAAGCACTTCTGAAAAAGTAAGGTACCATCGCATTACACTCGGCTACCGCAAATGTGGACTGTACGAGTGTAAGAGTTCACAGAAAGGGGCGTGTCCACGAGACCATGTAAATCAACTGGTTTAGTGAATACACGTGCATGGTCAGAATTATGGACGATCTTTCTAACATGATATCGGGCTTTCTGTCCGATCAAAACAACGTAAACCAACTGCGTGACATCTTAGGCTCGTTGGGCGTAAGCGGTACTGATGGCGCTACTCAAGATGCAAATGTGGCAGGTCAGCAGAGTGTAGCTCAAACGCCACCGTTAGACCTGTCAGCGCTTGCCAGCATACTGGGGAGCCCAGAGCCGGCACAGCAACAAGCACCACCACAAAGCCCTCCGCTCGACCTGTCCGCACTAAGCGGACTGCTGGGCGGTCTGGGGGGCAACACATCACAGCAAAAGCCGACTGCCCCCGGGCTCAACATGAATACATTACTACTACTGCAACAGGCGCTTTCAGCCATGGGGGGGAGTGACAAAAACACTTCACTCCTCTATGCACTAAAGCCATACTTTTCCGAGGAGAGGGCGAAAAAGGTGGACGACGCAGTGAGAGTGTTGCAGCTCGTGCGGCTGTTGCCCCTTATAAAAGAAAGCGGCCTGTTTGGATTTTTAGGGGGAGGTGACAAGAGTTGACGCAGTGGAAGGCGACCTCCTACTCGGTGGGTGAGATAACACGTATGCGACAGGAGGCTATGGAGCGTGTTCGGCAGATGCAAAATCGCAGTCGTGAAGCGCTACAGTCTACAGCTGACACCGCCCACACAACCACCGAAGTGGAAAAATCAAACAGTACGGCAGAACTCTTCGGGCTTTCCCCCGATACACAGAAGATAATCGACGAGATAACAGGTGCGTTCGGCAGTAAAACTCAAGCTGCCCAGCCGCCTACTCACGAAGCTGACAGAATTGAACACGCTGTAGACAGCGTGTCACACTCTGAAGGCGAGGTGCACACAGGAGATAATATGTGGCAGAGTTACAACAGTCAAAACCGCCGAACAGGCAGAAACACCCGCCGCCCCTCCCCTCCACCGCTATACAGCGCCCCTGAGGTGAGCGCAGAGGAAATGTCGGATAGCACCGATGAAGCGTCCAAAGGGCTTAGCGGACTGGGAGAAACACTAAAGACGACCATCGCAAACATCTCAGAACCGGTTTCCAAGATACTTGACGCACTAAACATCGACGGCGAACGGCTGATAATCCTGATAGTTATGCTGATAATACTTAACGAGCGTGGGGACAAGACACTCCTGCTTGCTCTGGGGTATCTGTTGCTGTGATGAAGAGGTGGAATTCGGTGGGAAGAGGACGGGTGAGCACGTAACGTCTGTATTGATAGCTAACGATACCTATCGGGGCCGTAGGGCACGCATTGAATGCGTGCCGCAGATTGTCAAAAAAGCCGCTAAAAAGACGAGTTTTTTATTGTTTCGGAGGGAATGGGGTTTTGGGGGCAAACCGTCAGAGTTTGTCCCACATTCAGATAAGCCCGCCGTGCGGGCTTATAGCACGCATTGAATGCGTGCCAACCTGTTAAAAACCAAAATCCACCCCCGGGCAGTGGCGAAAATAAGAACGTCGGGCAGAAGCCGTGTCGGTGCCGGCACCGACTAACAAATAGAGGTCAGCCCCAAAA
>CAYJIK010000028.1:0-23565 GCA_964370205.1 uncultured Oscillospiraceae bacterium | reverse complement strand
TGCGCTGGGCATGTTTTTAAAGCTGTTAATAAGCATATCGCCTTCGGTTTCGATTATCCCCTCGGCTTTCGCCAAAGCTACAGTAAGTGTAAATTCAACAGTTGCTGTTGTAACATTCTGGCGCTCTAGGTATATCGAAAGACCACCTAGGTCAATAGACCCTGTAGTGGCGGTATCTAATAGCTTGTTGGTAACTACCTTGTTAACAATGTTACTTTCGTTTGTTATGCTTGCTTCGGTAGTTCCGAATGTATATGATATCTCAAAAACTTCTTCGCCACTGTCAATTACAAGTTCATCGGGCAAGAAGTCGACTGTTGCGGTGGTTGCTCCGCCAATGGTTGCTTCGGCGTTCGAAGTTACTGTAGCAATTTCAACTTCATAGGCAACCGCCCCAACCGCCTCCACAGGCGGTAAAAACGGCAGTAGCATAGCGACTGCCAATACCAGTGATAAAAACTTATTCCTCATTTCCATCCATTCCTTTTACTATAAATTATTATATTATTACGTTGTTAAATAACTCTTTATATGGCGAGAGTTGTTACTGAAAAACAGTCACGTGTTCGTGTCCCTTACAGGTGAAAATACCCACGTGAACTCTCTCGGATACTACTCCTCCGGACTATCCAGAAACATATCCGGCAACATCGACATCTGTCCCGGTATCTCGTTCGGGTCTTCGGTCGTTTGCACCTCCTGCTGTGGTGCGTCCTCCACCACAACTACGTCAGGTGGCGTGTGGTTGCCTGCTTCACGCAGTCGCCTGTCGCTGACAATCTTACCGTCACTGATAGTCACAATACGGTCAGCGTAATTAGCCAGTTCCGTGTCATGCGTGACCAGTATAAATGTTATTCCAAACGTGTGTGCGGTGTCCACCAGTATCCGCATGACCTCCGCAGTCGTCTTGGTGTCGAGGTTACCTGTCGGCTCGTCCGCAAACACTATAGCAGGCTTTGCAACAAACGCCCTTGCGATACCGACACGCTGCTGCTGTCCGCCTGACATCTCATTCGGTCGGTGCTTACCTCGCTCGGCAAGCCCTACAAGTTCAAGCATCTTCTTGGCTTCTCGCTCACGCTTTGCAGGGGGGACACCTCTGAACATCAGCGGCATACCGACATTTTCAATAGCGGTAAACGAACTTAAAAGGTTGTACGACTGAAACACAAAGCCTATATTCTTTTGCCGAAACGAGGCGAGTTTGTCTTCACCCATCACTGAAATACAGCTTTTACCAATATGTACACTGCCACTCGTCGGCTTTTCAAGACCTGCAAGCTGGTTCAAAAGCGTACTCTTACCCGAACCGGACGTGCCCAGTATACAGCAAATCTCTCCTTTTTCAATCTCGAGATTGATACTGTCCAGTGCCACGACCTTTTCCTTACCAACCTTGTACACTTTTCGTAGATTCTTAGTAGAAATAAGCGCCAAACACTTCACCACCTAAACATGTAAAATAAGACTCTGCACATGGAAAAATGCGCTGAAAAATATTCATCTTTTAAGATAATACACCACCGAAAGGTAGGATGCAATATCATTGACAAGGACAAACAGCATCGGTCTATAAGAAAAGTTAGCCAATTTTGCATAAAACCGGTTTGCTTTGCCTAAAAACAACGCCGTACTGTTTGAAACAATGTATAGTATACTTTATTTATGTGTTTATTACAATAACATTTGTTGCAAATGTGATGTTATTTAAAAATTTAATATTTGTTCACGAAAAAAATAGAAGAAAAAGGGTGTGGAAAGCACTAAACTCTCCACACCTAGAACCTCCTACCGAGAAAAGTACCATATCAAAGCGTCACGCTCCGTTTGCTTGACAAACTCGTCTTTGCCATCGCAGTAGCCGTCATTGTCATGACGAAACGCCAGCGCAAGTTTGCTTTTGAGCGCTCCGTAAGCGTCACGGACATCGGGGTGGGAACGTAGGTAATCCCTAAAGGCGAGATGACGTGTGATTTCATGACTGCTGTGGATATCAAAGGCGTGGATGTGATGGCTTCTATGCTCGCCGCCTTTCCGAAAGTAGCGACGATTAGCTATCCCGAATTCGCCCATGCACTCGTAACCAAGCGCCTCAAAGCCGCTGTCGTAACTGTCAATCTCCTCAATATCACGCACAATGAGCAGGATGTCTATAATAGGTTTTGCCATCAAACTGCTCACTGACGTACTGCCAATGTGGTGGGTGGCTATTAAACATTCGCCGAGGATGCTCTCGATATGTTTCTCCTCTATCGTGAATAGTTTGCTCCACTGTGGTGAATGTTCCACTACTTCTATTGTCATGATGATTGCTACCTCCCGGTTTGAAATTGTTGTACTTCCATTTTATAGTGTAGTTTTGGTAAGGTCAAGCGTAATTTTCGAGTGCTGATAACAGTGGCGAATAGCTAAACTGTGCAGTTGTCTCCTGTTGGGTTTTATGTTGTGCCACTCATGGGCGGTAGCGCAAATAAGAACGTAGGGGCAGTGGCCATGTCGGCTCGCAAGCCGACTAACAAAACGAGGTAAGCCCATCACGGGCTTACCTCGTTTTGTTTCCGCCCCTTGGGCGGATGGCCACTGCCCCTACGTTCTTATTTACGCTACCTTCGGGGCAGGCGACCGCCTATATCCACGACTAAACCACCACTATTTATTCACGTTTTCAGTTATCTAAAACAAATAGCATTACATACCTTGACAGACGAGGTATAACGTGATAATATATACACAACACAGTAAAACAATGCACCAACAAATGAGGAGGTGACGAGAATGCTGGTAATTTCCGACGTTATCAGAGGATACACCGAAAGCATAATACTTTCACATCTCTGCCTGAAGGACAGTTACGGTTATGAGATTAACAAGCGGATACAGAAAGTAACAGATGGCGAGTATGAACTGAAAGAGGCAACGCTTTACACCGCCTTCAGACGGCTTGAAAGCGGTGGGTTTATCCAGTCCTATTGGGGGGACGAAACCACAGGCGCTCGAAGACGTTACTACAAGATAACCGACAGCGGCAGAGCGCTCTACCATGAAAACTACGCCGACTGGCAACGCATGAAGGCGATGATAGAAACGCTAATAAAACAGCAGTAAGAAGGAGGAGTACATGATGAGTTATAATGATAAAATCAAAGCTTACCTAGACAGCGTGTTTGCGGACAGTGTCGGTATTGGGAATGACAGTAAGAAAAGCGAGCTAAAAGAGGAACTGCTTGCGAATATGTCCGAACGGTATAGTGACTATATCGCCGACGGCAAGAGTGAAGATGAAGCGTATGAGGCGGTGATTACCAGCCTAGGCGACATCCGGGAAATCATGGGCGAGTTTCAGACAGACAGCGACATCATCAAGCGCAACAGCAAACGCCCTACCGAACATAAGCCGAGCGGTAAGTTTGTCCACCGCTTCGACGGAGTGCGCAGTATCAATATCAAGAGCAGTAACCTTGATATAATCATAAAGGAAAGCGACGTAGACAGTGTTGTTTTGACCGATAATTCAGTCGCTGTCGGCGGTGGACAAAAACCGGAAAATGCTGTGTATATGCAGGGGGATACGCTACATTTTGAGCAGGATAATACTCGAACTTTCCCTTTTGTATGGTTTTCGGTGAGGCAAAAGGGGAGTGTACTGATAGAAATACCAAGGGGAACTGCGCTTGAGTATGATATAGCGTCAGCGAGCGGTGATATTTCACTGGGTGGAGGTTTTTTCAGTCAGGCAACGATAAAAACTGCCAGTGGCGATGTCACAACGACATCTGAAGGCGGCTACATAAATGTCTCCACCGCATCAGGCGATATACAGGTCAAAAAAAGCATTAAATCGATAAAACTACACTCTGTCAGCGGTGATATAACCATGCAAGAAAACGGCGAGGAAATAGAGGTTAAAACCGTGAGTGGCGACATAAAGATGTTCGGTACATTTGTGTCAACCATCGTTAAAACCACCAGCGGAGACATCAAAATGTGCGCAGATGACCGCAGTGTAGTTGTTGTTGCAAATACGGTCAGCGGTGACTGTATAGTTCAGCTTGACGGTATAAGCGAGTTAAACCTCCACCGCTCTTCTGTGAGCGGTAGCAAGAAAAACTCATATAAAATCCCCGACAACGTACAAACAGCAAAACTGCATATGACTGTTGGAACAGTAAGCGGTGACTTGCGTCTTAGAGATTGGGTGTAATGTGAGATGTTCAGTTATGGTATGAATAATCCGAGGGTTATGTCAGAACTGTGCAACTGACCGAATTCTCTACAAACGTAAAATAAAATGTAGGGGCTGATGCCCTCATCAGCCCGAAACCTTGGTTCAAAACCGCCGTTTCGGGTCGATGTAGGCATCAGCCCCTACAAATTTTTGTGCAAATTCTTAATGTTTAATAATTGTTGGTGCAGTGTCAACCTTACACTTTAAGTTCTCTTAGAGTGGTCTCAAACGTCACACGCTCACCATTACGTTCAACTGTCACGCTTATAACCTGACCTGCTTCCATTCCGTCAAGAGCGGTCTTTATATCGTCGGACAGTGCAATGTGAGTTCCGTTCACTTCTAGTACACGGTCGCCCGGCATAAACAGTGAACCTTCATCGCCTGACTGGACGTAAACACCTGTTGTCGGTGCGCCGTAACGTATAGCGGTTATTGCATCTGTGATGTCCATTATGGTTATACCAAGTGCAGGGCGTCCTGTGACATAGCCGTGCTCCATGATGTCTGTCACTATATCTGCTGCTATATCCATCGGTATCGCAAAGCCAAGACCTTCAACGCCTGTGCCGCCTGTTTTAGCAGTTACTATGCCGATCAGCTCACCGCTATCGTTAAACAGTCCGCCACCCGAGTTGCCTTCGTTTATCTGGGCGTTGGTTTGGAGCATTGTCATTGTCTGGTTTTCTATAGTGATCTCTCTGTTTACAGCGCTGATAATACCGGAGGTTACTGTACCGCCCAGTTCGCCCAGCGGGTTACCGATAGCTATAGCTGTGTCACCGACTTTAAGGTCGCCCGATACGCCCAGTGTCGCCGCTGTAAGACCTTCTGCTTCTATTTTCAGGACAGCCAAGTCGGTGCTCGAATCGGAGCCTATCAGTGTTGCATTATAACTTGTGCCGTCGTAAAGTCTTACTGTAATATTGGTGCCACCCTCAATCACGTGGTGGTTTGTGACTATATAACCGTCTGTGCTTATGATAACACCACTACCTAAGCTCTGACCTGTGTATGAGCCTGTCCATGAGTTTGATACAGTTATCTCAGAGGAAATTTCAACCACAGCGTTCTGTGTCATCTCTACTACGTCAGATATACTGAGGCTACTGTTCCCGTCCGTGGAGGTGGGAGTAGTTGTGTGTGGTGCTACCTGTGTTATGATAGGAGCGTCATTGTTTGAGGGGAACCAGTGGTTACCTGCGACTGTCCCGCCCACTGCGGAAAAGAAGGAGAATACCGCACATGAGAGTATCAGCGCTCCCGACTTAAAGCCGTTACTATTCTTCTTTGGCTGTGGCGGTGTAGGTGGTGGCGACCCTGAACCGTAAACCGGCTCTGTGGGACGTATACTATATGTGTACATTTGATTTGTGTTTATTTCCTGTGATTCCTGCGCAGGGTATGTTCCGCTACCGTTTAGGTTTTGATTTTCGTTATTATTCATATTGTTATACATTGTCTGTACTCCTCTCGGCTTTTGATTTTTGTTATGTTATTATTATACCCACTTTTTTTCGTTTTGGGTTAATTGGCAGTGAAAACTAAATTAACACTTAATGAAGAGGAAGTGACAAATCTCCAAATTCGGCATGTTTGTTTACATTGTGGTAATAAACGGCGGACTTGTGATGATGTTATGTGGTGGAAGACTATATTTAAAGTGGAAATTTGGTTTTGATTTGTTCAGCGTGAGGTGAGGGGATACTGTGAAAGTAACGGAACTTTTGGTGGTGGTCATGAGGTGGAAAATTCACCATGCAACAGAGCGGCGAGTTATACCACTAAACAAAAAAGGAGCTATCACACAGGATAGCTCCTTCATTATTACATATTTTCAGACTTTACAGAGCATATTGCTTATACTATAGTATACTACTCAACAGTGATGTCAACTTCGCTTCTGTTTTCGTATGCTCTTTCGATTGCTGTGATGATATCGCCGTGTGGGTCGTTAACACTCATAGTTGCGCCTACTACAAGCTCTACCATTGCTGCTTGCTCGTCTTCGCTCAGTGCATCAAACTTTGCCTTATCTTCATCAGCGGTTTCATCGGTGATTTTAAGCGGTCTGCCGTTCTTGTCAAATGTGGAACTTTCATACCATGCTCTGATTTCAGCTGTGGTCATACCTATAAAGAAGTCTTCAAAAGCGTTCATCTGAGACTCCCATGAACCGGCGCCCATCATGTAGCTCTCGCCACGCTCGGACTTTGTTACAAACTCTTCAACAGCTGTTTGGCTAATGTCAGCTTCTGACATTATTGTGCCGTCTACAGTGCCGTCGCCGTCAGCGTCGTTGTTATACTCTGTACCGGGCCAGCCTATAAACTTAACTGGTGCTGTGCCATCGTAGTTAGGGGTCATAACCTCGTAGATATCTACGTCAAGTGTTAGAATTCTGCCTTCAGCGTCAAAGGTAGCGTATGCAAATGTTTCGTTAAAGGAGTAAACCGAAGTTTCGGTGCTGTCTGATCCGGGGCCTATTCTGCCGATATAGCTGACACCCAGTCCCTCAGAAGCTATAGAACTGACTTCGATAGGCTCTTTCTTTTCGTACGAGTCAACGATAGCCGCTAGGATGTCGCCGTGTGCGTCGTTTAGGCTCATAGATGCGCCGGCAGTAAGTTCTACCAGTGCAGCTTGCTCATCAGCGGTTAGAGCGTCAAGTTTTGCCTGGTCTTCATCGGAAAGTTCGTTTTCAGTTTTGAGCGGTCTGCCCGATGTATCGGAATACTTCTCGTGCCACTCCTGAATTTCTTCAATTGTCATACCGACAAAGAACTTCTCAAATGTTTCCATCTGTGATTTCCAAGAACCTGCAGGCATCATATATGTCTCGCCACGTTCTTTTTTGGTCTTCATGGTTTCAAACGACTCTAGGAACAGCTCCTCTGTAACTTCAAGTACGCTGTCTATTGTGCCGTCATGGTCTTCGTCATAGTTATAAGACTGCCCCGGCCAACCGTAGAAGTGAGGCATGTTTGCGTTTGCAATGTTCGGTGTGCCTGCTTCGGTTTGGTCGATGGTTATATCGACAATCTTGCCATCTTCGTCAAATATTGTGCCGACATAAACCTTGTTCATGTAGTAGTTGAGTGTACCTTCGCTGTCTGCAAGGCCACCAAGGTTTTGCATGGTTGCAGAAGTACCCATGCCTATGTAGAGTCCGCTAGCTGACTGTGTGACCACTTCTTCAGGCTCTTTCTCTACAGGTGCAGGGTATTCGGATGGGTTTATAGCATTGTTTACAGCGTACTTAATAGCATCAGCTGTAACAGTTGCGCCTGCTACATTCTCTACTTCTGTAGAGTTTGCGGCAACAATTGCGTCCGGGATTGCCGCAAAGGCGGGGTCGGATATACCGGCTGTCTCCGAGTGGCTGTCAACGGTAACAGCGGTGATAACATCACCTTCCAAAGTGACAGTGACGGAAAGCTCTCCACCAAATCCCTTTGCCACACCGGTTAAAGTCTCTGCCTGTGCCGCAGATGGCTCAACTGATGAGGTGGGGGTGTCCGATGATGGGGTTGATGCGATTGATGGGGTAGCTGGGTTACATGCTGTGACTGATAAAAGTAGCGCCAGTACTGTTAGAAGTAGTGTTGCTTTTTTCATATATGTTTGCTTCCTTTCTTGATAAGTGGCAATAGTCTGTGAGCTTTAGGTGTTATGTGTGAAATGTAATTGTATAATAACGGCTAATCAGTCAAACACAAAAACTACCGCAAATTTATATCATCTACAGTATAGTGGCTTGACATATAAATGTCAAGCATTTTCGATAAAAATTTGACGAATGTATATCACAAATATTTTAAAAAATATTTAAATTTTTTTAGCGATATAGCGGAAAAAGTAGCGTTTCACATTGCTGTAAACAGATTTTTAGTCAAATTGCACAAGAGGAAATATCGTGGATGAAAAAGTGAATGACAGGTGGATGAAGCGGAAATTCAGCTTGTTTAGTGTGACATGGTAGGGGATAGTCGTGTTGTCGTACTTTGTAGGCTGCTTCGTGAGGGTTATGCTTTTCGCTAAAAAGGGCAACAGTGATTTGACATAAATATTTTGTGAAAAGAGTATAAAATAAACGGACGAATCATTCCGACTCGCCCGTTTTGCATCTCGCTTATAAAATCCCCAGATGTTCTAAAAGGATTTTTGTGCCTATCAGTATCAGAATAACACCACCGAAAAACTCAGCTCTTGACTTGAATTTTTCACCGAATACATTTCCGATTTTGACCCCTATAACACCAAAGAAAAAAGTTATAACCCCTATGCTAAGAACAGGGAATACAATATCAACTTTCAAAAACGCAAATGTAATACCGACTGCAAGTGCATCTATACTCGTTGCTATTGCCAACGGGAGCATTGCCTTCATAGTGAATGAAGTGTCTGTATGTACATCATCTTCTTCGCATTGCGATTCTTTTATCATTTTACCGCCAATAAACAAAAGCAATACGAACGTTATCCAATGGTCAAAGCTGACAATGTAACTTTCAAAGCTTATGCCGAGCAAATACCCGATAAGTGGCATAATTCCTTGAAAGATTCCGAAATATAAACCTGTTACTACAGCATTTTTCCAATTCATTTTTTTAAGTGATAAACCTTTGCAAATCGACACTGCAAAAGCGTCCATAGCGAGACCTACCGAAATAGTAATAATTTCAAAAATTCCCATTTGCTTTTTCCAATCCTATTATCTTTAATATGCTGCTATTTTGATTGTTTCTATCCTGCTCCAAAAGCAACTTTAATATTGTACCACAGCAAAATGAGAAAATCTATAAAAAAATACTGTATTTCGACTGTTTTTCATAATGTAGGCATTGGGGTGATATTAGTTTGCATAGTCAGTGAAACTAATAGTGTCTTTCCGGCAAAAATGGGTACTACCCCTTCTTTGGCTTCATTGTCAGCGATATTCGTCCCCGTTTTTCGTCCACCTCCAGCACACGAACCTTTACAATGTCCCCAACCTTTACAACGTCGGAGGGGTGCTTTATAAATTTGTCCGCAAGCTGGGAGATGTGTACAAGCCCGTCCTCGTGTACACCGATGTCAACAAATGCGCCGAAGTCTATGACATTTCGTACTGTGCCTGTTAGCTCCATGTCGGGTTTTAGGTCGCTTACAGTGAGCACGTCCTCACGTAGTAGCGGTGGAGGTAGTTCGTCACGTGGGTCACGGCCGGGCTTTTTTAGTTCTTCCGCTATGTCTAAAAGCGTGGGTAGTCCGACGCCCAGAGCGGACGATATCTCGCTGTCTACCTTTATTGTCTGCACACCGCCTGCTGTCAGTTCGCCGACAGTTACGCCAAGTCTCTCGAGTAGTGCCATTGCCGCACTATATGACTCGGGGTGAACGGCGGTGTTGTCCAGTGGGTTTTTACCGCCGGGTATACGTAGGAAGCCTGCGCACTGCTCGTATGCCTTCTTGCCCAGTCGTGGAATTTTGAGTAGCTGTTTACGTTCGGAGAATACGCCGTTTTCATCACGGTACGCAACGATATTCTTTGCAAGCGCAGGCCCTACGCCGGAAACCCTCGCAAGAAGCGGCCATGACGCCGTGTTGAGGTCTACTCCGACAGCGTTAACACAGTCCTCGACAACACCGTCAAGTGTATGAGAAAGCCGTGACTGTGGCATGTCGTGTTGATACTGTCCAACACCGATAGCTTCGGGCGGAATTTTCACCAGTTCCGCAAGTGGGTCTTGCATTCGGCGTGCAATGGACACAGCGGAGCGGAGCGATACGTCAAAGGTGGGGAATTCTTCCGCCGCAAGCTTTGAAGCGGAGTAGACCGACGCACCAGCCTCGTTCACTACCATATACTGCACACCGTCAAAGTCACGGAGCACCTCTGCAATAAATGCTTCTGTCTCACGTGAGGCGGTACCGTTACCAATTGCTATCTTGGTAACACCGTACTTTTTTATGAGTGCTGACACTGTTTTAGCGGCTTCGACTTTTTTGTTGGCCGGGGGTGTTGGATAAATCACACCTGTTTCAAGCACCTTCGACGTGCTGTCCACCACCGCAAGTTTACAGCCTGTTCTGTAGGCAGGGTCCACCCCGAGCGTCACACTCCCACGGACAGGAGGCCCCATCAGCAGGTTTTTTAAGTTTTCACCAAAGCTGGTTATAGCGGCTTCGGCCGCTCTGTCGGTGAGGGTGGTACGCAGTTCACGCTCCAGAGATGGGAAGATGAGCCTTCCGTAGCTGTCGTCACAGGCGGTGCGGATTACTTCTTTGAGGTATCTTGCCCCCAGTGATATATGGTGGTAGATTAACCCGAGCATACCGTCGTCCTCTATCTCGATATCCACCTTTAGGAAGTCCTCCGCTTCGCCTCGGTTTACGGCGAGTATGCGGTGGGCAGGTAGCTTTTTAACAGCTTCACTAAAATCGTAGTATAGGCGGTAAACGCTGTCCTCTTCCTTCTTTGCGGAACTTTTCAGTAGGGCGTTTTGCGCCAAAGCGTTACGCAGGCGATCTCGCAAAGCGGCGTCTACAGACAGGTCTTCTGCTATAATGTCAAGTGCGCCTGCAAGCGCATCTTCGGCGGTTTCCACACCTTTTTCACTGTCAATAAACGCTTCGGACAGTGTCAGCGCATCGTCGCCAACCTTAGCTTCAAGTATAGCTGTTGCGAGTGGTTCAAGTCCACGCTCACGGGCGACACCGCCCCTGGTGGTGCGGCGTTTTTTGTATGGCATATATAGGTCTTCGAGTGCGGTGAGAGTTTGCGCCGCTTCTATCTGCGTTTTTAGCTCATCGGTAAGCTTGTCCTGCGCTTCAATGGCGGCAATTACCTCTTCCTTACGCTTGTCCAGTCCACGCAGATACTCCAGTCGGTCGGCAACCGCACGTAGTACTTGATCGTCGATAGAGCCTGTCAGCTCCTTACGGTATCTTGCAATAAAGGGTAAAGTGTTGCCTTCGTCTATCAGCTTTATTATGTTTGCTAAATGTGATTCCTTTAAATCAAATTGTGTGGCTATTATCTTTGAGTAGTCCATGTGCACCTCTTTGTTGCTCTAATATTTTTACTGTATTGTACCACAGGTCGGTATACTTTTCAAAGGGTTTTTGTTGTATGGCGTCAGTGAGCGTGTAGATTTTTGCACAGTGGGGTAGGGGATTGCTTAGTGTTTGTGTTGTCTGCCGCCGGACGATTGCGGAAACAACCCGGTCGCAGGCAGTGGCGATCCGTCTGGAAACACAAACAAAAGAAGGTCAGCCCATTATGAGCTGACCTTCTTTTGCATGTCGGCTCGCAAGCCGACATGGCCACTGCCTGTGACTGTCTCGTTCACGCTATCTACAGGCTCGAGCATTAAAACTAAAAATTTTTGACCAATGCTAACCTACTTCACATCCACCGAACCATTTCGTCTGTTCAGCACCCTATACACCACATAAGACAACGCAATAACCCCCACGCTTATCAAAGAAGTTTGTGTATCGCTTACCGCTGTGTTTATCAGCAGTCCGACAGTAATTGCGATAGTGGCATATACCATCCAAGTGTGTGCTCTGTAGGGACGCTCAAGGTCGGGACGCTTCTTACGTAGGACAATAACCGAGTAGAAGGTGAGTATGTTGAAAATCATACCCGAGAAGGTTACAAGTGCAGTAAGTTGACCGAGGTCACGAGTGAAAATCAGCATGACGGAGATGACCATATGTGCGATGAGTGCAATATGCGGTGTACCGTAACTATCATGGACTGAGGAAAGGCTCTTTGGAAACATTCCGTCCCTTGCCATAGCCAAAGCAGAGCGAGGGAACACAAGCACACAACCGTTAAGCGAGCCGAATATCGACACCACCATACAAACCGCTATAAGCACCGCCCCCACACTGCCGAACAGTATCCCTGCTGCTTCTGTGCCGAGGTAGTAGTTTTCTTCGGAGATGAGAGTGGACACTCGCTCAAAAGGGATAACCTTGTAAAGAGCATAGTTAAACAGCGTATACAGTACTGTAACAAAGCCTATTGATATGATAATTGCCCTGGGTATGTTCTTCTTTGGGTTCTTGATCTCTTCGCCGATACCGTTTAAATTGCCCCAGCCTTCGTACGCCCAAAATGTCGAAACTGCCGCAAAGGCAATCATGCCGAATATTGCAGTAAGTGACGTAGGCTCTCCGCTCGTCGAAACAGGAGCAGTAGTGAGGTCGGGGGATTGTGTGCCCAGGAATATGCCGGCAAATAGTATGAGCGCTATCGGTATCAGTTTTCCGACTGTGAAAATGTTCTGAATGAGGGAACCTTGCTTTACGCCGTAGATGTTAGCTATAGTCAACAGAACTACAGCCGCTACCGCTATTAGTCTGATCTGCAAGTCAGAAAGCGGTACAAATGTTGATATCGCTCCTGAAAGTGCCATTGCAAGGCCTGCGGTGGAGCCGCAACTGCCGAGAATAAAGCTGGAAAGTCCGCCTACAAAAGCTGTCCCCTTGCCGTATGCCTCTCTTTGGTAGATGTAGCTACCGCCTGCTTTGGGCATCATTGCGCCCAGTTCGGCGTAGCACAGGCCGTTTAGCATGGTGATACCGCCACCGATAACCCACACAAGCAGTGCGAGCCCCATAGACATACCACTTCTCATCAGCACATAACTGCCAAGGTAGAAAATACCACTGCCCACCATAATGCCTGTGAGCACATTCACGCCTCCAAAAAGTCCGATTTCTCGCCTGAGTTCCCCTGTACCACTTCGTGTGGCTGTAGTGTTAGCCGTTGTTTGTACAATCGAGTTTGCCATTTTTCTTGCTCCTGTTAAAATTATTTAACAAAACAAAAAAGTTGCGTCCATCGACGCAACCACAAATAACAGCAGGCTAACATCGATAGCTCCTCTACTTTCGTAGGAGTACAAAAGCTGTTAACCCTTATACCAGCGCATATACCGTACCCGATATACCACTTCGGCGACATCACCTTTCATCAGTTTCACAGAATGTCTTCTCCACTGACTACTAATCTCAATCGCGCCTCTATCAACTCTTTTAAGTTTTATTATGGTCGGATAATAACATGGATTTATGGTGTTGTCAAGGGGGAATTTGAGAGGAAAGCGGAAAATTGTGTAGGTTTATGGATTGGTGTAGGTGGTGTCATGCGTAATTTTTGTGTGTACCATCCGGATACGGTAGCGGAAATAAGAACGTCGGGGCAGTAGCCGTCCACCCATGGGGTGGAAACAAATAGAGGTCAGCTCCAGTGGCTGACCTCTATTTGTTAGTCGGTGCTAGCACCGACACGGCTACTGCCCCGACGTTCTTATTTCCGCTACCTCCGGACCCAAGCACTCGACCATATCTCCACAGAAAACCCGGACATCTGCCTGTGTCTTTTACCGTCTAAAAGTTGTCAAACCTTTTCATGGCAAAAGGGGCGGTTTACCGCCCCCCTAGCCTAAGTTATCCCTATTTCAGTAGATAACTTCTATCCACATAATGGGTGTGAAGTAACTCGTGTGACTTATGGCCGTTAGGTTCACCGAGGAACTCGTCATACAGCTTGCTGACCGCCATGTTCTGATGAGACTTTCTTATCGGGAGAACCTTGTCGGTAGCATAGGTAGCGTCAAGACGTTTCGTCATCTTAGACCACAGCTTTATCGGGTTACCGCCGCCGCCGATACATCCACCGGGACACGCCATAATCTCGATAAAGTGGTAGTTTGCTGTGCCGTTTTGTATCATTTCACACACTTTACGTGCATTCGCAAGTCCATGTGCTATGCAGACATTCACAGCAAGGTCGCCGACCTGGACGGTTGCTTCTTTGATACCGTCAAAGCCACGCACCTGTGTAAACTCGATATCCTGTAGCACCTCACCTGTCACCACTTCGTAGACAGTTCTAAGCGCCGCTTCCATAACACCGCCTGTAGCGCCGAATATCTCGCCTGCGCCACTACCTGTCCCGAACGGATTGTCAAACTCTGATGCGGGTATTGTCTTAAAGTCGATACCTGCTGAGCGAATCATACGTGCAACTTCCTGAACGGTTATAACAACGTCAATATCCGCTATGCCATTATGGCTAAACTCCTCACGAGCTGCCTCGAACTTCTTAGCTGTACACGGCATGACTGACACACTCATGATGTCCTTAGCTTCCATGCCAATCTTTTCAGCATAATATGTCTTAAGTATTGCGCCGAACATCTGCTGTGGCGACTTGCAGGTGGACAGGTTCGGTATCAGGTCGGGGTAATATGTTTCGCAGAACTTTATCCAACCGGGCGAGCAGGAGGTTATCATCGGCAGAGTGCCACCGTTTTGCACACGGCTTAAAAGCTCCGTACCCTCCTCCATTATGGTAAGGTCGGCGGTGAAGTTTGTGTCAAACACCTTGTCAAAGCCCACCATCTTTAGTGCCGTTACCAGCCTACCTGTGCTGACAGTGCCGGGGTCTTCGCCGAGCGCTTCCGCCAGCGTAATGCGGACAGCAGGCGCCACCTGACATACTACGTGCTTGCTCTCGTCCGCCATGCCGTTCCATACTTTGTGGGTGTCATCCTTGATAGTAAGTGCACCTGTGGGACATGCCTGTATGCACTGTCCGCAGTTTATGCATGGACTTTCGGCGAGTGACCTGCCGTAAGGAGGGGCAAAACGCACCTCGAAACCTCTGCCGACTTTGGATAGTGCATAAACTGTCTGCACTTCGCTACAGACGTACCGACATCTACCGCATGCTATGCACTTGTTGGAGTTTCGCACGATGGAGGGGGAGGACTCGTCTATGTCGTCAAAGCGTGTTTCAAAGGGGTAACGGGGTTTGTTGATAAAGTGCATCTCCTCCGACACCTGCTGTAGTTCACATGTACCGCTACGGTCGCAGTGTAGACAGTCCTGCGCATGGCGTGCCAGTATAAGTTCCAGCGTGTTCATTCTTGCTCTGCGCACTTTAGGCGAGTGAGTTTTTATGCTCATATTGTCCGAACATGGATAGGAACATGCAGGGACGAGCAGTTTAGATCCCTCCACTTCTACCAGGCAGATACGACAGTTCGCCTTTACATCCTGATCAGGGTGGTGACATAGAGTGGGTATCCTAAGTTTCAGCTCTTTTGCGGCGTCCAGAATGGTAGCCCCTTCCTTAACCGAAACATCTAAGCCGTCTATCTTTAGGTTTATCATACTTTTTTCCCCCTTTGAATAGCCTTCGTGTAAACATCACGGAAGTTATGCAGGCTTGTTATAACAGCAACAGAGGAGTTTTGACCCAGTCCGCACAGCGACGCCACGTTCATGGTTGCCGCTAAATCCTCAAGCAAAAGCAGGTCGTCTTCACTGCCGTTACCGGCTCTGATTTTCTGTATTATCTCGTACATACGGATGTTGCCTTCACGACATGGTGCACACTTTCCACAACTTTCGTGGATAAAGAAGGACATGATGTTTTCGACGATATCAAGTATATCGCAAAAGTCGTCCATAACCATGATAGTGCCTGTACCAAGCACCGACTCAGCGGCGTTACAGCTATCTATATCCATCGGCATATCCATCTTGTCGGGACTTAAAAGGTTGCCGGACTGACCGCCAAGCATGAAACCGAGCAGGTCCTTGCCGTCCTTCACTCCACCGTGGGCATTGAAGATATCGGTGAGATTAGTACCCATTGGATACTCGAAAACACCACGTTTTGTTACGTTTCCACACAGTGTAAACACCTTTGTGCCTGTACATGTAGGCACGCCCAACGATGAAAACCACTCTGCGCCCTTGTCCAGTATGACAGCGATATTCGCAAGCGTCTCAACGTTGTTCACAACAGTAGGCTTACCGTAAAGCCCCTTCACACTCGGGTAGGGCGGCTTAAACCTCGGCTCGCCCCTCTTGCCCTCGATGGACTCGATAAGCGCAGTTTCCTCACCGCAAATATAAGCACCACCGCCGGACACTATAGAAATATCAAAGCTAAAGTCACTGCCGAAGATATTCTCACCAAGGCAGTTGTTTTCTCTTGCGTCAGCCAGTGCCGCTTCAAGGACGGGGAACAGGTAGGGGTATTCGTAGCGCAGGTAAAGGTATCCTTTGTCTGCACCTATAGCTTTAGCCGCAATCGCCATACCTTCAAATACGCTGTGTGGGTCGCCACTTAGCACAACTCTGTCCTTGTTAGTACCCGGCTCGCCCTCATCGGCGTTACAGATGACATATTTTTGGTCGCTGTTCTCCTTGGCTACAAACGACCACTTCAGCCCTGTGGGGAAACCTGCGCCTCCTCTGCCTCGGAGCTTTGAAGCGGTTATGACGCTGATAATTTCCTCAGAGGGCATTGTGAGTGCTTTTTTGAGCGAAGCATAACCGCCCACGCTCATAAACTCCTTAGCGCTTACAGGGTCAATATTACCCACGTTTCTAAGTACAACTCTCGTTTCTTTCAAAGCGGTAGACATCTATTCCGTATCCCCCTTCATATAGTCTTCCATAAGTGTAGCGGCTCTGCCGGGGGTAAGGTCTTTATAAACCTTGTCGTTTACCATTATTGCAGGCGAGTGCTCGCAGATGCCCAGACACTGGCAGTACTCCAGCGTGAACTTTCCGTCCTCGGTGCTTTCTCCGGGGTTTATACCCAGTGTGCGGCTGATTGACTCCATAACTGCTACAGCCCCACACACATGACATGGCGCACTCTTACACATTCTCACTACATACTTGCCTCTCGGAACAGGTGAAAACATTGAGTAAAAGCTTATATAGTCGTAGATTTTAGCAACAGGTATGTTTGTAACCTCGCTAACGATTACAGCGACCTCTCTCGGCAAAGTGTTAGAGCAGATATCCTGAATGTCAAACAGGATTTCCATAAGCTTGTGTGGCTTGCTGTGGTACGTCGCCGACAGTTCCCGTATCCGCAAAACCTGCTCGTCGCTGAGTTCCATTGTTTTTTGCTGTGTGTTGTACATAGAACGTTTCCTTCCTTCCAAAAAATTTGCAAGTCGAACCTACTCGCAGAGATGTCAAAAAGGCGATAAGAACGGCTTGTTAAGGGGTGCTGAACACACCTTTATACAGTAAATAGTACCACAAAAACCGATCTATATCAATTAACTAATATACAGAACTTTTTCGTGATATTGCCGTTAACGTCGCTAAAATACATATAATACACTTACTAAATTAGGTAAAAATCAACAGTTGCGCATAATAAAGCGTAGGTGATTGATGTCGATAATGCTGACTAAGTTAGGGGTGCGGTGTCGGTTAATTAAATTCCCTAACCTTCCTCTAAAACTATTTTCACAGACAGATAACTGTGTAAACTGCAAAAAAAAGGAGCTATCAAAAGTGATAGCTCCTTCAATATGAGTGTGGTCTTTTTAAAACCATCAAGATTATGGGAAATCATACATTTATGCCTGTGGCAGATTTATAGAACCGTTAATAAAACCTGCAATACATCGTGTCGTAAATGTTGAATTCCGGATAATCACCTATGGCTTTGTGCTCACCTGCGCCTCGGCGCTCTTCTATACGTCTGGTACGACCGGAGAAATTGGTCGGTTGCTTCTCCATACACAACACCAAACCGTCATAGTCGACAGGCATGGTCATATAGTACTTCACCTCGTAAACCGAGTAGCTACCCGCAGTGTCATTTTGGTAACTGAACTCGTCCTGCCTGCTTACTGTTATCATCTCACCGTTGAATGGTATCTGATAGTCGTACTTGTTATCGTCTATGGAACTTGCGTTAAAGTGGCCGTTTGCCGGCATAAGGTAACCTGTGTAGTAGTCTGCAAGCGTTGTCCATGCTCCGTCGTTATAGCCCACACCGGGGAAGTCGTCCCACGAGAAGTAGACATTCACGGTAAAGTTCAGCTCACGATATCCGTTGCCGAGGTCATTGTCCGCTGTGACGGTAATAGCATAGTCAACCGGGACAGGGTAATACTCACTGCCGTCCGGCTTGTAAAACGCACCGCCGTTGTCCAGTGTGTATTTATTGCCGTTCGCTTCCATACCTATGTATAAACCCATATCCTCAAAGTAGGAGTAACTTGTATTTTGCACAGGTGGATTTACCACAACACCGCTGTCCTGCGGCCAGAAGTAGCCGTTAAAGTGGTAGGCGGTGAATGAGTTGTCAGGGTAGTACAAAAACCCTATTGTCTCCCTGCCGTCGTACGACTCCAAAGTCAAGGTACTACCGTCAAAGTAGTAGTAGCCTGCATACATCACGTCAAACGTCTCGTAGTAGGAGGTGAACTCAAACGTATTGTCGGCATAAAACGTAAATTCTCCCTCGCCGCCGTCGTGTATCCAAGTGCCCACCATTGGTGACACGGGATCAGGCTCGGTATATACGCTGTTATAATTGTTGTTATTGTTGCTGTTATTGTTACCGTTATTATTGCCGTTGTTGTTACTGCTAACATTTGTATTGCCGCCGCTATTTCCACCGAAGTTCTTCTCAGAATAGAAAACGCCGTCGGTGTCCTCAAGTTCTAACACACCACTCGGGAATAAGGCGTTATCAAAGTCAAAACTACCGCTTTCTTCCGAGTCGTTCCCGTAGTTTAGTACCAATTCTTTACCGTTAAAGGTATAGGTACTCGTGATAGTGAAGTTCGGGGAGGTGTAGGTGAAATTCCCATGGCTATCAAGGTAAATTGTAATCTCATCGCTCTCATGCGACCAGTTACCTTGTATGGAAGTTGGGTAGACGTTTACGTCGCTGCCTTCGTCACAAGCGGCAAGAGCAAATGTTAAAAGTAACGCAAAGATGAGCGTAAATAGTTGTGCATATTTCTTCATTATTATGACCATTCCTTTCGGCAAGTTTTATGTGTTTTTTGTCACATATAGTTTTTAATCTCACAAAATTGGAGGCGTGTCGAAGAGCACAAAACTGCTGTTTGAAAATCTTACTTTCAAACGTTAACCTCCACTGTGTTATGTGTGTCAAGACATTCCATCGGGGCACTGCTTTTCAATTTGCTGAATACGCTCACAACCTACTCGTTGACCTACTACCATACCATCTTTAAGTCACTATACTATATATAATAATACAAACGGCAGCAACTAAAGCAAAATGTGAAGAAAAAGTAGTATTTGCCCGGTGACCTGTTGTGTCTCCTGCAGAGTCGGAAGTAAAGCAGCTGGCTCTCGGGATGTTACCGCAACTCTAACTTTAGGGTAGGGGTCTTGAGTGCCACGCCATCACTTTTTGAAATGTGCAGTTTCTTTTCCTCGGAAATAGTAATCGTGTCTCCATCGTCCAGTGTGATGTCGGCAGTTAGCACGTATCTGCAGATGTTTAGCATAAAGTCGTACAAATCCATAGGCCTCAGTCGACTGTTAAGAAATTCCATCTCAGGTTTCCCGAACACATCCATTCCGTATGTGTATGCTCCCATGCCGTCCTCAGTGCGATACATACCCACGTATATCCATAGCAGTACAGGCGGCAAACCTTCCTTCAACTGTTCAGAGTACTCGGTATAAAAATCCTTCTCATACACGGTAGCTCCTGTGTAAACAGCTATCGCATTGTCGGGGGACAGCACAGCGGTTACCATCTTAGAATACATCGCCATCATGTCAAGAGTGTCCACTTCCGCACTCATAACGGCGACTATCACATGCGCCACATGACTCTGCGTCACCTCCACCGCTTCCGGCCAAAGGTAGTTTGCCTGCGCGTAAAACTCCGCTTCACTGTTCGGGACAGCTGTACCAACAAATGTTGCGGACACCGTTATATTTTCAGTAGTGAACAGCAGTATATTGCCGTCCTCACTGAGGGCATTTTCAGCATCGACATGCATCCCCCACATATTTTGGAGCGCTTGGATAATGATATCGGGCTTCCAAACGGCGCTGTCCAACAGCACCGAGCCTATAAGGGGTGTTTTGTCTTGACTTTCCAGAGTGTTATCTTGATGTTCCATAGAAACTTCCTTTCATATTGCTCTGCGAATGGTTGAAAAGCATTCGCTTTTATGCTATGATAAAACAAAAAATAAACGAGGTGCAAAATGCCAAAATTAACAGCAGGCGCAGTAATGCCCAACCTAACAGTAAACACAGTAACCGACAGCGATATCACGCTTAAAGACCTCGCAGGCGGAAAGCCCACAATGTTCATGGTACTACGCTACATAGGTTGCACTGTTTGCCGTTATGATGTCCACCTATTGACGGAAAAATACGGCGAGTTTACCGCTAAAAATGTGAATGTAGTGGTAGTTATGCAGTCCACAAGAGAGATAGTAGAGCGTGACCTTGCAGGGCAGACACTGCCGTTCCAACTGATATGCGACCCCACACTTGCGCTGTACAAGGAATTTGAAATAGACCCCGCCCCCGACATGAAAGCACTTGCCGGTAATGTGAGAGACCGGCTAATGGCAAAAGGTGCTGAAGCTAAGGAAGCAGGCTTTGTACACGGTGATTACGAAGGTGTCGAGGAGCAACTACCTGCGTTCTTCTATGTGGACGGCGATCTGAATATCAAAGAGGCGCACTACAGCAAGGATATAATGGACATGCCCACAGTTGAGGAGATGCTTGCGAAAATCTAGCATTGTATAAAAGATCACCTAATAGTAAAGAGCACGCACGTCGATGCACATCGGCTTTCGTGCTCTTTTGTCTGTGTATTTTACCACAGTAGGGGAGGGGTGTCAAATAGCATGGAAAGGATGAGGCAATCAAATCAACCTAAGCGCTTTCTTCTGCGCAAAAGCTTCATAACTGCGTGCGAACCTACCGTTTTATACGGAGAAAACGTTTTGCAACAATTACAACAGCACAAATGGAAAAATACAGCAAAAAGTTACGCATTTTTGAAATGTGGGTTACTGTTTTGGATTGCATTACTAGGCGTTTTATCGTAGAACAATAGTACTTTTGCATAAAAAACCTCTCTTTTTACTACGAATTGTATGTAGAATCAAGAAAATGATGTAACTTATACTATTTGCAATTTACGAGTTTATTTTTGTGTGCTATCATGAAGTGCATATACGACAGTTTTATAAGTGGTGATGTAATGTGCGAAAAAAATGACTGTAACTCTTGAGCAGAACTTTCTCAGTCGTTAGGTTATCCGAGTTTTTGCACTTAAATAGCGAGAGGTTTATTTATGAAGAGTAGGACACAAAACGTTATATTGAGTTTGGGGATATTGTTGGCGGCAGTTTTTGTTTCTGTTGGTATTATTACTTTTAACAACAGTGTAAGCAAAGAACTCAGCGAAGCCGCACATGACACTTTACCTGTAACTGTAAAGCAGCAACAGATGTCAATTAACAGAACAATTGAAGACAAACTCAGCATTATTGGCACAATAGCCGAGGTGCTTCCTAACTTTGGCCTAGCTTACTCTGAGGCCATCTATGGCTATCTTGAAACATTGAAGCTTGAGCACAACTACAGCGAAATCAGTGTGGTTACTAAAACGGGTGTTGGTATAAAGTCAGACACTGAAGCAGTGGACATCTCAAGCACCGACTATTTTGCCACGGCTATAAGCGGACTTACAGAAGCAAGTGACCTTTATGTGAAACCGGGCACTGAAACCCCTATTATAACCGTTTCCACTCCAATTTATTTAAATGGAGTAATTGACGGTGTGTTAGCTGTTGACTATACGCTGGAACACTTGAGACAAATACTGATTTCCCTTACAAACGAAGCAGGTTACGCACTCGTAGTAGATTCAAACGGTATACCGATAATGTCTACAACAGAGGAATTGATATCACACGAGGATTTTAAAACTCTTGAATATACTGATGGTTTTAGCTACGACGATATGTTAAATGATTTTCAAAGTGGGACAAGTGGTGAAACAAAGTACATCATGGATGGTACTGTCCGTTTGGCGGCTTATGCACCGATAAATGCTAACGATTGGATGTTGTTTTATATCGTTCCTGAGGCGGACATTTTAAGGAACTCAGCTGATTTAGAGGACAATTTGCTGGTGTTCAGTGCTGTAATATTGGTATACTTTGCTGTGTTTATACTCTATATCCTTGTGTCGAGAAGAAAGAGTATGCAGGCAATAGAAAAAATAGCGTACTATGATGAATTGACGGGCTTGCGAAACCTCGTTAAATTCAAGGCAGATGCAGAGGATATATTAAAGAAAAACCAAGATAAAGAATTTGCTATTGTTAAGATGGACGTTGATAACTTTAAAGCTATAAATGAAATGTTCAGTTTTGAGGTGGGCAACGAAGTGCTAAAGGCTTTTGCTTTGACTTCAAGCAACGTGTCCGAAGAACATTACCTGATGGGTAGGGTGAGTGGCGATGAGTTCATGATGTTTGGTGAAAAGAGTTTTTTAGAGCAGTTGGAAACGCTTCGTCTGCACTATGAGGAGTTTTTTAAGCAGTCTGTTCCTTCTTTGGGCAAGCATCATCTTACATTCAGCTACGGCAGATATTTTATAGAAAAAGGCGATATCGACATAAATGCCATAGTAAACAAAACCACAATGGCGCACCGTTACGCAAAATCCGGCGGCGGTGAAGTGATATTTGATTACGATGATAACCTGAAACAACAGATAATACTGCACACCGACATCAAAAACAAGATGGAGGAAGCGCTCAAGAATGGCGAGTTTGTGCCGTATTTGCAACCTAAATTCAGTGTTCACAATAACGATTTAGTTGGAGCGGAGGCGCTTGTACGGTGGATAGAGCCTAACGGTAAAATGATTTTCCCTGATGTGTTTATACCGCTGTTTGAAAGCAACGGATTTATCATCAATCTTGATATGTATATTCTTGAGTACGTGGCTAAGCGTATAAAGGTGTGGTTGGATATGGGTGAAACTCCTGTCCCTGTTTCGGTGAACTTTTCACGCATACACCTAAAAAACCCCACATTTGTTTCGGATATAAAAGTTGTGGTTGAAAAATGCGGTATACCCACAAAGTATATAGAGGTAGAACTTACCGAAACGTCTATCACTGAAAATGAGCGTGAGCTTGTGCGACTTCTGGACGAGATGCATGGCGCCGGCTTCTCCGTGTCTATCGACGACTTCGGTGCAGGATATTCATCTCTTGGTATGCTGAAAAACTTCCGAGTAGACACGCTTAAGTTAGACAGAAGTTTCTTTATAAATCAAATGGACGACGAGCGAGGCGACCTTGTTATTGACGGCATTATAAAGCTTGCCCACAGTTTGGACATGACAATAGTGGCGGAGGGTATCGAGGAATCAGAGCAGATAGACTTCCTGAAGAGTGTAAACTGTGAAGTGGCACAGGGGTACTATTATGCAAAGCCGATGCCGGTTGCGGATTTTGAAGAAAAGTATCTCA
>CAYJIK010000027.1:0-23784 GCA_964370205.1 uncultured Oscillospiraceae bacterium | reverse complement strand
CCAACACCAACACCAACGCCAACGCCAACTCCAACGCCGCCCCCTGTTCCAACTCCGACATCAACCCCAACGAGGATACCGGGGTATGATACTGTGAGTAGTGAAAAAGATAACGAAGATACCGACAGCTCATCGGGAAGTGGCAGTGAAAGCGACGACAACGACGGTGGATACAGCGGTAACGGTTCAAGCTACGAGGGGGACACCATATACTACACCAACATGAGCACAGGTAGAAAAGAGAGCATGGACGCACTCGACCTGGTGGCGTATGTTGTGCAAAATGAGACAGGCGGAAACCTCCATACAGAAGCTATGAAGGCGCAGGCTATCGCTACATATAGCTATCTGAAGTACGCAAACGACGCAGGTATGACACCGTCTGTGCTACTTAAAACACCAAGCCAAAAGACATTAGACGCTGTTGCAGCTATTGACGGTCTGGCTGTCTACTACGGTGGAGATTACGCAAACACCGTCTACTTCTCCACCAGCGCAGGCAACACCACCGATTCTAAGGACGTGTGGGGCGGACATCTGCCCTACCTTGTATCGGTGGACAGTAGTTGGGACGATGAGTCCCCCTACTACGAAACGGTATACCGTATATCGTCCGACACATTTGCTGACAGAGTATATTCCACCTATCGCATAGACCTATATGGTGACCCTGCTGATTGGATATACATAGACAGTTACCTAAGCGGTGACTATATAGGCGCTGTGAATATAGGCGGATACACACGCTCACAGGGCGGTACAGCAGGTAGCAGTAACATTACGGGGCGTTCTATCCGTGAGCAGTTACTAAGTTTCGGCATAAAATCCTCCTGCTTTGACGTGGAATACGATGAGGACAGAGATGAATTTGTGTTTGTGAGCTACGGATACGGACACGGCGTGGGCATGAGCCAGTACGGCGCACACTATCTAGCCGATGACTATGGTTACGACTACGAGGAAATACTACTGCACTACTTCACAGGTGTGGATATTTATTAAAATTCCCACCTGATAGCAAAAACACAAACGGTACAGTTTAACAACAAACTTAAGGGTTGTCGCTACGTAAGACGGAGTGACAACCTTTTGCTTTGGTGCGGTATGGGGGTATGTTTTGATATGTCCCACATCACTGCCACCAATGGGGCATAAGAGTAAATGTACCACCATCTCTGTAGGGGCGACTATTAGTCGCCCGCCCTTCTTGCTCACACTATATCCCTGTAAAACCGTATGTACAATGGAGGGAATACCTAGGGCGAGTGGCGGTTGGGTGTTCGGATTGGATGTTAACGGTGAGACTGTGAGGGAAAGCCCGAACAGTCGACCGCCGCCGCCTCGGTGGGGGGGAAAGTGGACATGTTTATGATGTCTGGGGTGGGGGTGATATCTCGAACGTGAAAATAAAAGAATAAACATACATTTTATGGTACCCCGACTTAACATAGGGGGAACAATATCAGCGAAACGCAAGGGTGCGTACCTTACAATTTTGGGGAGAAACCCCTCCAAAGTTCCGTCCCCCCACCAAAATCAACGGTTGCTTTTATCGGTGGTTTTTGGTAAAATTACAGAGTGAAAAGTTACAGATTTTTAAAAATATATTAGATAACAGAAAGGTACGGTAAAAAAATGACACTACCCATAACACATGAACAAGCAGAAGAACTGCTGGGTCAGCACATCAAATCCGAGTCGCTTCTCGGTCATTCACGCTCTGTGGAGTATGGTATGCGCTACTTTGCAAAGCTGTACGGTGAGGACGTGGAGTACTGGGGCATGGTGGGGCTTCTTCATGATCTTGACTATGAGAAGTATCCCGATGAGCACTGCAATCACACCCCCGAGTATCTGCGTGAAGCAGGGTTTGATGATGGTTTCATCCACGCTGTACTCAGTCACGGTTATAAAAAGTGTACTGATGTAGCACCTGAGAGCATGATGGAAAAAGTGATATTTACGATAGACGAGCTATGTGGGTTTATAAATGCATGTGCGCTTATGAGACCGTCTAAGAGCACTATGGATATGGAGGTAAGTTCTGTTAAGAAGAAGTTTAAGACACTGAATTTTGCCGCCGCTGTGGACAGGGAGCATATAAAATATGGCGCAGAGCTTATGGGTATTGATATGAACGAGCTGTTTTCTCACACTATAATGGCGATGCGTGAATATGAAACCGCTATGAAGGGAGAAACGGTGTGAAGTACAAGAATGTAGAGATTTTGGCGGTGGGGTATGAAGTGCTTTGTGGCGATGTCCCTAACACCAATGCGGCGTATATCTCTAAGGGCCTTGGGAAGCTCGGATATTCTGTTGTAAATCATACAGTTGTGGGGGACGAGCCGTCTGCTCTTAAAAGATGCTTGGAGGTGGCGTTCTCACGCTGTGACCTTGTTATCATGACAGGCGGTCTGGGGCCCACTTATGACGATCTTACAAAGGAAACGGTAGCAGAGTACTTTTCCCTACCGATGGAGGAGAACGAGGAGTGCAGGCGTGTACTTATAGAGCGGATGAGTAGGTTTGGGTCTATTACGCCGAACAACTATAAGCAGGCGTTTATGCCTAAGGGGGCGACGGTGCTCACGAATGCTTACGGTAGCGCACCCGGTTGTATTGTCGAGCAGGGTGGAAAGGCGTGTATATTGATGCCCGGACCTCCTCGTGAGATGAAGCCGATGTTTGACGGACAGGTGATAGACTTTTTAGCGGATGAGATAGACCGTGTGATAGTCGGGCGGACTATTAACCTGTTTGGTGTTGGTGAGTCGTCGGTGGAGGATAGGCTTAAGGATATCATGAAAGCGGACGAGAATGTCACCGTAGCGCCGTACGCTAAACAGTCGGAGCTACAGCTGAAGGTCACTGCGCTTGGTAGTAGCGAAGAGGAGTGCGAAGCGCTTATAAAACCGGCGGTGGACATTATAGAGCGTGAATATGGCAATAATATATACGGATACGGTTACAGTTCTATACACGATGGAGCGGTGGATATACTGAGAAAATCGGGGCTTACTGTCGCTACCGCAGAGAGTTGCACAGGTGGTATGCTGTCATCCAGACTTACTGAGATAAGCGGCTCGTCCGAGGTGTTTTTGGGCGGTGTTGTGGCGTACAGCAATGCTGTCAAGGTGCGTCAGCTGGGCGTAAGCGAACAGACGCTCGCTGAACACGGAGCAGTTAGCAGGGAAGTGGCGCTTGAGATGGCTAGGGGTGCACGCTCTGTTATAGGCAGTGATATCGGCGTTGGTATCACAGGTGTTGCGGGTCCCGGTGGCGGCAGTGAGAAAAAGCCTGTGGGACTTGTGTATGTAGCGGTGGTGTCGGACACGGCTGAAGATGTGCGTGAACTACACCTATCCCGAGACCGTGAAGATGACAGGGAGATTATACGCTATTCTGCTTCGTCAAATGCCTTGGATATGGTGATAAAACAGTGTAAAGGTAGTAAGCAGTAGTATTTGTTAGCGCTCCCAGCGCACATGATGTACGCTTTACGTCACCGCCCCCAATGCGGCGGCGACGCTTTACATTCGGGACTGTTCGCAGCGTTTCTGTATGAGCGTCCTACCGCCCGAATACAAAGCGTCACTCGCCTACCTATCGGCGTTTGCGCCCGAGCATTTGCAAGGTTGCCGTCATCCACACAGCATGCAAATCACCCTGCAAACGCCCATTCGCAACCGCCCCCACCCACCCTCCCTCGAAAAACCTCCACCTGTCATAAACCCACTCCCATAAACGTATTTCTATATTATACCAAGACAAAAGTGTCAACAGCCACTACAACAAAGGAGTGAGCATTATAAACAACCTTCTGGAACTGTGGAACTCGGGATATGTCACCATGCTTAAAAAGCAGTTTCCCACAATTGCGGCGGTGTCCACCGAGATTATAAACCTGATGGCGATACTGGAACTTCCCAAAGGTACCGAACATTTTATGAGCGACCTACACGGTGAGAGTGAAGCGTTTGACCATATACTGCACAATGCTTCGGGGGTTATCCGAGGGAAGATTGACAGGCTATACTCTGACGACCTCAGCGAGGAAGAACGGGGAGAACTTGCTACGCTCATATACTACCCACGAATAAAACTGGAGCTACTCAAAGAAAAATATGGGGATAATAAGGACAAATTCCTCCGTACCTCTATACTTAGACTTATTGAGATTAGCCGTGTTGTATCGTCAAAGTATACACGCTCGAAAGTGCGAAAGGCACTGCCGTTAGACTTTGCGTATATCATTGACGAACTACTCCATGCCGACAACCAAGAGGGGGATAAATACCTCTACTATGAGTCCATCGTCCGCAATATCGTATCAATAGGCAGAGCGGAAGCGTTTATTGTCGCTATATCGGACATTATTAAGCGATTGTCCGTCGACCATCTGCATATCGTCGGCGATGTTTACGACCGAGGCCCCGGTGCTGAGGTAATAATGGATAGGCTGATGGCGCATCATTCGGTGGACATACAATGGGGCAACCATGATATTCTTTGGATGGGTGCGGCGGCAGGTAGCTACGCTTGTATAGCGTCTGTGCTGAATGTGTCGCTGAAATACGGCAATGTGGACACAATTGAGAACGGTTACGGCATATCGCTTAGACTGCTCACAAACCTTGCAGTCTCCACTTACGACACTGCACCGTCCTTTATGCCCAGCGTGTACGAAAATTCGGCTGGTAGGCTTGAAGACGCTTCACTAATTGCGAGAATACGCAAGGCAATAGCGGTAATACAGCTAAAGTGCGAGGCACAGCTTATCTCACGTCATCCTGAGTATGGCATGGACGATAGGCGTATACTTGACAGAATTGACTACAGCGCAGGTACGCTTGAGATAGACGGCACTGTCCACAAGCTAAAGGAAAACGACTTCCCGACTATTGACCCTGAGAACCCCTTTGCGTTGACAGAGGAAGAAGAACTTGTAATGAAAGGGCTTCAGCAGTCTTTTACACGCTCTATGCGTCTGCAAAGTCATGTCAGGTTTATGTTTGAAAAGGGGTCACTTTACAAGTGCTTTAACAACAATCTGCTCTACCACGCCTGCGTGCCACTTGCCGAGGATGGCTCTTTTGCGGAGTTTGTGTTTGATGGCGAAGTGTACAGCGGAAAGGCACTGCTCGACTACTGCGACAGTCAGGCACGACGTGCCTACTTCTCGGCGGAAGGTTCTCCTGAAAAGCAGAAGGGGGAGGACTTTTGTTGGTATCTGTGGTGTGGAAAACAGTCGCCGCTGTTTGGACGAGAGTGCATGACGACGTTTGAACGTCTGCTCATAGCTGATAAAACCACCCACGAAGAACCAAAGAACCCTTACTACAAGTATATTGACGATGAAAAAACGGTGGAAATGATACTGTCCGAGTTCGGGCTTGAGGGTAAGGACAGCCATATAGTAAACGGTCACATGCCTGTGAAATACAAGGACGGAGACACCCCGATAAAGGCAAACGGCAGACTACTGATGATAGACGGCGGTTTTTCCAAGGCGTACCAAGCGACTACAGGCATAGCAGGGTACACACTAATATACAACTCATTCAGTCTAAGGCTGGTGGCGCATCAACCGTTTGCATCTGTAATTTCCGCTATAGAGGAGAATATCGACATACATTCCACCTCCAACATACTCGAAGAGACGACCGAGCGTAAACATGTGGCGGACACCGACATAGGCAAAACCATAAGCCAGCAAGTTGAGGTATTGAAGGCGCTTCTGTTACACTATCAACGGGAGGAAATGCAGTAGAGCGACGACTTAGATTGCTTGCATGACAGGGGACAACAAACGTTAAAGATTAGGAGGTCTGCCGCTGTGGTGTATACATTTGACCAAAAGCGGCGGGTAAAGAAATGAGTGGATTTGCGCTTAAGGTTATTGCTATTTTGGCTATGCTTATAGACCATCTGGGGGCGACGGTTTTTGACGCACCTGAGTTTTTTATGATGCGGTTTATCGGGAGGATTACTTTTCCTGTCATGTGCTTTTTGATAGTGGAGGGTTTTCACCACACACGGGATAGGAAGAAGTATCTTATTAACCTGTCAGCATTTGCGCTGATAAGTGAGGTGCCGTTTGACCTTGCTTTTAACGGGAAGCTTTTTGATCCGTTGTCGCAGAATGTGTTTTTCACCCTTGCGCTTGGCTTGGGGGTTTTGTATTCTTATGATAAGCTGAAGAACAACAGTCCAATGCAGCTTGGGTGTACTGTCGCACTGTTTGCGCTGGGGGATTTACTGTCCACCGACTACGGCTCAATGGGGATAGCGCTGATATTTGCACTTTATATACTCCGTGATGTGCCTTTCGGTACGGAAATTGCGATAGGCGGTGCTGCACTTATCTATCTAATGGAAATTACGATAGGAGATGCTACGAATGTCTATCTAAACCTAGGCAGTAATCCTGTGCAGGCGATGATGATAATAACGTTACCACTTATAAAGCTGTATAACGGTAAGCGTGGCGGCGAGTTTCTACCTAAGAGTGTGTCGAAGTATGCATTTTATCTGTTTTACCCTGTGCATCTGCTTGTGATATATGCGGTGAGTGGGGTTTTGGGGTAGTCTCGCCTGTGGTGAGAGGTGGTTTTGATCGCCTGTCGGCGAAGGTTGTGACTGCTTTTGCCCGATGGGCAATACGCTTTTTGCGGTACGCTTTCCGTCCGGTTACAGAGGTGGCGGTAGCGTAAACAGCAAGGTAGGGGCGAAGCCCCATTGAGCGTAGCTCAATAAACGCAAGAAAGCTCGGGCGTGCGGCCCGAGCTTTCTTGCGTTTGCCTGTGCCTGTGGCACAGGCGGGGCTTCGCCCCTACCTTGCTGTTTACGCTACCTTTCGTTACTGGGCACAAAGGGGAAGGGTTCGGACTTTTTCCGCCAAGGGCGGAAAAACATTGCCGAAGGCTGAAAAGCTACCTCTCCAAAATATCCCCTATAATCTCTTCCCCACGAGCATTGACCTTCCCAAAGTCCATCGTACCCACGTAAATGTCCTCCATTTGGTCATGCAGTTCCTTCGCTTCCATCATGACCTCGGCGGCCTGCTCCGCTATACGCAGGGCTGTCTTACGGTTGAAGCTCAGACGTTTACTGTGCTGTATTAGCGCCTCTTTGTCGGTGTACCGCCTGTAGCTTATCACGCGATGAGGTAAGTCTGACACATCAACCATGTTGTTCTCTGTCATAAACCCGAGTGACAGTTCAGGCACAAACAACTGCCATACAGTGTCACGCACAGCAAACGGCGAATAGCAACAATAAACATCATAGCCTGCTTCGAGGATACCGTCCTTTAGCTGCGAGAGGAGCAGATGTGAGCAAACCCCGTAGATGTCCTCTATCTTGTAGATTTTATCCGCAAGGCGGTGCGCCGTTTCATCAAACGTGACTATACCTCGGTTTGTTACAGCGGTGAGCAGTCGTTTGTGCTCCACGCCTCTGCCTGATGCGTCACGCTTTTTTGGCACTTCCTTCTTGAGTATCGACTGGGCATTTTTCGTTATCTTTACTTTGTCTGTATGTGGTGACACTATTGAGCAGGTGTCCGAGATAAGCGAAGCCGCTACCCCTATGAGCTTGCCCGCCCGTGACTGTGTATTCTTATAAATTACACTTATGTCCAGTAACTCCTGCTTATACGGCATAAGCTTTTCCATATCCCAGAAGTCAAACGTCACCAGCTCCTCAAACACCCCCGGGAAAGCCGGCTCTATCGTGTGTGGCGGTGTAGCGTCCACTGCACACACCCTTTTGTCCGCTATTATTAAAGCGTCAAGCGAGTTGACATCTGAAGCGCAGTGTATCTCCTCCACTACTCCCCCTTGATTGTCAGGTAGACTTTCCATGACCTTCTTCAAAAATGTTGATTTCCCACTACCGGGCCCACCCTTGATTACATAAACTCTGTCCATTTGCTCTCTATCAAGCAGTGCATCTTCAAACAGCGATACAAAGCCACTGCCGGAATTTGAACCCAGAAAAAACAACAGCGTCTTGTCGTTCTTCAAGCTATTACCCCCTTGTTATATTTATCACCGACTTAATTCGGCGTTGTTTCTTTCACTTGCAAACTACCGCCGACATTAGAAATAGCCCTGTGTCACTGTTACGGTATCGCCAAGGTGCAGATCGACGCTGATTACGGCTAATACAGTTTATTCAAGGTAAGGTAAGGTTGTGAAAAATGATGGAGATAGTTTATGAACCATTAAACTTAAATTATTCCACCCTTAAAACTCCCTACAACCTCTGCGTCTACATAAAAAAAGCCGTAGGTTAAAGTCCTACGGCTGAGACTGTCAAAAAAGTCATTAAAAAGAAAATTTTTTTAATCTATCGGAGGAATTGGGGCTCGGGGGCAAACGGCAGGGTTTATCCCTCATTTAGATAACCCCACCGTGTGGCTTTCGCTTGTCAAAAAGTCTTTTGACAAGCGAAAGCAGTAGGATTAAGTCCTACTGCTTTTTGTAATCATCATGGTCTTTCGCATATCATCTCATTTGTATAGAACTACCCATAAGCCCTTATAACACTTCCGCAACAGCCAGCAGATATTCATCATACAACACAGAAAAGCTAAGAAGACAACCGTCAAACGTCGGTTCTCCGTCTTTAATGAATGTTTGTATCATTAGCGGTGTGGATATGTTTTGTGAAACGGATACGGCTTTGAAAATTGCTTCCCTTGCTGTCCAAAGTTTGTAAAAACGCTCGATTTCATCTCCCTCTGACATATAGCGCTGTTCCTCTTCGGAAAAGTAGCGTTCGGCAAGTCTTTTGTGTGCGATGGGGGACATGTGCTGTATGTCCACACCTATGGGGATGTTTCCCACTGCGACTGCGGCGATATCACCGCTGTGGCTTAGACTGATAAAGCCTTCGTCAAGGGTGGGCTTGCCGTCTTGATAGCACAGTGTTGAATGTGGGTAGTGCTTGCGGACGGCGTAGTCTAAGAGCAGTCCCGACATTAGGCTGACCGCCTGTTTCTGCGGTGTGTGTGAAAGTTTGTTCGCCTTTTCCAGCCTTACAGTAGAGGAGAGTGCTGTCATACGCTCAAAAAGACCGTCGCTCGGCTTATACTTGACAATGTAAACGCTGTGCATATGGTGTTATCCCTGTATAAACTGGAATTCCACGACGTAACCGTCCGGGTCGTTCATAAAAAAGGAGTAGACAGGGAACTTCTCATGCATTTTAGGCTCGCCAAGTGTTGCGACACCTGCGTCAATAATGCGCTTATACTGCAAGTCCACGCCCTCTGTGCCGTTGCAGTTTAGCGACAGGCACAGCCCCGACGGGTTAGGAGAGCGGTCGTCATACTGCACAAATCCCCAGTAGCCGTAGCCTGTGTCAAAAATTCTTGCGGTGCCTTGGTCGCTGTGTAGCTTTAGGCCGATGACCTCTGTGTAGAACTTTGTGGTAGCCTCGATGTTGCTACAGGGGTAGAAATTGACTGAAGATAGAATGTTCATTTGTGCCTCCTTATATTTTTGTTAAGATTTTTAATTTGGTGTTATCCACCTGCCGCAAGGTCCTTGTCAAGACAGCAACGTTTGTATTTCTTGCCTGAACCGCAGGGGCAGGGGTCATTTCTGCCTACCTTTTTGGCGGCGTTTCCGGCTGATTTAGTAGGTTGTGTCGGAGCGGTTGGGAGGGGTTTTGCGACCTGTTCACGGCGTTGTCCCACGGTGATGTTTCCTGTGACGAGCGTTTTTACGGTGTCCTCTTTTATGGAGGAGATCATCTCGTCAAACATGTCGCTACCCTCACTGCGGTAGTCGAGTATGGGGTCACGTTGTGCATAGCCTCTTAGGTGGATACCGCTTTTTAGTTCGCTCATTGCGTCTATGTGGTCAATCCACTTTGAGTCAACTGTTCTGAGCAGTATAACACGCTCCACTTCCCTTGCCATGTCGCCCCACTCTGCCGTTCTGGCGGAGTATTTTTTGTTTATGCGATCTTTAAGCTCAGCTATTATCTCGGCGCGCTCGGTGTTTTCGAGCTGTTCTATTGTGAAGTTGTAGTCGTCTTTTGTGGTCAGCCAGCCCATGAAGTGCTCTCTGAGCTCTGTTAGTCCCCAATTGTCCTTGTCGTTTTTATCTGCGAGGTAGTGCTGTACGTTTTCTTCCACAACTTCCTGCATCATGTTGTTTACAAAACCGCTGATGTCGTCACCGTTTAGGACGGAGCGGCGTTGTGCGTATATGACTTCACGCTGGGTATTCATAACGTCATCGTAAGCAAGCAGTGACTTTCTGGCGGCAAAGTTACGGCTCTCCACCTTCGACTGCGAGTTTTTGACAAGCCCCGTTATCATCTTCGCTTCAATGGCGGCTTCGTCCTGGCCTGTCATCTCCATGACACGTTGTATGCGCTCTCCACCGAATATACGCATGAGGTCGTCTTCCAGCGATATGAAGAAACGGCTTTCCCCTGCGTCGCCCTGTCGCCCTGCACGACCTCTCAGCTGGTTGTCTATACGGCGTGACTCGTGGCGCTCTGTGCCTATGATATATAGTCCGCCTGCGCTCCTCACTTCGTTTGCTTCGGTCGCTATCTCGGCTTTGTACTGTGTCATCAACTCGTCAAAGCGGGCACGGTTTTCCAGTATGTCCTCATCGTCTGTCACTCGGTGACTGCCTGCCTCGGAGATTTCTTCGTCGGTCAGACCTTCCTTTGCAAGACGTGTCTTTGCCATAAACTCGGGGTTGCCGCCAAGGAGTATGTCAGTACCTCTACCTGCCATGTTTGTGGCGATAGTTACTGCACCTTTTCGCCCTGCTTGCGCTACTATAAACGCTTCCTTTTCATGCTGCTTAGCGTTTAGCACCTCGTGCGGTATGCCCCTGCGTTTTAGCAGTGATGCTAGCAGTTCCGACTTCTCAATGGACACTGTACCGACAAGCACGGGCTGACCTTTAGCGTGGCACTGTACCACCTGCTCAACTACGGCACGGTATTTTATATCCTCGGTCTTGTATATGACGTCGTCATGGTCTTGACGCACTACAGGCTTGTTTGTTGGTATACTTATAACGTCCAAACCGTATATTTCACGGAACTCGCTCTCCTCGGTGAGCGCTGTACCTGTCATACCGCTCAGCTTTTTATATAGTCTAAAGTAGTTTTGGAGCGTTATGGTGGCTAGTGTCTTGTTCTCACGGAGGACTTTTACGTTTTCCTTCGCTTCTATCGCTTGGTGTAGACCGTCCGAGTAGCGCCTGCCTATCATAAGACGGCCTGTGAATTCGTCGACGATAACCACTTCGCCGTCGTTGACCACGTAGTTTACATCCTTCTTCATAGTGCCGTACGCCTTGAGCGACTGCGCTATACGGTGGGCGATTTCCACATTCTCGGGGTCGGACAGATTTTCCACCGCAAAGAACTTCTCCGCTTTCTCTATACCACGTTCGGTCAGGGTGGCGGTCTTGGCTTTTTCGTCCACGATGTAGTCGTAGCCGTCAGTGGAGGTTTCGTCGGTGTCGGACGATGCTTCGTCCTCCAGTTGTTGCTTTGTGTTAAGCTCTACGACGGTAAACTGCTTCAGCCTACGGACAAAACTGTCCACCCTGCCGTAAAGCTCGGTGATATTGTCCCCTGCGCCTGAGATTATAAGCGGTGTTCTCGCTTCGTCAATGAGGATGGAGTCCACTTCGTCCACTATGGCGAACACGTGCTCACGCTGTGACAGCGCATTTTTGTATACCACCATGTTGTCACGCAGGTAGTCAAAGCCCATTTCGTTATTTGTACCGTAGGTGATGTCAGAGCGGTATGCTGCGATCTTTTCGGGGGGCTGTTGATTTGCCAGTATAAGCCCTACACTCATCCCGAGGAACTTGAACACCTTGCCCATCCATTGACTTTGATAGGTGGCGAGGTATTCGTTGACTGTTACCACGTGGACGCCCTCGCCTGTGAGGGCGTTCAGGTAGCTGGGCATGGTGGCGACAAGTGTCTTACCTTCACCTGTCTTCATCTCGGCGATACGTCCCTGATGTAGCACGATACCACCGATAATCTGCACATAGAACGGTTTTAATCCTATTACACGCCATGACGCTTCACGGATAACGGCGAATGCGTCCACCAGTAGGTCATCGAGCGTTTCGCCGTTTTTGTAGCGCTCTTTTAGTTTATCGGTCATTCCGGCGAGTTCACTGTCGCTCATAGCGCTGTATGTACTCTCCGCCGCCATAACTTTGTCCGCTATCGGGCGGATACGTTTAAGCTCTCGTTCCGAGTAGCTGGGAAATAACTTTGAAAACAGTCCCATGTGTTTCATGCCTTTCTTGTCCCTGCAAGAGGGTGGTTTATTGTGAGTTAATGTGTTTTGTTAGTTAGTGTCTAAACAAATCGTACGACTTCTTCAATCGGGCGGCGGCGTCTTGCTCTGAATGCGCCTTCGTCGGGGTAGCCTAACGCCAGTACAAGGCGTACTTTGTTTTGCTTGTCTATGCCGAATGCGTCACGTATTTCATAGGGGTGAAGCCAACCGAGTATTACGGTGCTAATCCCCAGTTCTTGCGCTTTAAGGTCGAGGTATGCGGTGGCGATGCCTATGTCCATCGACTGATAGTCCTGCTTGCCGATAACAGTGTCGTCCAGATCCTTCTCTTTTTCAACGGCATTTCTCTCGGTTATTATAATCATTGCAGGTACATCGCTTACAAACGAGTTTATTTTGCTGTCGGGGCTTTGTAGCATCGGTACCAGTTTAGCCAGTGACTCGGGTGTGTCAACCACCGTGAACTCCCACGGTTGCTTGTTGTGGCCGCTGGGGGCTAGGTTGCCCGCTTCGACTATCGCCTGTAGCATATCTCTGCTTATCTTTTTGTCTGTGAATTTACGGCAACTGTAGCGGTTTTCTATTATCTGTGTGAAGGTCATGTTTTTAAGTCCTTTCTTATTGGGTGTTGTTGGTGTTATTGGCAGGCCTAGGGTGAGTGGAGGCTATGCGCTTGCGTGATGGTGGTAGGGGGGTTGAAAGGGGAAATCGCAAGCGGTAAGCTCCGCCGCCCGGCCGGCGGAATGTGACGTTTGGGTTTCGTCAGATTTCTAATGTTTGGGTCGGGCGTGTGGGCGGTGGGATAGCTGTTTTTGTTAATCGGCGCTACCGTCTCACAACTACCCTTTAAAGATGATGTCCCTCAATGACTGCACAAGTCCTTCCGCTACCGCCATGCTGTTCTCTATACTGTCCGCCACAGCTGTGAAGTACATCTTCAGCTTCGGCTCTGTACCGGACGGTCGTATTATAACCCTGTGGCCGCCGTCCAGCTTGAAGGTTATAATCGGGGCGGTGGGGTAGGGGAGAGCGGCCATGCTTTCGGGGGTTATAAGTTTGCCTGTCATATAGTTTTCGGTGGACAGCACTTTGCAGTCATCTATATGCTTGGGTGGGTTTGTGCCGATAGCCTGCATAATGTCAGCCATTGTCTTAGCGCCCTCTGCACCCTCAAAGGTCTCGGTTTTGACAGTGCTGTAGTAGTAGCCGTGGAGGTCCTGTAACTCTTTCAGTCGGTCTATGACGGTTTTGCCCTTCTTCTTATGGTGGGCTGTCATCTGTGCGGCTAACAGCGCCGCTTGCACACCGTCCTTTTCCCTGATGTAACAGCCTGCAAGATAGCCGTAACTCTCTTCGAAACCGAAAATGAAGCGATCTGTTTCGTCCTTCTCTTCCAGTAATGCTATCTGCTCACCTATATTTTTAAAACCGGGCAGGACATCAATAAACTTGACACCGTGACTCTCTGCAACCCTGTCCGTCATCGGAGTGCTGACGATGGTTTTAACACAAATACCGTCTTTCGGTTGTGTACCCTTTTCAGTCATAACACAGAGCAGGTAGTCAAGAAACATAACGCCCATTTCATCCCCTGACAGTATGCGGTAGTCACTCTTGTGCCTAACCGCGATAGCGGTTCTGTCCGAATCGGGGTCGGTGGCTATCAGTAAATCAGCACCCAGCTCTTGGGACAGTTTAAGTCCGAGTTCCAATGCGTTTTTGTCCTCGGGGTTTGGGTAGGGGCAGGTGGGGAAGTCGCCGTTTGGCAGTTCCTGTTCCGCTACCGGAGTGAGGTCGCTGACGCCCATGCGGTGCAGTATACTGCGCACAGGGCGGTTGCCACTACCGTTAAGGGGTGTGTACACCACTTTTATCGGCTGTTCACGCAGTATATCAGGCTCAGGGGCGTTCTTTTCTAAAATATCCAAATAGGCGTCCACAGTGTCCTCGCCCATCAAGTGGACAAGCCCCTTTGATAGCGCACGTGGGAGCGACATGTTCTTAACGTCGTTAAACAGGTCTACAGCGGTAATCTCGGTCAGCACACCGTCGCTCATTTCAGCGGTCAGCTGTGCTCCGTCACTTCCGTAAACCTTGTAGCCGTTGTACTCCTTGGGGTTGTGGCTGGCGGTGATAACTACCCCGGCTTGACAGCCGTGATGACGCACCGCAAAGGATAGCATTGGTGTGGGCATCAGCTCATCGTACATGTACACCGTAATGCCGTTTGCCGCCAGTACAGTAGCAGTCACCCTCGCAAACAGGTCAGAGTAGTTTCTGCTGTCGTAGGCAATGGCAACTTTTATCGCTGTCGACTTGTTATGCTCCAAAAGGTGATTAGCAAGTCCTTGAGTCGCCTGCCCAACTGTGTAGACGTTCATGCGGTTTGTACCGATACCCATTTTGCCCCTAAGTCCACCCGTGCCGAAGTTCAGGCTTTTATAGAAGCTGTCGTATATCTCATCGTTGTTATGCTGAAGGCGCAGAAACTCCTCAGTAAAGCGTGGGTTGTCGCCTAGCTTTTCCAGCCATAGGTTGTAGCTTTTTACATGTTCCATAAGCTAAAACTCCAATTCGTTAGTGTAAATTTATAATATCTTCTTTTAAATACCATGTCAATAAACAATATGTAAAGTTTGCCCCAACTTTTATAGTGTTTTTCCCGATAAAACGTCGAATTTAAAGGGTATATTAACGCCAGGTGCACTCATATAGTGTAAAGAGCGGACGACAGGTGTTAACATCGGGTCAAAAGTCGTGCTCACTGTGTGCCTGTCAGCATATTATGGAGTAGCTGTACCTCTGCCTGAAGGTAGGGGTGTAGCACTGCTTGAAAGGTGGTGAAAGTAGCGCTTGTGCTACAAAAGCTAATGGTGTTATGCGCTACGAATAATATATGACATTTATGCTTAAAAAAGAAATATCGGTGCTACTGCAAGGTCACACGCAAAAGCTGGGAGAAGTGCTGACTGCACTCAGTGATTTAAAGGTAGATATTCCACTGTTTACAATGTGTGAGGGTAAGAGTTATAGCATATTTAGGTTTATCACCGACGCTCCCGAAAAGGCAGAACGTGCTGTGAGAAGTACACGCCAGACAGTGTCTGTCACTAACGTCGTTACTGTGGAGGTGACGAGGGCGAATGTCGGCGGTGTGTACTCTCTTATCGACGGTGAGGGCATACAGGTGGAATACAGTTATGGTAAGTTTGACGGCGACAATGGTCTACTCGTGGTGAGGACGGTGGAGTTTGAAAGGCTATACCGGCTGCTTTTGCAAAGTGGTTACACCGAACATCACTCCAACAGTCCTAACACAGCCGACCTCTCTGACAAACTGCCTACCGCCCAACACCAATTGCCGCATACCACCGAAACATCCTCACCCGGCGACACGTCCCCATTACCTGTCCGCAAAAAGGTAATCCCCAGAACTGTGGGAAAAGCAAAGTTTATAGTGCTATCCCATGAGGAGGAAGAGGAAGAGGAATAGGTTATAGCTCAGAAAACAGGTGGTGAACACAAGGTGTCGGGCGGTCACATAGGACCGCCCCTACAATCCGCCTTGCCGTAAAGCAGAGGACTTGCTTTGCAAGAAAAGTAGGGACATGGCTTGCCATGTCCCTAGAAGCTATCTTTTGGGATAGTCACTACATCAAAAAGCTAAGGTCGACATCCTTAGTGGCATTTAGCAGATTAGCGGTGCAGACATTTATCAGCGCATCGTCAAAGGATAGCTGCCAGCCTTCGTCTGTTTGGTAGCAGCTGATGTCTATTGTTTCTTTGACTGCGTCCAGGCCGCCCTTTTCGGTGAGTTGTGTTGCTAGCGATACGAGAAGGCTTTTGGCGAATTCTTCTCTGTTGAATGTCCCCTCCGCTATCTGGTTTACTACCATCGGGGCAAATTCAGCGGCAGCCGTTTCAATGTATGGCTGTGAGTCGGGATACTCTACCGCTACGGTTACAACGGCGTTGTTACCGTCCACCAATACTTCGGTGACGCTGTAACTTAGGCTGTCGTACATCATGCGTGCGGCTGTCTTGACTATTGGGTTTTCCAGTATCTCGTTTACTTCGTCTGTGAAAATGTCGGAGGGGATCGCCGCTGACATCCTCACAGTGTCACTGTCCGCCTCTTTCAGTCCTCTAAACAGCAGTACCACAGGGTGGGTCGGCTGGGACAGGCTCTCGGGGTCATCGGTGGACGGAGTGGAGGAGGAACTGCCCATCGGCACACAACCCCACATGGTCACTAAAACAATCGCTAAAAGGATCAAGCTGATTAACCGTGTTTTAAACATAGTGTTACTACTCCATTCTGTGCAAAAGCATATATTGTTACCACTATTTTGTACAGGTTTTTTTATGAATATGCGGTGGGTGGGAAAATTTGCTGGGGTGGAGAGCGTAGCGTGGATAAGCTAGGGCGAGTGGAGGCTGTGCGCTTGCGTGATGGTGGGTGGCTAGGGCTGTGAGGGTAGTTCGCAAGCGGTAAGCTCCGCCGCCCGGCCGGCGGAGATGTACGTTTGGGTTACGCAGGGTTGTGGCGGATGGGACGGAGTTTTGGATGGAGGGCGTATCTGATATGGTAAGCTGTGCCCCTACACTTCAGCATTTCACGTGAGTAGGTAACTTATAAATCGTGTTATCCCCCTCACCACAGCGTGCTAAAATAAGAACGTCGGGTCGCCCGAAGCTTGACGGTTCGGCTTAACAAAACACACCCTCCCCACACCGCTCCCCCCGAACCGCCAACCTTCCCTGCGACCCTATACAGTCCACACGCTACGCAAACTAGCAAATTGCATAAAAATTTTTGTCGAACAAAACACAAATATGTCATTGACAGCTGTATCGTGAAGTGATACAATCAAGTTACAATATACCGTGCATAGATATAGTTGACCTTGTTAAAAATGGCTTAGCATAAGTTTTGTACAGAGAAAAATGTTGTGCGGTAGTATTTGAATATACGATGTGCAAACAGAGGGCATATTCAGAAAGGAGGCTGTTAACATGAGCGAGAAGCTGGAACGTATTATCAAAAGCTACATACCTATGTCTGAGGCAAGCTTTTTACTGCTTGCGTCGCTTGAGCAACCACGGCACGGCTATGGGATAATGCAGTATGTTTCGCAGATAACAGGCGGTCGTGTGAACCTCGGCGCAGGCACGGTGTATACCTTGCTGTACAAGATGGAGCAAGACGGCTTAATCAAAGTGGACAGCGAGGTAGATAGGCGTAAAATCTACCGTGTTGAGGACATTGGAGCCTCGGTGCTCACAGCGGAGTGTGAGCGAATCAGGGAACTTTCGGTACTGGCAGGGCATGTGAAGAATATTTTTGAAAGCTCTAAAGCTGAGAAGACGGTGACTGCGTTGTAGTTGTTAGTATACCACACACGTGAAGTGGCGAGGTATTCGATTTATGTTGTTTTCATCTGAAATGATATAGTCGATATAGTAAAGGAGGATAATATTTATGCCTGAATTTGTAATGACATCTATGCCGCTTGTATGGTTTGTTATTGCGCTGGGACTTGCGGTGTTTGAGGCGATGACGATTACGCTGGTAGCGATCTGGTTTGCGATAGGCGCACTTGTCGCTATTATACCTGCGTTTTTGATGTGGCCGATGTATGTGCAGATAGTGGTGTTCTTGATCGCTTCGGGAGTTTCGCTTGTGCTTACACGCCCTATCATCAAAAACAAGTTTTTGCCACGTCGAGTGCGTACCAACGCTGACCAAAACGTCGGCAAAATAGGAGTAGTTATCGTGGGCATTGACCCGATAAACGGCACCGGAAGAGTTAAAGTGGACGGACTGGACTGGGCGGCGAGAAGCGAGGACGGGACAAACGTCGAACCAGGCGAAAAGGTGCTGATTAAGGCAATCAGCGGCGTTACACTTGTGGTGGAACGCATAGTTTAGACAGTACACTACATAATGTAATAGGCAACCCTAACAACAGTTTCACAATAGCATTATAAAATAATAATTGAAAGAGGTAACATTATGCCATTCGTAGCTATTTTGATCGCAATTTTCCTACTTGTTTTACTTGCGACCTCTATTAAGATTGTACCACAGGCGACCGTTTATGTCATCGAACGACTTGGAGCGTATCAGGATACTTGGCAGACGGGTTTCCACATGAAAATCCCCTTCTTTGATAAGATAGCGAAGAAGGTGTCGCTCAAAGAACAGGTGGTGGACTTCCAACCGCAAGCTGTTATCACGAAGGATAACGTCACCATGCAGATAGACACCATCGTCTTCTTCCAGATAACCGACGCTAAGCTGTACACCTACGGCGTTGACCGCCCACTGTCAGCTATAGAGAACCTGACAGCCACAACACTCCGAAACATCATAGGTGACCTTGAGCTTGACCACACACTCACCTCACGTGACGTCATCAATACAAAGATCACGACACTGCTTGACACCGCCACCGATAAGTGGGGTATAAAGGTAAATCGTGTTGAGGTTAAGAATATCATACCTCCTAAGGAAATTCAGGACGCCATGGAAAAGCAGATGAAGGCGGAGCGTGAGCGCCGTGAGTCTATCCTGCGTGCCGAGGGTGAGAAGAACTCCACAATCCTTGTGGCGGAAGGTGATAAGCAGTCGCAAATTCTACGTGCCGAGGCGGAGAAAGAGGCCGCTATACTGCGTGCTGACGCTGTCCGTGAGCAGAAGATACGAGAGGCAGAGGGTGAGGCGGAAGCTATCATGACTATCCAACGTGCAAACGCCGAAGCGATAGCGCTACTGAACTCAAACCCCGCTTGCAAAGAGGTGCTTGCACTGCGCAGTTTAGAAGCGTTTGCAAAGGTGGCTGACGGTCAGGCAACAAAGATAATAATCCCCTCCGATATACAGTCGATGGCGGGGCTTGCTATTACTGCTTCTGAGCTGTTCAAGTCAGGCGAAAACGCTGTAAAATAGCGTACTAATATAGACTAATTTGTCTGAAATCACAAAAATGCTAAACCGACCACAAGAAACATTGAAAAGTAATAGCGTTTAGTATAAAATTGAATTATTAAGATGCGATAAGGAGTAGGGACAGAGTTTCTCACTCCTTAATCGTTTTTACAGAGTATTATAATCACAGTCAAATAGAGGTTTTTGCGACTAGGAACAAAACAAACTAACGTAAAAGTATAGGAGGATTTTGAATGAGTACAAAAAAAGTAGCGGTGGTTATGGGGAGCGATAGCGACCTATCTGTGATGAAGGCGGCGGTAGTCGAGCTGAAGAAGCTGGGGATACCGTATGAAGTGCGTATAATGTCCGCACACCGCACCCCCGACGCAGCAGCAGACTTTTCAAAGAACGCCAGGGCGAACGGTTTTGGTGCAATCATAGCAGGAGCAGGCAAGGCGGCTCACCTAGCAGGTGTTTTAGCGGCACACACCACTCTGCCTGTCATAGGCGTTCCGATAAAGTCCTCCACGCTTGACGGTCTTGACGCACTTCTGGCGACTGTCCAGATGCCGAGCGGAGTGCCTGTTGCAACAGTTGCTATAGACGGAGCGGCAAATGCTGCACTGTTAGCGGGGCAGATGTTGGCTGTCTATGACGAAGCAGTAGCTGCAAAGCTTGCTGACGCAAAGGTTGCGATGGCGGCGGCAGTGGAAGAGAAAAACGCTAAACTTAACATTGAAGATTTGATAAAGTAAGATAACAGCAACCAAAATAAATGAAAGTGGTGGATGTAATGTACAAAAAGGGCGAACAGCTATACGAAGGCAAAGCGAAAAAGGTATTTAAGACGGACAATCCTGACATATATATAGTGGATTACAAAGACGACGCTACAGCGTTTAACGCTCAAAAGAAGGGCACAATTGTCGGCAAGGGCGTTATTAACAACAAGGTAACAAACCACATGATGAAGATCATGGAGAAAAACGGTATACCCACCCACTTCATCGAGGAACTGTCCGATCGTGAAACAGCGGTTAAGAATGTGACAATAATGCCCATAGAGGTAATCATCCGCAACATCGCCGCCGGTAGTATGTGTAAGCGCCTTGGCATGGAAGAAGGCGTAAAGCTTGACCCTATCGTCCTAGAGTATTCATACAAGGACGATGCACTGGGTGACCCCCTCATCAACGACTACCACGCACTGGCGATGGGTCTTGCAACCCCCGAGGAGCTGGATATCATTGCGCAGTACGCTTTTAAGGTGAACGCCATACTGTCCGAATATGTCAGCGAAGTCGGCATAACACTGGTGGACTTCAAAATAGAGTTTGGCAAGGATAAGGACGGCAACATTCTACTGGCTGACGAAATCTCCCCCGACACCTGCCGTTTCTGGGACAAGGCTACAGGGAAAAAGCTGGACAAAGACCGCTTTAGGCAGGACCTTGGCGATGTCGAGGACGCTTATAAGGAGATTAGGATGCGGCTCACGGGAGAAGAAAGCCTTTAAGGGCTTTCTTCCTGGAAGTTTTATGTTTTTCAGTCATAGTCTTGACTGAAATCTCAAATACAGTTTGCGAACTGTATTTGAGACCACATAAAACTTCTAACGTTAGTCGCTACAGGTGCGTTTGCGGGGGCTGAGGGGCTTTAGTTCTGGAAGTTTTATGTTTTTCAGCCATAACGACGACAGACGGAAATTAAGAATTTCCGTCCTGAAGTTTTATGTTTTCCGGTCAAAGTGATGACCGGAATTTGCCACACAGTTTGCGAACTGCATGTCAAACCATATAAAACTTCTAACGTTAGCTGCTACATTTGCGTTGGTGGGGATTGAAGGGCTTTATCTTTTAGTCGCTACAGGTGCGTTTGTGGGGGCTGAGGGCTTTTTTTCCGGAGGTTTAATTGTAGGGTTGAGTTTTAGCTCAACCGTGGCTACTTGGTTATACATAAAGGTTTGTTTGGTAAAATGATTAGCTTTTGGCTTTGAGAAAGGCGATATATTATGTTTGATAAGGTTAAAGAAGAATGTGGCGTTTTTGGGATACGGTCGATTAGTAAAGGTGATGTTGCGGCGGATACTTATTATGCGCTGTTTGCACTTCAGCATAGGGGGCAGGAGAGTTGCGGTATTGCGGTGAATGATAACGGTATCATTCGTCATCACCGTGACCTCGGGCTTGTGCCGGACGTGTTCAATAAGGACGTATTGAAGTCACTGGGCGAGGGTAAGATGGCGATAGGCCACACGAGATACTCCACGACAGGCGGTAACGAGCGAGAGAACAGCCAGCCTGTGGTGGTGCGCCACGTAAAAGGACAGATGGCGCTTGCGCACAACGGTAACATTCTAAATGCGTTTGAGCTTCGCCGTGAACTGGAAATGGGCGGTGCGATATTCCACGCCACCAGTGACACCGAGGTCATCTGCTATGAGATTACAACCGCACGCCTGACAGAACCGTCCATCGAGGCGGCTGTTGAGAAGGCGATGGGACGGCTAAAAGGTGCATACTCACTTGTCATTATGTCGCCGAGAAAGATGATAGCCGCCCGAGACCCACATGGTTTCAGACCGCTATGTATGGGCGAAAAAGAGGACGGTAGCATCGTGTTTACCTCTGAGAGCTGTGCGCTTGACACTATCGGGGCGTCGCTTATAAGAGAGCTTGAACCGGGCGAGATTGTAGTGGTCAGTGACGAAGGCATAAAGTCGATAAAGACGCATTGCGGCAACAAGAGTGGTATCTGCGTGTTTGAGTATGTGTACTTTGCACGTCCCGACTCGATAATCGAGGGGGTAAGCGTCCACGAAGCACGGCTGAATGCAGGTAAAAAACTGTTTGAAGAGTACCCATGTGAGGCGGACGTGGTTATAGGTGTCCCGGACTCGGGGTTGGTAGCAGCTATGGGCTTTGCCGAGGCTTCGGGCATACCGTACGGCTCGGGTCTTATCAAAAATCGCTACATAGGCAGAACTTTCATACAGCCCGAGCAGGGTATGCGTGAAAATTCAGTCAGGATAAAGCTGAATGCTCTAAAAAGCACGCTGGACGGAAAGCGTATCGTGTTGGTGGACGATTCTATTGTCCGTGGGACTACTATAAAGAACATCGTCAATATGATAAGGCGTGCGGGCGCTACCGAGGTACATGTGCGAGTGTCGTCACCGCCGTTTACAAACCCCTGCTACTTCGGCACTGACATTGACAGTAGAGAAAACCTGATAGCATGTCGCATGAGTATCGAAGAAATAGGCAGGACTATCGGGGCGGACTCTATTGGCTTTTTAAGCCTTGAAGCTGTGAAGGATATCGCTAAGACACCACACGGTACTTTCTGTGTAGGTTGCTTCTCCGGCAAGTACCCAATCGAGGTGGAGGAGCAGAATAACGTGGACAAGTTCCAGTTTGAGATACCGGAGATGTAATAATCTGTATTTGCTGAGAGGTAGGTTCAGACTAAAATATAGCAGTTTTATAACGAATATCAAATTGAAGAAAAGTTTCAGAGCTGAAAACTATTGTGAAAGGTGGAAACCAAATGAAGAGTTACAGCGAACGCTATAAAGAAGCAGGCGTAGACGTCACCGCAGGGTATAAGGCGGTAGAACTGATGAAATCGCACGTGGCTAGGACGACTATACCGGGGGTTTTGGGTGGCATTGGCGGTTTTGGTGGCATGTTTGAACTGGATTTGGAGGGTATCGAGAAGCCTGTTCTCGTTTCGGGGACAGACGGTGTCGGTACAAAATTGAAACTAGCTTTTTTGATGGATAAGCATGACACCATCGGGATTGACTGTGTCGCTATGTGTGTGAATGATATTATATGTGCGGGTGCAAAGCCGCTTGTGTTCCTCGACTATCTGGCTGTCGGCAAGAACTATCCTGAGCGGATAGAAAAAATAGTCGCCGGAGTTGCTGAGGGGTGTGTTCAGGCAGGTTGTGCGCTTGTGGGAGGCGAAACGGCAGAGATGCCCGGCTTCTACCCACAGGACGAGTACGACCTAGCAGGCTTTTCCGTTGGCGTTGTGGACAAGAAGGACATACTCACGAACGAGAGTGTCCGCAGTGGCGACGTTGTTATCGGTGTAAAGTCGTCGGGAGTGCATTCAAATGGGTTTTCACTGGTGAGAAGTCTATTTAAAATGGACAAACCATCGCTGAACATACATTACGATGAACTTGGCGGAACACTCGGGGACACGCTTCTAGCTCCAACCAAAATTTACGTGAAGCCTGTACTTGAAGCACTAAAGACGGGCGGAATTCGCTCGGTAGCCCATATAACAGGCGGCGGTTTCTACGAAAATATACCAAGAGCGCTTCCAAGCGGCTTGACCGCCGTTATTCAGAAGAACACACTACCTAAACTACCAATCTTTGACCTGATAGCCAAGACAGGCAAAGTCGGCGAGCGTGATATGTACAGCACATTTAATATGGGCGTTGGCTTGTGTGTGATTGCGAAGGCGGAGAAAGCGTTTGAAATCATTGACATTTTCGCAAAGCATGGCGAACAAGCGTCTG
>CAYJIK010000026.1:15981-24179 GCA_964370205.1 uncultured Oscillospiraceae bacterium | reverse complement strand
GCGGTGATTCTTGATAGTTTGCAAAATCTTCTAAGCTTTCGATGTTAACAAAGATATAATCAGGGTTGATTTCAGCCAGATTTTCAAGGGCAATAGTTCCACTTGCATCAGCATCTACTAATAGTTGCGGAAGCTCAAAACCAAGCTCTGCATATATTTGCTGGTGAACCACGGTTGAGTATTGCACCCCTTTGGTTGATAGCTGGAATACCATAGCAGTTGCGCCGTCAATAGAAGTACCGATTTGTGCTTTATAGTCTTCAACCTGTGCCTCATATGCCGCAACCTGCTCAGCAGCTAGATCCGCTTTACCTACAAGCTCGCCTAGGATTAAATGCTGCTGCTTCCAATCTCTATAGCCGTTCGCATCAGTTGACAGTGCGTTTGGTAGGAAGTAAGTTGGTGCTACCATGTTAAGTTTATCTGCATATTCAATATTGCTTTCTGTTGTGATGATATAATCTATATCAAGTGACAGAAGCTGCTCGATATCTATACCTTCATCAGAAGAATTTAGGCTTTCTATACCATCGAAGACACTAAGGTCGGGGTGAAGTCTTCCGTGACCATCTTGGTATGCAAGTGAAGCTAGGCTGGTCAGGTCCTCAGGTAATCCTGTAACTGCCGGAAGAGGTGCTCCTACGGGTAAAACTCCTAAGTCCTGTAAATTCTCAATAAAGTACCACTCTAAGATGACAAAATTACCGAATTCGGTTGGCAGTTCTTTTTCACCATCTGCCATTGTAACAGTTCCGGGGGATTCGTTATTGGTGGCTGCATTTGTGGTTGAAGAAACTGGAGTTGTATTGCTATTGCACCCTGCAAGTAGTGATATTGTTAGCAGTCCCGCCAACAACAAAGAGGAAAGTTTTTTCATTTTGGACTCCTTTAAAAAAGTTATATTTTTATGTGTTTTACATAACAAAGTTTACCTATCTTGAACATATAAAAGATAGAGCAAGTAGGGCGCTCCCAGAATTGATATAATAATACCAACAGGGACGAAAAGTTGTGAGTTCATTTGATTTACTAAAAGCCTGGATAAAATATCGGCGACAACAATAAGTGCGGCGCCCAAACACATAGAAAGCGGTAGGAAAAGTTTGAAGTTTGAGCCGACAATTCTTTTTGCCATATGAGGAGCAATAAGCCCGACAAAGCCTATTGTACCTGCAACATATACTGCTACCGAAGATAAGATTATCGTGATAAACAATAGGTATTGTCTCTCTTTTTTAAGGTTGACGCCTAAAGTTATAGCCATTTCATCTCCCAAATTCATTACATTCAAGCAGAACGCTTTGTAAAAAATGTATGCTAAACAGGGAATAGCGATTAAAACCGCAAGGCCTATCATATTCCAAGTAGCGTATGTAAGACTACCGGCTTGAGAAAGTGTCAGCATCAAAAATGCGTTTTCCGAAAGCCGCATTGTCAAAAACAGCGAAATAGCACCGATACAAGAGTTCATAGCGATACCATTTAGTATCAATTTTCTCGGGGAGAGTTCATACCTAAATGCTAGTGAGTAGATTAACGCAAAAACTGAAAATCCACCTACAATTGCAGCTATGGAACGAGGTAAAATCATTGGTAGGCCCAAGTCATATAGATACACCACAATCAGAATACCAAGACTTGCACCTGAGGATACACCTATCATACTGGGCGTCGCAAGTGGATTTCGTGTTACCCCTTGCATAACAGCACCGCCCCCGCAAGGCACATTCCGCATACAATCGCAACCACACTGCGGGGAATTCTTAGCTCGTAAATGATAAATGCTTCCTTTTCTGTACCAAAGCCAAAAATGGTTCTCATGATATCCATAACGGACATCGGTGTATATCCAATGTTTACTGCGAACATTGCAGAAACTATAAGAGCAGTAATCAAAATCGGCAAGAGAACCATCGTGCGTTGTTTGTTAGTTAATTTTTTCATTACAGCGCCCCCTTTGCGTTTCTTGAGTTAACAAGATATAGGAACACCGGAATACCAATAACAGACGTTATAACGCCAATAGGTGTTTCTTGCGGCATATTGACATAGCGACTGACAACGTCAGATATAACCAAAAGCATACTTCCAAAAACCGCTGAAAGGGGTACCACTTTCTTATAATCTTCTCCCACTGCCATTTTTACCATGTTAGGGATTATAAGGCCGATAAAACCAATGTTACCGACAACGCTTACAGTTGCCGATGATATAAGAACCACCGAAATAACACCAAGAAGCTTAATAGCTTTTACTTTTTCGCCGAGTGATATGGCTGTTTCATCTCCCATAGCAAGAATGGTAAGCTTGCCGGAAATAAGAAGGCCGATAGTTAAACCAACCGTGCCTATCATTAAAACAGCAATACCTTCCCATCTGATACCCATAAGACCCGAGTTGTTCCAAAGTGCAATGCCTGCACCTTGCTCCGGGTAGGTAAACAGCGTTATCGCTGTGCTGAAAGCTGAAAAAAGTGTTCCCAATGCAGTACCTGCTAAAAGCAGTTTAATACCGGATTCTCTACCTTTTATCCTTGAAGACAAGGTGAAGATTATCACTGTTGAAACAGCAGCACCCAAAAGCGAAAAGCCAACTTTTGCAAAGTATGTTGCAGTGCCGACTGAAAGTGAGGTAGCGATTGTAAGACCCAGATTTGCGCCACTGCTAATACCGACAACATCAGGGCTTGCAAGAAAGTTTTTTGTTATTCCCTGCATTACCGAACCACCAACAGCTAAAAATGCTCCGACTAAAAGCGCTCCTAAAATCCTCGGCACTTTAACAGTTAAGAATACATATTGCTCTAAATTATTAGCATCGTAATTAGTGAAGACCGCAACGATATCGTCCACCGAAGTTTGTGGAGTGTAATAAAATAGAGTGACACAGGCGCAAAGGATAAAAACAATGACCGAAATAACGGCGATTAGTATGAATATTTTTTTCGTTTTTGTCCTATCTTTAATGTTCTTCATGTCCTTGCCTATCCTTTCTGAGAAGCTCGTACGAAAGGCAGACGGGAATATCTGTACCGGGTAGTGTTGTGAAGTGTGCGTCAATATTGAAAGCTTCCCGTAGAATCTCATTAGTCATAACTGCGGAAGGTTTACCCTGTGCAATGATATCGCCTTTTTTTAGCACAATCAGTTCATCAGAAAATCTGCTTGCTTGGTTTATATCATGTAGCACCATAATAACTGTAATTTGTTTTTCTTTGTTTAGGCGCTGCACTAGCTGCAAAACTTCAAGCTGATATGCCATATCGAGGTATGTAGTTGGCTCGTCCAGGAGGATTATGTCAGTTTGTTGAGCAAGAACCATTGCAATCCACACACGCTGACGTTGTCCGCCGGAAAGTGAATTTATGTTTCTGTCTTTAAACTCAGCAAGATTTGTTTGCTCAAGTGCCCAGTCGATAATTTTATGATCTTCTTCGGTTAGTCGCCCGTTCCTTTTTTTTTGTGGGAAACGGCCATACTCAACTACTTCACACACAGAAAGCCCACTTGGAGCAGTAGGACTTTGCGGAAGCATACCTATGATTTGTGCTATCTTTTTTGTGTTCGTTTTATGTACATTTGTATCTCCGACATACACTTCGCCATGTTTAGGATGTAGTACACGCCCGATTGTCTTAAGCAAAGTTGACTTGCCGCAGCCATTTTCGCCGATAATAGTAGAAATCGAACCTTTCTTGATCTCTACCGATAAATCTTCAATGACTATTAAGTTATCATATCCAACTTTAAGCTGTGTAGCTTTGATTATTCCCATTATGTCCTCCGTTATTTTGCAACTTCAAACGAAAGAGCAACAAGGTCTACATTTTCTTTGAAATACGCATTGTTGGTTGCTACCAGTTTCTCAAAGATCTCGTCTACTTTGCCTTCTTCAATTTTAATTACTGTTTCAAAATGATTATTTTTTCCATCAAAAATCTCACAAACTCCACCCGACTTTATGTGAGACATCTTGTTTGAGTCAGCTTTTGTGAGTGTGTAGTATGTGTCATTTTCTATAACAACATTAAAGATTACTTCACGACCGAGGTAACACATAAGCAGTTTTCTGCTATATTCAAAACGCTCCCTACCGTTTAGCGAAAATTTTGCAAAAGTAGGATTTAAGTCGTTATCAAGGTTATATATTTCCTGGTCACTGAGCATTATGACAGCTTCGTTTATGTTAAGTTCAATAAACCTTGCGTTATGTGAACGCATTTTGCCTAACATCGGATTTGTTTTCTCGAGTTCATTTATGATATCAGATTCACTATCAATATCATGATAGTGAAAGGTTGCATACAGTTTTTGTGCCTCTTTGCCATGACCCACCTGGACGAATGCCGATATGATACTGCCTTCACATAGGACTGTTCTTATTTTAGACATTGGTGATAATACAGCTATGTGCTTACCATTAAAATAAAAGTAATCCACAGAGTCTATAACAGCAACATTATTACTTGCAACTACAGACATATTCATCATTCGCTGCTTTCCCATGAAATCGACAACTAATTGTTTTGCTTCGCTGATAGGGGGTCTTGTTTTGAATTTATCTCTTGGGCTCATTTGTTTCTCCTTTGTTTAGCTTTATTGTGTGTAAGGTTAGATAATGCTAACTCGTCTTGGGAATTATAACACGCAAGCAAATTAGCGTCAAGTACTTTATACTGAATTTTCTGAAAAAAAGACTGCATTTTTAAAATGCAGTCTTTCTAGTATAATTTATTGTGAATCACCAACACGGAAGCTTTCGAACATTTTTGAAAGCAAAATATCAAGTATTAGAAGTTCTTCCTGTGTTAAATTTACGCCGGAGAAAAATATATCAGCATCCTTTGAGAATTCATGATGTAAACTTTGTGCACGTTTCTCTCCTTTTTCTGTTAGCAGAATAAAGTTCTCATTATATGAAACTCCTTGCTCTTTATAAACATACTCCATCTCAATGAGCTTTTTAATGTTTTCGGACACACCTTGTGCTGATATTTTCATTTTCTTTGCAATAGTACGCTGGTTTATTTTTTTCTCATCAAGTAAAATCCTGAGAATTACTTTTTCTGCCAGGCCGATATTGGGATTACCGGTAAGCCTTGCTTCTTCATCTTTTTTCTTAATTCTTTTCGGTTTCGCAAGATCGGAAACCCTTAAAAGTTTTAAAAACAATTGCTCTTTTTGCATATTATCACTCCTATTAGCTTAGTTTTTCAGCGCCTGTATATAGACTATAATATTTACCTTTTAATGAAAGCAGTTCCTCATGAGTGCCGCTTTCAATTATCTTCCCAAAATCTAACACTATTATTTTATCAGAGTTTCTAACTGTCGACAATCTATGCGCAATTATAAATGTTGTGCGTTCACTCATTAGTCTATTAAGCGCAACCTCGATATGGCGTTCCGTCCTAGTGTCAACCGAGCTCGTAGCTTCGTCAAGCACAAGGATAGGAGCTTTCGAAATAGCGGCTCTTGCGATGTTTATAAGCTGTCTTTGACCTTGGCTTAAATTAACTCCGTCGCCGGTTAGCATTGTGTCATACCCTTTTTCAAGTCGTCTGATAAATCTGTCGGCGTTTGCAACCTTGCAGGCTTCTATGACTTCTTCGTCGGTCGCATCTAACCTGCCATAACGTACATTTTCTTTAATAGAGCCTGTAAAAAGATGAGTGTCTTGCAAAACAACTGCTATGTTTTGGCGAAGATGGGCTTTGTCAAAGTCATTGATGTCGGTATCATCAATCGTGATAACACCACTGTCAATGTCATAAAACCTATTTAAAAGATTTACAATAGTGGTTTTCCCTGCGCCCGTCGAACCCACAAAAGCTATTTTTTGTGTCTTTTTAGCGGAAACGTTAATGTTTTTAAGTACCGGGGTGTTTTTGTTATAACCGAAAGTTATGTCTTTGATTTCTACATCGCCATGTATAGTTGTCTTTTTCTTACCTGTTTCTTCCTCCGGCTGCTCGTTCATCACAGCAAAGACTCGCTCAGCGCCGGCAAGTGCCGAAAAGATATTATTGATCTGCATAAAGATGTCATTTACAGGTCGTGAGAAACTCTTGGCATAGTTAAGAAATATCACAAAACCGCCTACATCAAATCTGCCCATTACACACAAAACACCACCTATACACGCTGTGACAATGTAGGACAGTTGGGCAAGTGTACCCATTATAGGCCCCATAACTCCACCTAAAAACTGTGCATTGAAAGAATTATCCCGATAAGACTTGTTGAGGTGCTTGAAGTTTTTTGTTACTTCTTCTTCGTATGTAAAAACTTTTATTACCTTCTGCCCATTGATATGCTCCTCGATAAAACCATTTAATTTCCCTATGCTTTCCTGCTGTCCTTTGTAAAAGGTCATAGCTTTTTTTGATATGACACTTGAAAGCTTTGAAAAGACAGGAGTAATGAAAAGCGTGATTATTGCTAAAAACCAGTTAGTGTGAAACATTATTGCGACAGTCAACACAAGCGTGAAAACGCCGGTTACAAGACTTACCGCAGTTGTAGAGAGCATCTGATTTATTATGTCAACATCGTTTGTAAATCTGCTCATAAGCTCACCCTTTTTGTTGCTGTCAAAAAACTTTACAGGGAGCTTCTGCATTGCTAAAAACAAGTCTTCCCTTAGTTTGGCAAGTGAGTTTTGCGAAACCCCGAGCATCAATCTTGACTGGATATAACTACTCATAACAGAAATAAAATATATAATTGCCATCAAAATCAAACTGTTGACGAGTACAGCGGTGCCCGAATTTTCAACAAGGCCATTAATTATCGGACGAATTAAATACGCGGCATAAGTTGTAGTGATACTGTTAAGCATTGCAAAAAACAGCGATAAACCAAGCAGAATTTTATATTTACCTAGGTAGTTTAGCAATCTTTTTATAGTTTGCTTTGCATTTTTAGGGCGAATTTTCTCCTGAATTTTATCTCTTCCCGGACCGCCCGGACCTCTGCCGCCCATTCCGATAGGAGGCGCTACTCTTGAAAAATCTTTCTTATTGTCCATTTTTCGGTACCTCCTTTGCTTCGTATGTAGTCGAAACACTGTTGTCTATCTGCAAATGATAGATTTCCCTGTACACCTCGGATTGTTCTAAAAGCTCTAAATGTGTGCCGACTTCTGTAATTTTCCCATCATTCATAACAACAATAAAGTCTGAGTGGATTATGGAGGAAATTCTTTGCGCTATGATGATTTTTGTTATATCTTTCAGGTCATTTGTTAAATGGTGGATAATTTTTCGTTCGGTTGCCGTGTCAACTGCGCTTGTGGAGTCATCTAAAACCAGTATTTTAGACCCTTTAGTAAGTGCCCTTGCAATACAAAGGCGTTGCTTTTGCCCTCCTGACAAGTTTAGTCCGCCTTGATTTAAATCTGTGTCATAACCATAGGCCATATCACTTACAAAGTCATGGGCTGCCGCATATTCCGTTGCAGCTACAAGGTCTTCATCGGTTGCATTTTTAGTTCCCCAACGAAGGTTATCTTTAACCGTTCCTTGGAATAGCAGATTGTTTTGCAACACAACCGAAACGCCATTTCTTAGATTTTTTAGCGAGTAATCTTTAACATTTATACCATCTACCAAGATTTCACCCGATATTGCATCGTACAGCCTTGGAATCAGATGAACCAGAGAAGTTTTACCACAACCGGTTGACCCTATTATGCCAACGGTTTGACCGGATTTTATATGGAGATTTATGTTGGACAGCACGTTATCCTCTGAATTTTGAAAATATTTAAAGCAAACATTTTCAAAGACGATGTCGCCGCTTTCCACCACTTTTTCCGGATACTTCGCATCTTCAGATAATATATCAATCTCCGCCTCTAAAACGGCTAGTATACGTTTAGAACTTACAAAAGAACGGGAACTTTGCATAAAGATTTGTGCGATCATATTGACTGACATCAAAATCTGCGAAAGGTATGTTATAAATGCACTGATATTACCGATTTCAAGCGTATTGTTGCCAACTGCTCGGCTACCAAACCATAAAATTGCTATGGTTGCAAAGTTGACTACAAGCGTCATAAGAGGTCGCTGTAAAACGCTAACTTTATAAGCCGAGAGGCCTGTATCTCGTAAATTTTCATTTACCTCTTCAAATTTTTCTTCCTCAAATTTCTCTCGATTGAAGGCTTTGATAACCCTAATGTTGGTAAGTCCT
>CAYJIK010000026.1:11079-15971 GCA_964370205.1 uncultured Oscillospiraceae bacterium | reverse complement strand
GTCCTTCCCAAACCGACACATTAAGTGCATCTATTTTATCTTGAAGTTTTGCAAATCTGGGATATGAAATCTGTAATACAATATACACTATCAAAGCTAGAATTGGTGCTAACAAGAAAAAAATTATAGACATAGCCGGGCTTATCGTTACAGCCATTATAATTGAACCAATAAGCATACCGGGGGCTCTGAAAAGCATACGAAGACAAGTAACAACAAGTTGCCCGAGTTGTGTGATGTCATTTGTAAGCCTTGTTATAAGGGAACCTGTGCTGAATTTGTCAATATTGTTAAATGAAAAGCTTTGGATTTTAAGAAATACATCATCCCTTAAATCATGGCAAAAATTCACTGATGCTTTTGTTGCAAAATATGATGCGCCAACTCCACCGAGCACTGCAAGAAGTGCTAACAATACCATTTGAATGCTTGCGAATATTACTTGCTGAACCTCACCGTTTTCCGTAGCTAAAGTTACAATTTCTGCAGAAAGTAACGGAATGTACACATCGCAAAAAACTTCAACTATCATGCTAAGCGGTGCAAGCACAAAGAAAATCACATATGGTTTTATGTATTTATAATACTTTTTCATCCAACATCCTCACAATCAATTAATTGACGCAAGTATAACAGATTAAATTTGCGGTGTCAATACATTTATACCGCTTTTTCTCTTCTTGTAATCAGTCATAATCATGATAATGCAAAACAGAGTACAAACGTGTTGGTAAAGAATCAATAGTGTTGGCTTCCAACCAGTATAACAATGTTGACACTGAAGGCATCTTATGCTATAGTGGTATCAATGCTATGATACGGAGGTTAATGATGAGTATAAGAATAGCGCTTTTAATTAAGATGACAGAGTTATCAGAGCGAATTCGACATGGTAAAAAGAAGCATGGTAGTAAAGATGATATAAAGCACCGTGTACACAGTGACTCTGAGCAAACTGCAAACGATAGGCATCACGGAGCGAACGACAAATTGTCCTTTACTGCAAAGAGAACAATCAGCATCTTGCTTGATGAAGAAAGCATTAACCAAAGGAGCATTTCTAAACGTCTGAGGGTAAGCGCCCAAACAGTTTCGGAGATGGTTAAAACTCTTGAAGCGAAAGAAATTATCGTGAAATCACAAGGTGAGCTCAATAATGAAAATATCATTGCTTTAACAGAAAAAGGAAAAGAAATTGCCTTTGAAGTCAACAAAAGAATTGCTGACGAAGCAGATAGAATTTTCGCCGGACTTTCTGCAGAGGAAATAGAATTTTTTGATAAGATACTGACGAAAATAAGCGAAAGCAACTTGAGCGACACTGAATAGGGGAGTATTGGTTCGAATGCTTTGAGGTTACTGCTGACTAGTTTGTTTTATAGTACTTACATGAAGGTTAATGCTGCTTCAATGGGTTTTACGCTGTCCATGCCTTGGGTATTGCTGGATTTGCAATTGAAATCGTCCTATGAAACTCGACAGGATGTTCATGTACCGAGACGCCAAGGTGACCTAAACTTCTTAAACAATTAGCTTAATTTAAAAAGCATAGTGGTTTCCCTTCAAGAAAATTATTGAGAATAAGCTGAAATGCCAAATGCGGCTCGAGGTTAACACTTTTCTGTTGTTAATAAAGCAGGTGCTGTATCGTTAATATTAGGGGTTTATTAAGTTAAAAGCGGCCGCCCTCGGGCGACCGCTTTGTTGTGAATTCTGTTAACCGAAGTTTTTACTGTTTCTTGCCATGGCGAGGTCGGCGAAGTTTACAGTGCCGTCGCCGTTTAGATCGGCTTTGGAATTTGTCGCCGGATCGCTTCCTGTGGTTAGTTTGTTGTAGTTATCAGGGGCCGCTATGATGGCTAGGTCTTTGACTGTTACAAAGTCGTCACCATCGAGGTCACCGAGTTTGCCTTTGCTTAGTCGGACATTGTTTAGATAGGTGGTTGTGTCAGCGGTGAGGACGATATCCTCGTACAATATGTCGTCATATCCTGCCACCGAAATCTTCACGTCGTATGTACCGTCAGGAGCGTACACATTAAAGTGGTTATTAGTTACGGTAGTGTTTGTAACCACCTCGCCTGTAGCAACATTGGAAACAAACAGTTCACCTTCTGCAGGCGGTACATTCGTAACAGGCTTGTGTAGTGTCACCGTAAGTTCCTCGCCATGCTCCTTACCCTCGATGCGCGCGTACAGTTTTCCCATGCTACCAAAGTAGACAGTAGCGGTGGCGGACTTTGTGGGGTCGAGGGTGGAGGTTGCTGTGATGGTGAAGCGTGTTTTATCAAAGGGATTGTATATTTGCATAAGGCTCCGCCCCGAACTAGCATTATACGAAAGGCTTATAGTACCGTCAGACGGCACCGCCTTGCCATCTATCTTCCAAGTGACCGATTGGTCTATAAGTGCGTTGTAGTTTGTGTCGCCCGATACTAATACATCAATATTGACCGATGCAATGAGGTTACCGTATGGCTCACTCTTATCAACAAATATCTCATCATTTGGGAAGTGGATGGAGATGTTGGTAGGCGCTACGTAAATAGGCACAAGTACACTTGTGGGTTGGCTGGCTTCTCGTTCACCTTTTTCATAGCGAATATTATATGTGATGCCGGCTTCAAGCTTTAACCCTTTGATACCGCTGTTTGGAAAGATGTCATTCTTTATGTCGTTTGTAAATATTGACTTGTATGATGTGTCAGGTTCTGTGCTTTTCTTATACTCCATGTCAATGGTAAGGCCTGTGATGCCACCATTGCCACCTGCAACCTGTGGTGCGTATGCCACAAGCCCTGAGGGTTTAGGCGGAGCTGCGCCGAGCTGTGTTATCTGATTCGTCCAAGGGGAATATAACACGTCGCTATTAGAATCTGATGTTATCACCACACGTACATATTCGTTCATATATTCTTCGCTTATGTAAAACTGTGAGTTCTTCTCACCACTAATCTCATTGACATAAGGATTGTTCCCATCTTGGCTATACTGCCACCTATAACTGAGCGTGCCACTGTAGACAGCTCCGTTTGTATTGACCCCTATAGTGTCACCACCCTTTGGTGACATGTTATCGAGCGTTACAGTGCCTGAAATGGGTGTGGCTACACTAACATCAAATTCACGGATGGCGGATACATCGTTATTCAAAGCGGAGGTGGCTGTTACTGTTATCTTCCTAGCTGTTTCGTCAGTTCCGACTTTGAGTAGGGTGCTACCATTTTCGCCTATTTCGATTTCGGTAAGGTTAGAGTGCGCTCCTGTCACTGTCCAAACTACGGCTTGCGAGTTTGTCGCATTAGTGCCGTTTACTGTCGCCGTGAGCTCGTAAGATGCCCTTGGGTTAAGCCCCGAGGTCAAAACACCATCATAACCGCCGATGGTGACAGAGGTTATGTCAGAGCCGGCATCGTATACTGCTTGATATATAAGTCGGTGACTGTAGCCCTCAACTTCAGTGGAAACTATTTTTTGCTCGTGTGCCGCGGGATTATAAACTACATCTCCCTCTAAGAATACTGCAACATTATCAGCCGCAGACAAACTGTTTGCATAAAATGAGCATGAACCACTACCGACTATCTCTATTTTATCCGCTTTGACAGCTTTGTCGGCTTGATTAGTACGTGGAGCTTTTACATCAGTGGAGTTTGAACTCGCAAAAGTCACTGTCCCATCATTCGAATGTATGGCATACTGCGCACTGCTACTCACTGATATTGTACCATAATTTATATCAAGTAACGTGCCGTACAAGAAACTGATATTGCCATCGGCATATATAGCGGTTTTATTACTTTTTAGCATGTCAATATCAATTTTACTATCTAATATCTCAAGGTTTCCACCGACCTTTATTGCAGTATTGGCATCTACTACACCAGTATCAAAAACTAATTCGCCCCTTTCAGAAGGCGACAGGCCTGTCTCCGCCGTAATCGTAAGGTTGCCGACAGCCTCAATACCGGGGTCGGCGGTTGATTGAGCAATAACATTGTCGCCTTTGAGGTGTAGCCTTGCGTTGCCGTAACCAAACTTAATGGTGCGCTGATAAAAGTCAGTGCCTGCTGTTTTATTGTTTACGTTTTCGATGATAATTGTTGAGGTAGTGAAATCCCATGAAAAACCGCTCGGCAAGGACGGATTTGTGGTATTACTTGTGGGGGATAGGTAGTAGATTTTATCTGTTACGCCGTTAAATGCACCCTGTAAAGTAAACGTGCCGTATGCAGTGCTCGCATTTAGCTCATAGGGCGCAACCACTACTGTGATCGGATCGCTAAACAGGAAGTAAGACCCACTATTTTCTCGCCTTGCTATAACCTCATAGCTACCCGGTGCAAGGTTTGATGCTGTGAGAGGGGTCGTGCCGTTTGCTCTCAGTTCTTTCCAATCACTTTCGCCAACCTTACGATATTTTATTTGCCAGTGGTCTGTATCATTGCCGTATGTACCAAAGGTTTTGCCGAATTTTGGTGTGACGGTGATACTACCGTTGCCGCCGTTTAATACGGTCTCCGCGGCTGCGGAGATTGTCATCTGGTCGTTAACAGCCGCTGATGTTGTTTTACTAAGTGGAATAGCCGCACTCTCCGACCTTGCGTGTGTCACCGTTTCGGGGAAGGAGATGTTTATGTCGTATATTTTATCATTGTTCCAATCAACACCACCCGCAACACCGGTGATAACAGCGGATGCGCCGGGTTGTACAGTTATATCGTCGCCACGGCTTATATTCCTCTCGAACAGCATTGGTTTATCAGTTCCGTTTTTCACCCAAATAGAGCTGTTGTCGTACACCGACAGGTCATGCTCGGTGGAGAAGTCGGCAGCTGTGGTTGTGCCAACTGTGGGGGCAGCTTGATGGTACTTTGTCACGGTGAAGGTCA
>CAYJIK010000026.1:0-10979 GCA_964370205.1 uncultured Oscillospiraceae bacterium | reverse complement strand
GTGGTTGTGCCAACTGTGGGGGCAGCTTGATGGTACTTTGTCACGGTGAAGGTCACTATCGGGGAGTAGGACACGGTTGGGTAGTGGTTACCCCCCTCTGTGTGGGTGACAGCTAGGTAGTAGTAACTCACACCGTGGTAGTCGGTGGGTGGGGTGTACTGTTTTGCTGTTGCACCTGTTACCGGTACACCTGTGTAGTAGCCACTGTTATCAGCCTTGTACCACTGGTAGGTAACATCTCCTGTAGTGTTTGTGTGCTGTGTGGAAAGTGTTTTTGTTGTTTCCATTTCGGTGGACACTTTTTGTCTATCTTCTTGCGTAGTGCCGCTTTCTACATTGTGAGTTAGCGTGACATTGAGCGTAGCTGAAGGCTCGGGGTCGGCTATGATGTCACCCACCACCTCTTGACTTGTTAAGTTAGAGTTCACAACAACTGCGCCACCGATCTCTATATTTCCCGACAGCGATTCATGTAGCGCATCACTCGTGCCTTGATAGCTCTTTTGAATTTCTCTAAGATCAACGCTCACAAAACCATACGCATCATACTTATGCTGACCGTACGCTATCGCAGTGGTGTGACCGTAAAAGCTACTGTCCTCAATAATGATTTCGTAGTCACCAAAGGTCTGTGTATCGCCTTTGTGCAGTATGCGCAGTGCGTGGCCTATGCCTTGATCGGTAAGATTAAAGTTTCTTGAGGTAAAGGTTGCATTATTTATGTTTATCACCGAGTTGTTCTCTGTAGTGTTTACAACCTCGATACAAGCAGGCATGTTGTCTGAACGCCATGCATTATCATCGGTGACTTGAGCTTCTGCTTGTTTATTGTCTCGGTCAGTTTGAAATGTACCGCCGTTTATATCAACGGTAGCACCGTCAAACACTTTGATAATAGACGGAGTTTGGGAATATTTCTCATGGTGATAAGAGCCGAGAGCCGTTGTCATGCGAAAAAAACCGCTGTTTATCGTCAGTTTGCCGCCATCCGACACTTCAATCATACCGTGTGTGCATGAATGGGCATCACCGTAATTCCGCTGCTCATAATATGCGAAAAATTCACCTGTCTTATCAGCGCTGCTATCCTCAATAATCAAATGGGCGCCATCAGTGATTGTAAGCTGCGAATCATAGCCGCTCTCGGCATCGTGCTCCCAGTCGCTCATTTGGACCGTATAACCGTTTAAATCCATGTGTAGTGTTCTGTTTTGTGGGATAGTTCCTAAAGGATGATTAAAACTCCAGATTTTACCTTCGGAGGCAGTAGGAACGATTTTGATATAAACCTCTTTATCGGGAATATTGTTAAACAAGCCCTCAAAGTCTTCTTTGCTGGTTATAATTATCGGGTTTTCTTTTGTTGACTTAGGCTTGGAGCTACCGAGTGGGTCTATTATAACCTCATAATACTCTCCCGGTTCATGGTTAAAGTCATAGTAAGAATTAACATCAACAAAATCACTATAAAATACGCCATCGGAAACATTGGACTCATAGCCACGATCAATAATTCCACCATCATATAAGTGTAAATTAGCTTTACGAATAGCAAAATATGTAGAGGGACTGCTTTCGTCCACATAGAAAATTGTTGAATAATCCGCCTCAAACACACCGCCGTTAATCAGAATGTTACCGCTAGTGTTGCCGGCATCATTCCAAAAAATCGCGGCCACCTCGGTGCTTAGTCCTACACGGTTGACATCAAATCTACCGCCGTTTATTTCAAGCTTTGCGCTGGGTGAATCACGCTCTATAAGCCTCGGCGTGTAAGAACCTGAGCGGTAATTCTCGGCTAAAGTATAATCGCCGCTGTTTACAGTGAGCTTTGCGTTATCTGTTAGATAAAAAGCAGAAAACAGACTATTTTGTCTATTAGATTCCGCACCGCCCAAAACAAGCGACCTTGACCCCTCGAGTGTCAGCGAATCGTTGTTATCGAGGTGGAAAAAGTAGTTTGGGGTGGTGTTACGGTCAAAGCTCGGCATAAGCTCGACATATGCGTCGATTATCAGAGTTTTATTGCCGTTTACGGTGATTATAGCATATTCGTTGATTGTACTCACTTCGTCTATCATTACATCATGAATATCAATGGATTCTAAAATCCTATAGACCTTGTCATCGCCGTTTTCCAAAACCTCTTTAAACTGTGCATAATTTTTAATAAGGTGAGGCTCAGCCCTCGTTCCGTCACCTGTGCTATACACCTGCTGTAGTATCTGCGCCGTGGTAAGCGTAGGTAGTTCCACCGCAGGGGGTGTTGTCACCTCGACCGCTGGGGGCGTTGCCCCCTCGACTGCAGGGGGCGTTGTCACCTCGACTGCAGGGGGCGTTGTCACCTCGACTGCCGGGGGTGTAACCACGTCAATCGCCGAGAGGGTGGTTTGCTCTGTTGCAAAGGCTGTCTGTGGCGAGATACCCAGCACCATCATCAAAGCCAGTGCCGCTGCAAGAATACGTTTTTTCATTGTCTGCATCTCCTTTTAATGTATTATTCTATCAAACCTCACTCGGTTAGTGTGCTTCTTCTCGCCTTTGCTGTTCTCCCACAAAAAGCAGAGGCGAGCGAGGGGATACCCTCCTTTAATTTTACATGGGGCGACACTCACGCTACCGTGTAGCGTCCACTTTCGAGCATCGCCGATCATCTATGATACAAGCCTATCGGCGTATATCCTCAAATAGCGCCTACAAAGTCGACAAAGTAGTCAAGTCCTGATTTACTGAAAAAGAACATATCAATCTTTTTATCTTCAAACGCTTTTTTCACCTGCTTTGCGGACTTGGGGCAGTTTTCTTCATCTGCAATAAACACAATCTTACAACCCGGAAGTTCTTTTTTTATCTCTGCAATTCGTGAAAACCATTCCTCGATGGAAAGCGGTGGTTTGTTTCGCACTTCCGCTATGAAAATGTCCGCTTTCGCACTGTAGCAGGTGGACACGCACGACTGTACAAAATTCTGAACCCTTACCGCCGAGTCTTTGACATTAGAGGTGATTGCGTGGCTTAGTGACGCTAGAAAAAGCTCGTTTTGGACGTGTATTACCACGTTCTTCATGCTCTACCTCCTTGATGTTTGTGTGCATCTTCGACAAATTGTTACATGGAGGTTACAACGTCAGCGATATAATCAGGCCATGAGCTCATGTAGAAGAACATATCAATTTTTTTATGCTTAAAAGCTTCTTTTATCTGCTTTGCCGACTGTGGCTGTACATCTCCGTCTGTTATCAAAATGATCTTACAGTTTTTCTCGGTTTGTTTTATCTCGTCTATCCGCAAAAACCACTCGGTCAGGGCGAGCGGGCCTGCGTCCCTCACTTCGGCAATGAAGATGTCCGGTTTTACACTTTTGCAGTATATACCGCAACTCTCCACTTTCGGCACAAGCTCGACACTTACCTTCCTCCTGTCCTCCATTGCGTGAAACAGCGCAAACGAGAGTAGCTGATTTTGGATATATGCCACCACGTATTTCATATATATACCTCCTGTTCACCACACCCGGCAGGTTTTCTGCCCGTGTGATGCGGTCTGCGGCGTACGTCATACTCTATTTTGTTTTAATGATAGCAAAAACCAAAAATTTGCACATCGTAAAAAATGCTAGATTTAAAAATTTTCACAAAAAAAATCCTTGCGACCGCATCTGTCAAAGACACGTCCACAAGGATGTTTTTGATTGATTATTCAATTTTCTATATCGTTTCACCTGTAATGATAAACTTCTTCTCCACCACATCAGCGACAAGCTTTATGAAATTATTATATCCTGTCTTGTTTTGCATGTTGGTCATATGCGTGCTCAGCGTCGAGCGTTTGATACCTAACTTTTCGCAGATTTCCTCGGCGGATTCCCCGTTGATCTTCGCTTGTAAGATCTGTAGTTCTTTCGCAGTAAAATCAGAGCTTTTTGCCGTCCCGATAGCGACTACAGGCTGAGACTGAGGGTAGTAGGTATACCCCGCCATTACCTTATCCATCACTTCTATGAGGCTTACATCTATATGGTCCTTATACCAAAAACCTTCACATCCGATCTTCTGGGCATTGTCAACATGCCGCTTTTGGATAAGGAAGGTGAGAATGATAATCTTGATGTCGGGATAAAGCTTCTTCACCTGCTCGGCAACGACAATACCGTTTTCTTTACCACCTGTGTAAATGTCGAGCAGTATCAAATCCGGCTTTTTTGTCCTAAGATGGCCGAGCAACTCGTCAGCATCGCTTAAACTATCAAGCAACGAGTACCTGTCCTTCCCGAGCAAAATTGCGTACTTCATGAAATCTCTCGAACTCGGCTGGTCGTCTACAATTATTACGTTATACATTTTTATAGTCAGCAATTATTAGTGAGGTGTGACGAGCTTTGCGTTGTCTTAATGGACGCTGTACCTTAACAACTCCTCACTGACGCCTAATAAGCTTGCTCCTTTTCATTGATATGGTTACTTAAACGCTAAACAAAACCGTCCTGTTTAAAAGAATGCTCAATTCTATTCATTTGTTAACATTATATGAAATTCATACACCGATGTCAAATCAGGCTGTACAACAACTGCCTCTTTAACCGGCCGTGTCTCCACTACCCGACTCTATTCAGCGTGGCGTCTCATGTAAACTTGACAACGCTGCACAAAACAAAACGGTCGTTTTCACGACCGTCCGGCTATTTTTAACTTTTACCTCACGCATAGCCGTTAGGAACAATTTATGCGCTCTTCCCGACATTACCACTGTTACACAGGTGGCAAGGTCAGCGAAGTTAATTTTGTGTTAATTCAGTTTGCATGGGGTTTTCGTCTGCTCTGATTTCTGCCAAACGCCCTCTCTATCTGTTATAGACGGTTTTGTGTATGCCATAAATAAGTTCACCGCAACACCCAATTCATGCTCTCGTTTTGAAGTTTCACCATGTTTCGATAATCGTCGCTTTTCTTCATCATCTCCTCGTGGTTACCCTCTGCCGCTACCTTACCGTCTTTCAGTAAAACTATCTTGTCAGCTCCGGCTACGGTACGCATACGGTGGGCGATAACAATTACGGTTTTGCCTCTTGTCAGCCTACTGACCGCTTGCCCGAGTGCGGTTTCGTTTAATATGTCCACCGAGGAAGTAGCTTCGTCAAGGAGAATTATCGGTGCATCTTTGAGCAGTGCTCTTGCTATGGAAATTCGTTGTCTTTCACCTCCTGAAAGAAGCGCTCCGTTTTCACCGATTAAAGTGTCATACCCTTTCGGCAGTACGGACACAAATTCGTGGCAGTTAGCCGCTTTCGCTACTGCGATGACATCCTCGTCGGTAGCATCTTTTTTGCCGATACGGATATTTTCCATAACTGTGTTATTGAACAGCGTTACATCTTGAAACACAATAGAGTAGCTTTGTAGCAAGGTTTCAGGGTCAACTTTCCCTATATCCTCGCCACCGAGTGTGATTTTTCCGCTATCAATATCCCAAAATCTTGCCGCAAGTTTTATGGCGGTTGACTTTCCACCGCCGGACGGACCGACAAGGGCTGTAACTTCACCTTGTTTTGCGGTAAAGGATAGACCATCAAGCACGGTTTCGCCCTTGTTATAAGCAAATTTCACATTGTTAAACACAATGTCACTACTCACATTAGCGATAGTCTCTTCGCCTGTTTGTATAGCGGTAGTTTCAAACTCTTTCATTCTGTCCACGCTGAGCAGTGAATTGAATATAGCTGATAAATTGACGAGTGCTCCTGCCAGTGGGTCGTACAGTCTTGTTACTATCATCATAAAGACTATAAAAATCAGCACATCAATTTGCTCTTCGGCAAGTAGATTTATGCCTGTGAGCATGGTTGTTGCAATGCCGATTTTAAGTATCATTTGCGAAGCAGTCACAAGCAGACCACCTTTAAGTTCGCCGTTAATGCTGGACTTTTCATATGCGGAAAGCCTTTGTTCAATGACACTGAGATGTTCCGATTTACGGTTATTTGCTTTTATGTCTTTAATGTTCTCCACAAACTCCTGTGTTTGGGCAAGGTATGCAAGTTTTAGTTCTTTCACATCGCGGTAATATTTATCAAGCTGTTTCTTACTTAAAAATGCCATTAAAAAAGATACAGGTATTACCCAAAATGCGGCAAGTGCCATCATAGGGTTTACAAAAAACAAAGCGACCGAAATGATAACGGTGGAAATCATTGAACCTACCAGGTGTGGGACAAACTGTGAAAATACATTTTCTATAACTTCCGTATCGCCCATAATCGTTGTGGTAATGTCGCTTACATCTTTTTGGCCAAAGAAAGAAAGTGGAAGTTTTCTGAGCACTTCCGCAAGGCTTATTCTTTTGTTTGCACTTTCTTCGTATGAAGTTATATAGGTGGCATCGTACTCAATTCTTCTTGCTATGACCATAAGCGCCATAATGATAACGCCATAAATGACATAAGAGACTATGTTTAGTACAGGCTCTTGTCCCTCAAGTACAGGTAACACCATTTCACTGAAAAGCAAAAATACAAGTCCGCTGACAGCCATGACCACAATGTCGCTTGCAGTTCGAGAAAGGCTTGCTTTTACAATCCCTTTTGCACCTGAATCAGACAGTGCAAAGGTTTTTTTGAAGAAGTTTTTCATATTATTCCTTTCTGCATGTTTTATGATTTTTCATAAAACTGCTGTTGAAACTGTGTTTCAAACTAACCTCTGCTTTCTCTCCATGTGAACGCAGTTTGATATTCATTCCACATAGTGCTATATTTGCCCGTCTTAGTAATTAACTCGCTATGCGTACCGCTCTCTTTGATTTCACCGTTTTCGATATAGTAAATGCAGTCGGCATTTTGTACGGTTGAGAGCCTGTGTGCTATCATTACCACGGTTTTGCCTCTGGCAAGTTCGGACAGAGCAAGCTGTATTTGGTGTTCGTTTTCGGGGTCGGTGAAAGCCGTTGCTTCATCGAGTAGAATTATCGGTGCGTTTTTGAGTATCGCCCTTGCAATGGCAATTCTCTGTGCTTCTCCACCCGACACAAAGACTCCCTTTGTACCAATGACAGTGTGTATGCCGTTTTCGAATTTAGCGATGATTTCCTCACACTGCGCCGCTTTTAACGCAGCTATAACCTCCGTTTCGGTAGCAATCGGTCTGCCCTCACGCACATTATCAAGGATGCTTGACTTATATAGACTCAAGTTTTGAAAAACAAAGGATATGTTCTGCATCAGTGTGTTCTCATCAATGTTTTTCACATCTACTCCACCGATTTTAACGCTTCCCTCATTTACATCAAAAAATCTTGCAATTAGCGAAGCAAGTGTGCTTTTACCGCCACCCGAAGCACCTACCAAAGCTATCGTCTGCCCCTCTTGGATAGTTAGCGATACATGATTAAGTGCGTTTTTCTCCGAGTTTTCATATTTGAAGCTTACATTGTTAAGTTCAATATCATAAGTAAAGATGTCGAAGGTGTTAGGATATTGCTCGAGTGGTTTTTCGTTTAAAAGTTCTGTAATTCTGGAGAGAGCATCTTCTGCGACCATAGTGTACTGACTTGTCCACATTATTTTGGTGAGCATAACAGTGAAAATCGGCGTGAACAGTATGTAGAAAATTAGGTGAAGCATAAACTCAATTCTGTTTTCGGCAACCATAAAAATCAAAGCACCACCGACAACCAAAAATACCGCTACCGATCCTAAGAACATCTGATAGAAATTCATCGGAGTTCGGTAAAAAAATGTGTTTTTCAGGACGAGCTTTTTATATTCCATGATATTGTCGTAAAACTTTTTGAATGAGAAAATGCTCTGCCCAAATGTCTTTACAACGGGGATGCCCCTAACATACTCCACTGCTTCGTTGTTCATGTTAGATAGTGAAGTTTGAAAGGCTTCAACTCTCTCTTTATAGCCTTTACCCATCATCAAGGACTGGGAAAACATAGCGAGCACAAGCGTGGTAATGCTGATTAAGCCAAGTCGCCAGTCAAAGACAAAGAGTAGCACTAAAACAATCACAGGCGTGATATATGCCCCCACCAAATCGGGGATTTGATGAGCAAGATAACTTTCAGTTGCTCCTGCACTGTCGCTTATAATCTTCCTTATCTTGCCGCTACCTGTTTTGCTGAAAAACCCAAGCGGTAAATCGGCAAGATGTGTCACTGCCGCAAGTCGCAAGTTTTTTGCTACTCTAAAAGCGGCAGCGTGGGTACACATAAGCGCCACAAAATAAAAGAGCATCGAACATACCGCGCTCCCTAAACTAAGCCAAGCGTAAAGCGTTAGGCTTTCGCTCATAGTGATGTTTGGGTACATATAAAATATTTCTCTTATCCCAAACCAGATAAAGATTACGGGGAGAAGTGCAACCACCGCACTTGCGCCCGACAAAACCATACCGATGTAGGTTAGTCCCTTTCGATTGTCAGCATAGACCAAAAGTCGGCTGAGTAAAGAACCTTTTTTCTCTTTTTTCATTTTATGACCATACCTTTCTGCATGTTTTGTGTGGCTTTTGTGACATTAATTTTTATTACAACAAAAATGCGGCTGTGCCGAAAAGCACAAAACTGCGGTTTGAAAATTTATTTTCAAACTTCTACCTCACTATTCAAATAGGGGGTCTTAAACTGTTTGAATGGTGCTGATTTTGAGACGATTCTTCATACGGTAAGGCAAAAACTCCTAAGCTCCTCTCTGACATTTGATTTCTCCAATAATTAAAGAAAACATCTGGCCGAACCGCCAAGGTGATAACAAACGCTCCGATAGCTTCATGGCATTTCGTGGGGTTGTCATCTCACTTGCTTTTCAAGAGGACAAACACTTTTGCACAGGTCACCCTAAAAATAACTGTTAAAGCAACCGGACAGTCAGGGGGATCATCGGTATGATAGCATTCGCTGTGCTCGGCATTTGAAATGCGGCGACAAGAGTTTTACGAACGAGACGTAGCCTATAACGAATTTTTGAGAATTTCAATTTGTCCCACACAAAAGAAAATCAGAAATTATCACAAACAAACGACCGTTAGAGGTAATTCTCAAGCCACAAGCAAGCGATTGCTATGTGTAAAAACAACAGATCTTAGAACAAGCTCACTCATTTAGCATCACTTCTTGCATATTCTCTTACTGTATGCTACAATTTGGCTGTTAGCTTTTTCTAACTTAATCATTATATAAACTGAATTGAGTTCTGACAATAACTTTCAGTTTGTTTTAGCTAACTGAAAAGAAAAAATGTCCGAAAGGAAAGATAATGAATAACTTGTCTTTAAACAACCTGTTTTACAATATGGGTTTATCTATGGGGCTTACAAAGTCAAACGACAATACCCACGACTGTGGAACATTCATGAGAGGAGACAATGAGTTTTCCGACGGTTTTATGTGGTACTATGCACATGAAAATCTTTTTGTAATAACAAGCTGTGATGTTTTGTTTACAAAGAATTTCAATGCAAAGTTCTCTCCGAGCGAGCGATATATCACTCTAAGGCTTGACACCGCCGAGCACATCACCCCCGGGAAGATAGTATCATTCATTGAGGAAAAGTATGATGCAGTCAAAACAACAATAAAAGCAGGGACTCGCATACGCTATGTCGACATAACATATTTCCCCGCTTTTTACGAAAAACATCTAAGTGACAGCTTTAAACTCGACGGGGTAAACGACAGTCCCACAAATATTCTCAAAAATCTAGGTGGCGACCACAACTGGCCAACCACCATGATAAACATATTGTCAGATATTAAAGCAAGTGAGTTCAAAGGGGCAAGTGGCGCAATGTTTTACACCGCCAAAGCCTACGAGCTTATGTCTGAGCTTATCAATATGGGGCATTCTCGCTTGCCTGCAAAATCAGAAGATTACAGACACATAGTGAGTGTGCTCCAACATATTGGTAATTCGCTCAAAGGTGAGATAAAGCAAGGTGAGTTAGTGAAAATAGGCGGTATGAGCAGTACCAAACTCAAAAATGTGTTTAAACAATTCACAGGCAAAACCATAACCGATTACATTCTTCACAAAAGAGCGGATATAGCCTCGCATCTTTTACTGGAAACAGATAAGAGTATAGAAGAAGTGGCGGCCGAAGTAGGTTTTAAGACAGCGACAGGTTTTGCAACTTCCTTTAAGAAAACTGTCGGCGTTTCTCCCTCCGAGTATCGCAAAAAGATGTTGGTGGAGTGTATGCAAAATCCGTCACAGAGCAGCAATTTGAACTTTGGGGTGACGGTTTAATACAAGCATTTTGACGTTCCTATGAAAAGTTAAGTCGATATACCAACATATTCTGTAAATTGGCCGAGCAGATTTTCTAAAAATCGAGCTCTTACTCGAAGCATGTTAAGGGTACTCAGCAGGTTGATATAAATGGTTGAGTTAGCTTTTGAGCATTTGTAATGGCTTGACAAAGCTAGAGCATGAAAACAGCCGGAGTCTTCCTATTATAATGGATGTGGCGAAAAACGGTTAGAGCGATTAGGCCATTAGTAAGCAGGGTTCATCATTACCGGTTAGACGCAAAATCATCCCCTATCAAGATACAAAGAAAAACGACGAGGCCAAACCCCGTCGTCTACTTTAAGATTGGTGGAGATAAGCGGGATCGAACCGCTGACCTCTTGAATGCCATTCAAGCGCTCTCCCAGCTGAGCTATACCCCCACGTCATCGTTCTCCTTAAAAACAGCTTTCTTTAGAGAACAAAACATATTATACAGGATACAGTGTTGTTTGTCAACACATTCTGCTTCAATTCAAAACTTGTCGTTCAATTTTGCTTTTTCAATTGACATAGATTGAATTCTGTGCTAAAATAATTAGCGTTCCGATTTCTAGCCGCTGTGGTGGAATCGGCAGACACAAGGGACTTAAAATCCCTCGGTAGCAATACCGTACCGGTTCAAGTCCGGTCAGCGGCACCAGTGTGAGTGTTCTTATAGGATCCCCGTATCCTAATAAGAACACTCACTTTT
>CAYJIK010000025.1:7385-26695 GCA_964370205.1 uncultured Oscillospiraceae bacterium | reverse complement strand
CTAAGATTGTGGCAAGAATTTTTTTCATTAAAATCCTCCTATTCTAAGTTTTTAGAATCGCCGCTGCCGCACAATGTGGAGAGGTGCAGTTTTGGCGTAAAGCCGACGCTAGCTGATGCGAGCGACGACTGTGGGAGCGGTATATTAAAGCCTTTCGGCTGTAATAGCGAGTTAGTTTGTGTTCGGGTTTACCGCCTTACCGAAGTTTTTGGAGTTGCGGATAATGGCGAGGTCGGCGAAGTTGATGAGGTTGTCGTTGTTGACGTCGAGGGGGTCGCCTGCGCCAACCGATTGGTTGTAATTATCAGAGGTGGCGACTGCGGTTAGGTCTTCTGTGTTTATCATACCGTCACTTCCTGCGACATCAGCGGCCGAGTTTTCGGCGTAGTCGGGGGGAGCGGGGGTTAGGGAGCGGAAGGTGAGCGAGGGGTTTTCCGGGGGGGTGTAGTCGGTATAGGAATTCGTATAGTAGAACGCCGAACCGGCCGGCATGTTGTTAGCAGAGTTTAGGGCGAGCAGTTTTATGTCACCAAGCCAGTTGTGGTCGCCGATGCTGTACTGTCCGCTAGCATCTTGGACAGCAAGGGCGGTGTAGAAGTCAGCGATGAGGTCAGCGGAGCTATCCGCACCAACTACGGTGGCGACAGCGGAGAGGATTTCACTTTCAGTCAATGCTTGCATTGCATTTGAGGTGTTCAACTTTTCCTTTTGAGCTATTCTAATTGCGCTATTGAGTTCGCGAATTACTTCTTCGCCACCTTGGGCTATCAAATATTGCCCAAACAGAAAAGATAGTGAATAGTTTGTCAGAGATTCTTTGTGATTCCATTTTGTAAGCGATACGGGGGAGCTCATTTGTTTGAGCTGGTCTATCCTACCCGAGTCTCTATAAAAAAGATAGTCAGCAGTTTCGGAAAAAGCTTCATTCAAAAATACGTTTATACCTTGATAGTTACCTGCCACACCTGTTATATCGGTCACCTCTTTATAATATCCATACTGTCCGACTGTCAAGTGGCTGATAAGGTGTTGAAATTCATGCATCACAGTCCCAAACGCCTGTGAAACACCGTCCTTCATGCCTTTGGCTGAATCAATATGTAGCATATCCATTCGATTTTGCGTCGTTAAGTCAGCGGAATTAAAATAGCCTGCCGTATACGCCCCTGAGCCGCCTGCTCCATCATTTCCGATATCGTAGCATACTAAAGCAATTTTGCCATCATTATCCGGATTCCCACCAGGTACCATGGGGTTTCCAAATGTGTCAACCATTGTTTGATAATTCTTATCAAATTCTGCGGCTAAACTCTCTGCATCTGCTGTGTTAATTGTGTATTGTCCGCCGCTAGCCGGCGTCCAAACCACCGCATAATTTCCAACTGCCATTACTTTAAATAGCACATCCGCAGGATTATTAGCGTCAGTTAAGCCAACCTTTATGGTTTTAGTGTCACCAACTTTATAATTGGACGGAACATCACTTGAATAAACCGCCGGGGCATGGGATTGCATTTCAGCTGGTTCAAACACCACCGGCTCCAAAAAGCTATTCGGGTCGATAATGCCGTTGCCGTTCTCGTCGTAGCCCATGATATTATCGGGGGCAGGTTCGCCGGGCTGTAGACTTTGGCTTATGACGCCGTTTTGCGTGCTTGCGCTTACTGTCGGCAGACCTAGGTCGACAGTCACGCCGTCACCGCCTGTAAAAAAGCCGCTGCTGTCCGTGTTCACCACCACAAGCGTCTCGCCTGTCATCGGCGTATTTGTGTTGACTGTCAAGCCACTTGAGGTGTTACCTTGTGACGTCGCAAGTGATACCACCATCGCCGCAGACAATGTCAGTGAGATCAGCTGTTTTAACGTTTGGTTTCTCATATTATGTGTTCCTTTCGGAGATATGTAGCGAAAAAACGTCAAAACAAGCATAGCTACAGGGATGATTATACACGTATATTCTATCATACCCCCTTTAGAAAATCAAGGGATTTTGCGCTATTTTTACACACAAAAAGCACCCCGAAATCCTTCGAAGTTGCAAACTTCTAACATTTATGCTAAACAAAATACAGGAACTACCCTCACGGTCTGCGGTTAGCCACTCTCCTGCAAAGGGGGTGAGATTATGACGCTGTTAGAGTTGATAATTGTGCTACTTATTATAGTCGCCGTAACTCAAGCACTTAAAGTCATAAAAAAATAACCGCCCCGTCCAAAGCAGCGGTTATTTTTTAATTACCAACGCATAGGACTAACCGTCTACCGGGTAGTTCCTTTTCTACATTATAGCAAACCCGACCCACATCGTCAAGCGTTTGATAACAATAGGAGAAACCCCCACCGTGGAGATGGTGGGGGTTTTGTGAAATCTTTGATTATTTTAAGCGTTAAGCTTATAGGGAAGCGCCTGTAGCTACGTTGTCCTTCTCGTCTTCAACTTCAGGTGTAGGCTCAGGTGTTACTTCTGCGATTGGCAGTTCGCCATCGTAGGAGATAACATATGTTACGCCTTCCATTGCACGAGGAGCGTCGAATACGTAGTAGTCGTTATCCCACTCGCCCTTAACCATTTCAAGCATACCATCAGCGTTTATCATGTAAAGAACTGCATCTTCGTCCATCATCAGGTTAGCTGTGATGTCCTTAGTTGCGTTGAAGAATATGTTTAGGAAGTCAAGGTTGTACATAGCATACTCCATAGCTATGTCCTGATTCCAAGCGGAGTTAGCGTAACCAAGAGTATTCTTAGCAATTGTTGTACCGTCAAACTCTAGCCAGCCATCAAAACCAACTGTAGCAGTGTCAAAGTAGAACATTGTACCGGGAAGTCTTACAGTACTATCAAACTCGAATCTCTCTTGCTCGTCTGTTAGTATGCCGAAGTCACCTTCAGGATAGCCATACTTAAGGTCAGTTATTTCAAGTATGTAAGCGTCGTTGGATCTCTCATGCCCATCCCAACCATTCTGGAACAGTGTGATGTCACCGTCGATTGTATCGCTAGAACCATATGTAGGGTTAGCAACTGTTTTTAGCTCTAGTGCATAAGCAAACTTATCTTCACCAAACTTAGCCTTAATAACCTTAACACTATCGACTTTATCGCCGCCATCATAGAAGCTTGTGCGAACATTTAGACCTGTGACGGATTTTGTTGTGATTTCGTATGTATCATCGCCCTGTGTTTTTGCTTCGAATATTAGTGGGAATAGTATGGAATCTCCAGGCAATACCCACATGGCAGAACCTATAGCAGGATACATTGCTGGCTCTTCGCCGTCCATAACAGGTAGACTTGCATCCATTCTGTGTATCGAGAACTCTTCTGCACCAAAAGCAGCTTCAGTAACTGAGTCAGTAATTTGATTAAACTCAGCCCAGGTCTTAGCAAAACCGGCAACCTTTGCATCCTCTGTCGCAGCAAAAGCTACAGCGGACATGCTTAGTAGCATCATAGCTGCCAGCGCTAAAGAAATAAACTTCTTCATTGTGAATTCCTCCTAAAATAATGTTAATTTTACGTATTACCGCCCCTTTCGGAGCGGTAATACATTATTTATGTGTCGTTATAAGTTTAAATTAAACTTACAGAGCTGCACCTGTGGATACGTTTTCCTTTTCAGGCTCTACAGGAGCAGGAGTTGTGGAAGGCTCAGGAGTAGGAGCTGTGGTTAGTGTTAGTTCTCTGTCGGAGATAACATATCCGCCAAGAGTTCTTGTGTTCACTTTCCATGCATTTTCCCACTCGTCATATTCCTTAGCGGACTCAGGGATAACGGATAGTGTGTTTGTTTCTGTGTTCCAAGCATAGATCTCGGAATCTTCACCGGCTTCACCAGCACCTAGTGTTAGTTCGCCGATTCTGTTGAATGTAGCACCGTAACCGTTGAAGAAGTCAAGGTTAGCTGTGGGATACATATCAGCAACATCGCTGTTGTAGGAAATAGAAGTCTTCATTAGCATTGTGCTCTGACCGATTGTGTTAACTGTGAAGTAGTTGTACTCATAGTCGTAATCGTCTGTGTTAAGCTCTAGCATGTAATCTTCATACTGGTCTTTGTAATGATCTTCATCATCATCGCTGAAGTTGAATATTTCCCAACCTGTATCTGTTGTATCATCATCGTCATAGTCGTGCTGTAGTGTGAAGTCAACTTCGATGTTCTTCTCGTTAGCAAGCCATGTATCACCACCGGAGCTGCTCTTGGACTTTCTAACTTCCAGTGTGCCGTATACGTCAACGGCCTTTGTGGATTCTCTGTCCTTAGTGGACACTTCGACAACGTAGATGTACTGATTATCCATACCGTATACATACTTAGCGTTGTCAGCTAACGCAGTAGATGGGTTAGAAGCACTGATACCTGTAACTGCTAGTTTCTTCTTAACGATAGATACGCCTTCTACAAAAGAACGACCATCAGCTTCTTTGTCCCAAGTAGCTCTAACTGTCATGCCCTTAACATCGTTAGAAGATGTTAGAAACTGCCACTCAGAACCTGCAGGTATTGCAGTTACTGCATCTGCTGCAGTGTGTGTGTACTGTACTAATGGGAAGTAAATGCTGTCGCCGTATGCGATTGTACCAACATTGGTAGCGTTAATATCGGTTGCGTTAATATCAACAGTTACACCACCATAGTGCCAAGCTTGCTGATCATTGTACCCAGCATCTGCATCATTGATGTTAGGGCTTAGTACGCCGAAGAATTGATTGGTTTCAACGTTAGCAGCGTTACCAACCACTGCCATGCTTAGTACCATTGCTGCTACTAGCATTAAAGAAAGAAATTTTTTCATTGGTTAATCCTCCTAAATTTTAGTCGTAAGAGAAAGCTCTCCACTTCCAACTCTTACTATGTGTCTAATATATCACAGCCGTTTCCTCTTGTCAATAGGTTTCTTAATCTTTTTGTAATTTTTCTGTAACCAATTAAAACAATAGTAACAAACCGTGATACAACTGACCGGTATAGTACACCGGTATTATATAGTATAGCAAGAAGAAAAGCAACCCCACCAAACCCTTGACGATTATAACTAAGTTATGCTATACTACAGAAAAGGAACTACCCGGTTACGGTTAGTCCTCAGACATGTTATTTAAAAAATAACCGCCGCCTTCGAACAGGGCGGTTATTTTTTTATGACTTTAATCGCTTTAGTTAAAGCTACTATAATAAGTAAAATCACTATCAGCTCTAATATCGTCATAATCTCACCTCCCTTGCAGGAGAGTGACTAACCGCAGACCGTTAGGGTAGTTCCTTTTCGTATTCTATCGCAATTTGGTGCATTTTGCAAGTGAGGGTGAAAATCTCCATGCCTACCTACCAAAACATAAAGCTGTGGCGATTATTGTACCGCCACAGCTTTTATTATATGGTTATCAATGGTTTACGCCTTCATCTCCCACAGGCCATGCAGGTTGCAGTACGCCAGTACGGACACGACTTCATCGTGTGGGCACAGGCTGAAGCACACTACAGGCTCGTCCCCTGCTTTTAGCACTTTGCGCTGATTACCCTGCTTTGTCTGTAGTCCTACCCACTCAATCAGATGTTCTTCTGTCATTGGGTGGTGTACAGAGCCAACGTTTACAAGCACGTTTTTGCCTTCGATTTTAAAGGTAGGCACATGCTTTTCCTGTGCGGCGTCAACAGAACCGGGGATTATCTCCGCCATCTTCTCGCCACAGCACATTACAGGTACACCGCTAGACTTAGCAAAAGCGATGATGTTGCCGCAGTGCTTACATTCAAAAAACTTCATTCCCTTGTTCATAGTTTAATCTCCTCTTTTCTTAATAGTATTATAGGTCGCTGAGAAAAACTAAAGCAAGCCCTGTTTAAAGACGTAATAAAAAGTGCGGCTTGCTTGGGTTAGAGGTATAATTACCCCTTTAAGTAATGTTATCACACTTTTCATCGACATGCAACAGATATTGGGATGTTAACGCACGGCATAGTGTATAAATTTTTCGGGATAATGTTATTGAAATGCACTAGAGCATTTGAAGGGACACATACCGAAATGTGCCGTCAAGCATGGTTTTCACCGTTATGAGATATCCATTCTCCATATCGACATCGCCTGTCACAACACTCCTCTTTCTACAAAGGATTGTAGCAAAGTCTTCACTGACGTCTACATCATACACCAGCAGTATCGGATATGCACCGCCCAAGCCACCTTGATAGAAAATAGTGTCGTCATCAATCATATACTGCTCAACATGTGGCAGAACAATCGCTTCGTCTACCTCAAAGTAGCTGTTGAGATGCGTCATCATCTCGTCTACGGTGATATTACCCTCGGGGTAAACATCCCAAAAGGTCTCGTCCTCCCCTTCTGCTTCCATAACTACGATTTGCTCTAAAATATAAACCCACTCAGTGATGTCGTCCATATCGTCAAATGTGTTGTCATGGACTATAGGCAGATAAATTGGATTTGTGTACTTTTCAGCAAGTTCCAGCATGTTGTCATAGTCGTCAAAGATATCATAGTTACTAACCACCTGCCTATACGTGGGCACAGAAGATCCCCCGACTTTTTCAATACTACCAAAGTCGGTTAGCGAAACATCCTGAAGATCATACCTATTCTCTTCGCTCCAACTTAGTTTCCCACCACTTACCTCCGAGTTCCTGTAAACTTCATAAAGTTCACCGCCTTCGTTGTTATAAGCTATTTTGTGATGCGAAAAGTCACTCGCCGACAAAAACGTGTATATGTTGATCTCGCAGCTCATGTCATTTTCATAGCTTTCAAAAAAGTCAGTAACGGATTTTTCCGAAGTTATCAGTTTCCCGCCTATAGATATTACAGGGTTTTCATCAGCTACGGCCTCCGCATAGAAGAAGCTATTAGCCACGTCATCGCTTAAAAACTGTGGGCGCTTGATGTCTGCGGTTGTTTGAGTTGCCGGGGATGTTGGTAAAATGTCCTCAAGTGTGTAGTCAACCATCTTCCAACCATCTCCTGACAGGTCTACAACCATGGTGACTGTCTGCTGTAGTTCGTATTCAGGTGGGTCGTTGTACATATCGTTGGTATACACGCCTAAAACCACCGTGACGATATCGTCCTCCTCGGTGTAGACGAACAAACCCGTCGGACGTGCGCCCCCTGCACCGCCTATCGTAATATTCAGCACCTGCTTCTCTTCATCATACTTTTCACCAAACGCACCCTTTGGGTCAAACGTGTTGGTAGCCAGGTGGGTGAAGATGATGCTTTCAATGTCGGAAAGCGGTACTATGTGCATGGTGGTGACAGGTTTGGTTGCCTGCATCTCCGTTGAAACGCCCTCACGCCTCCACTGTTCCGAATCGTAAAAGTCCTCGTCTGCGGATACGATTCTGAAGAAGTCGGCTTTTTCGTCGTTGGTAATGTCCTCGCTAAGGGTGAAGCCCGACATATATAGCGACTCTGCAAGCCCTGCCCACCTAAGTTGCTCTGCGGTGAGCGTGTTTGTATCCATAGGTGTCTGTGAAGTGTCGCACGCTGTCAGCGATATAACAGCAATAAACAAAGCAAGCATACAAGTAAAAATTCTTTTCATAATTGACCATACCTATATCACAATACTAAAACGCTTAAAAATCAAAAGGATAGATACCTTAGCAGCGAAACAGACGCTAAACGTTAAACCTAAACAGCACGACATCGCCGTCGTTCATAACATACTCCTTGCCCTCGCTCTTTACAAGACCTTTCTCCTTAGCGGCGGTCAGTGAGCCACACTCCACGAGATTTTCAAAGGAAATGACCTCGGCACGGATAAAACCACGCTCAAAGTCGCTGTGGATAGTGCCTGCGGCGGCAGGAGCTTTCGTGCCACGCTTTATTGTCCACGCACGCACCTCAGGGCGACCTGCTGTCAAGAAGGAGATCAAGCCGAGTAGTTCGTAGCCTGCGGTGATTAGTCTGTCAAGCCCCGACTTTTCCAGTCCCATGTCCTGTAGGAACATCAGCTTGTCCTCAGCGTCCATACCTGCCAGTTCCTCTTCAATCGCCGCACAGATGGGGAGTGCGAGAGAACCTTCTTCGGTGGCGTACTTCTGCACTATCTGAAAGTAGCTGTTCTCGGTGTAGTTAGCAAGCTCTGTGTCGCTCATGTTGGCGGCGTATATGACCGGCTTCGAGGTTAACAATGAGCAGTCAGCCATCATCTTTTCCTCATTTTCATTTACAAGAGGGAAAGAGCGCCCCTGTTTGCCCTCGGACAGGTGCGTCTTTAGCTTCTCAAGGAACGCAACTTCGTCCATGAGGCTTCTGTCACCTTTTGCCGCCTTTGTGGTTCTGTCAATACGGCGCTCCACCCTCTCGATATCAGAGAAAATAAGCTCGTATATAATTGTCTCGATGTCACGCAGAGGGTCTACACTGCCCTCGACATGTATAATCTCGCCACTGTCAAAACAGCGCACGACATGCACAACAGCGTCCACTTCACGAATATGCGCCAGAAACTTGTTGCCAAGTCCCTCACCGTTTGCCGCTCCTTTTACAAGCCCTGCAATGTCCACAAATTCAATGGTGGCAGGGGTTATCTTCAGCGGTTCATACATCTTCGCAAGTACGTCAAGACGCTCGTCCGGCACGGGGACAATGCCCACGTTCGGGTCTATCGTACAAAAGGGGTAGTTCGCACTCTGTGCACCGCCACCCGTGACACTGTTAAACAACGTGGACTTACCCACATTCGGTAGTCCTACTATACCAAGTTTCATAATAATACCTCTCATTCAAATATACATACAAATCATTGTAACATTATGAGTATGTAATATCAAGCTTTTTTGGTAAGTGTGGATGGATTACAGCGAGAATTTCGGTTAGTTGTGGTGGACGGTGACTTTAAATTACCTATGCTCCGCCGGAAGGTAGCATTTTCAGCACAGGAGGGCAAAAGACGTGTCGGTGCTCGGCACTGCTAAGGAACATCGCTGGCCTCCAAGGGGCGCATCTGTGTTTGTTCTCCTCAGGGTGAGCGACTTCTATAACTACCATGTTGCTTCCACCGCCCATAGACTTAATGGAGTGGCTTCATATGAGAAAAATATGTGCAGAAAGTCCAATTACCCGAGCAAAGTACTGCATATTTCCGTGTGTTTTCGCCCTCCATGTTTAGACTTGCAAAAAAACAAGCGCAAAGTGCCCAAAGTCCCCCTTGATTTTTCCAAAGTTTATGTTATAATATCCGTGGGAGTAGATGGGTGCTGGTGTGCCCTCCGGTCTTCAAAACCGGTGATGGGGGTGAGGAGCCTCCTAGGTGGGTTCGATTCCCACATATTCCCGCCATATTAAAAAGCACTGTGCGTTAGCACAGTGCTTTTTATTGTCAAAAAACCTTTTTGAGAATAAAAAGCCCGCACGGCGGGGTTATCTGAATGGGGGATAAACCTTGCGGTTTGCCCCCAAACCCCCAATCCCTCCGGTAAAATAAAATGGATTTCTTTTCAAGGTCTTTTTAACAGACTAAAGCACTATGCTAACGCACAGTGCTTTAGTTTTTCATTGGCAAGAGTAAACGCAATCTCAAAGCTCTACCCCAAATAGGTTCTAAGTGTTTATGTAAACCTATTTGTGAAATATAAAGCGTTACTCAAAATAGAACAACTCCTCAAACTTCTTATCAAGCGCAATGCACAGTATCAACGCAAGTTTCGCAGTCGGATTGAATTGGCCTGTCTCTATGGAGCTGATTGTGTTTCGAGAAACGCCTATCATTTCGGCGAGTTCTGTCTGCGACAAGCTTTTTTCTGCACGTGCAACTTTAAGTTTATTCCTTAATATCAATTTATCGTCCATATTAAAACACAATCACTCCCAACACATCAATTAGCAAGTACGCTAACAAAAATACCACCGCCAGTACAGTTAAAACTATACCCCAAAACAAAGTCTGCTTGCCCCCTCCTGCAGAATATCTGCCTATGTTTTCCGCCCCTTGATATGCGGTCATCATAGCGAAAGGCACATTTAAGTTGTGTCCTCCCACGAACATGAAAATTATCGCCATTGCAAAAAACATAACGCTTAGCCCTATTATACCATAGGACATACCTTTATTGGCGATAAATTTCACACCTTCGTCCTCTTTCTGTTCTCGGCTCTTTTTTAGGATTTCATCTCTGTTCATAGTGCGCCTCCTTTACAAGTGTTATTGTCTAAATGCAAAGTTTACTTTGCAAAGTCATAATAACACATACCAAGTTTACTTGTCAATAGTTTTGCAAAGAAAACTTTGCAAAAAAGAAGGTTGGCACACGCTCACGTCCTACCGTGACCGCATACCAACCTAAAACGCCCCTACCCCCTCGCCGAGGCCAGCTTATTCACCATCATCACACCATCGTACATGTCGCAGACTATGCTGTCACCGCCTACAATGTCGCCGTACAGCAGTTTCTCCGCCAACACGTCCTCAACCTCCACTCGTATAAGCCTTCTCAGATGGCGTGCACCGCCTTCCTTGTTTCTACCCTCGTTTGACAGTGCCACGATGAGTGTGTCTCCGAATGTGACTGTTATGCCCAGTGCGTTCATCCGTTCGCATACCGCTGTCAACAGTTTGCGCACTATCTGTTCCATATGCTGTACCTCAAGCTTCCCAAACACCACAATATCGTCTATACGCCCGAGCAGTTCGGGGCGGAAAAAACTGCGCAGTTCCTTCATAACATTCCGCTGTGTGTCATCGTTCTTTTGTGTAGTGTCCCCTGCAAAACCAAGCTGCTTTTGGTCGGTGATATACTGCGCACCGAGGTTTGAGGTCATGATTATCACAGCGTCTTTAAAACTTGAGCTGCGCCCCCTTGAGTCGGTGAGTAGACCGTCGTCAAGTATCTGTAGCAGTATATTAAACACGTCGGGGTGCGCCTTCTCTATTTCGTCAAACAGTATCAGGCTGTACGGCCGCCTGCGTACCTTCTCGGTGAGACCGCCCCCATCGTCAAAGCCCACATACCCGGGAGGTGAGCCGATAAGCTTTGACACAGAGTGCTTCTCCATATACTCGGACATGTCAAGCCGTATCATAGACTCGGCACTGCCAAACAGGCTTGTAGAGAGCGCACGGCACAACTCCGTCTTCCCCACCCCTGTCGGCCCCAGGAATATAAACGAGCCTATGGGACGTGTCGGATCTTTCAGCCCTATGCGCCCTCGACGTATCGCCTTTGACACCTTCTCTACCGCCTCACGCTGACCTATCACACGCTTTTCAAGTTCTGCCTCAAGTGACTTTAAACGCTCACTCTCCGACTCGTCAATGGTGTTAAGCTCTATACCTGTCCAGCCTGACACCACCTTCGCGATGTCCTGAGCTGTTACCTGTGGGGTGACCGGTGCTGTTTTGATGCTCTCGGTCTTGTCTCCTCGCACAAAGCTACGAGACGCTATTTCGTTAAGCCCTGCCCCAAAGCGAAAATCCTTTTTAGAGAGAGCGTCCACCGACACATTCTCGGCGGTCACAACCTTGATGCGTCCGCTGTCATACCCCTTTAGGCGCACCTCCGAGGAGGCTTCGTCTATAAGGTCTATAGCCTTGTCGGGCAGGAAACGGTCGGGGATATACCGCACTGACAGCTCCACGGCGGCTGTTATGGCTTCATCGGTTATGGTTATGCGGTGGTGCGCTTCGTACCTGTCCTTTATGCCGTGGAGTATCTTCTTGGTGTCCTCAGGGGACGGCTCCTCCACCTTTATACTCTGAAAACGACGCTCCAGTGCTTGGTCACGTTCGATATTCTTACGGTACTCGTCAAAGGTGGTTGCGCCTATCAGCTGAAGTTCGCCCCTTGCCAGCTGTGGCTTTAAGATATTCGCGGCGTCTATTGCGCCCTCCGCCGCTCCTGTTCCCATGATGTTGTGTACCTCGTCAATAAACAGGAGGATGTTCTTTGCGCTTATAACCTCGTTTACAATAACCTTTATGCGCTCTTCAAAGTCGCCTCTGTACTTCGTACCTGCTACTATCGACGTAAGGTCAAGCGACACAAGCCGCCTGTTCGCCAGTTCCTCCGGTACACCGCCGGACACTATCCCAAGCGCAAGCCCCTCCAGTATCGCTGTTTTACCTACTCCTGCCTCCCCCACAAGGCAAGGGTTGTTCTTCGAACGGCGGCAGAGTATCAGTATAAGCCTTGCTATCTCACGCTCCCTACCGATAACAGGGTCAAGCCTACCTTGACGTGCCATCTCGGTGAGGTCCTTCGAGTATTTATCAAGCATGGGGGTTTTAGAGGAAGGGGGCTTTTGCTGTGGGCGGCTTGTAGGCTGTGTCTGCTGTTGTGTGGTGCGGTGGGACGGCATCTCGTTCACTACCAGACTAAGCGTGCGGATCATCACGGCACTGTCCACACCCAGCTCACGCAAGAACCGCAGAGCGTAGGACGTTTCGTCACGCAGTATGCTTATCAGTATATGCTCTGTGCCAACCCCGACACCGCCCTCCTTAGCAAGCGCCGCTGACATGTCCAGTATCCGCCTACAGGTGGGGGTTATATGCCCGGGGCCTAATGGTCTGGGCGTGCCTTTGCCGACTGTTTTAACCACCAGCGCAGACACATCGTCGTAGTGTATACCTTTCGAAGTCAGTGCGGCGTAGGCGGTGGAGTTGTTGACGCAAAGTAGCCCCAGCAAGAGATGTTCACTACCTATATACGTATGCCCAAGCGACGACGCTCTGGCTATCGCTTCGCTCACCACCTCGTTTGCCTTCTGTGTAAAACCGTTAAATCCAAACATTTAATTAAGATTCCTTTCTACAAGTTACAACTGCAGTTTTGTGCGGTTTTTGTGGCATATCGTTTATATGTCACAAAAACTGAGGCTGTGCCGAAGAGTACAAAACTGCAAGCCCCAAAATCTTGTTTTCAAACTTATACCCTCTCTGACGTTATTCGCTATAATAGTATGCTAACTGTACTCGGTTATATAGCACTGTCATTATCTTGTCCATATTATGGCTGTTAAATCAGTTTGTGGGAAAGAAAGTGGAGGAAGTTGGGGGTGATAGGGTGAACTTTGAGGTTGCGTAACACCACTTTAAATGCTAATATGGTAAAAACTAAAACCGCAAAGGAAGTACACATAATGAACATCACCGACACCTGCCGAGAAATGGCAGAACTTCTATCATTCGACTGTGAAATAATAGCAGCAGGCACTAATGTAGGAGAGGTTTATAGACTATTCAACAGGGCAGCCGTGGACGCATTTGATAGTGGCTGGGCGTTTAGGCCTGTCCTTCTGGTGGTGAGTGAGCCACTGCTTGAGACACTATACATGAATCTGAACGACGACGAAGAGGAAATAGACCGTGAGCGTATAGCGCAGTACAATAAGGTTATGCTAAACACCGAGCTTATAGACGGCGAACGTCTTTTCGCCGACAAGCTGGAACAGAAACGTGAACAGGTGTCCGCATTTATGGGCAAAAAGGTAAAGCCCAGAACATACGGAATGGACAGCTTTGTCACGGTATGTGAGGGGGACAGTGAGGAGACCAAGGAGCTTATACTGGCAAAGGTGCCTACCAAAAATCCGTGGGAGATATTCGCCTATTTACCGTTTGGAGGTTGGAACGAATGCCCTGACACAGTGGAACTTATGTCCGTTTCAAAGTACTGGCACGAGAAACACGGCGCTATACCGTCCGTGATAAGCAGTGACACACTTGAATACAACACCCCAAAACTCGAGAACAAGGATGATTCGTTAAAGTTGGCAACCGAGATGTACCTGTTCTGTCCTGATATTATAGAGCAAGGCATGGGAACCATACACAAACTCGCCGCACACATAACAAGCTCCACACCTTGGCTATTTTGGTGGGATTAGGGACGATTATCGTTTATATGTCCCACTTCAAAGTGGTAATCCGCCAATTCATGCAGATACATTTAAAAGCATCACAGCATAACAAAACAGGAGCGGTTCAAACGAACCGCTCCTGTTTCTATCTATCGGGGACTTCCCCAAAATCTCAATTTCTACGCCGCCTTAGCTGCTTTCTTATCCTGCCACATAACCCATAGTGGGCCTGCTATGCAGATAGAGGAGTACACACCGCTCAGCATTCCCAGTATAATCGGGAACGAGAAGGACAGTATGGACGTGACGTTGAACATCAGCGCAACCACCGACACCACCACCATCGCAAGGACAGTTGTGATAGTTGTCGCTATAGAACGTGTGAGCGACTGGTTTATGCTCTTGTTCATCAGTTCAGCTGTAGTCAGCTTGTCGCCGTGCAGACGCTTGTTTTCACGTACACGGTCGTAGATAACGATGGTGTCATTCAGCGAGTAGCCGAGTATCGTCAGGATAACCGCAATGAAGTTATCGTTTAGCGGTATCTGGAACACCACAAACACTGCAAACACGATAAACACGTCGTGAAGGAGCGCTATAACAGCGGTAACACCTGCGGAAAGTCCGCTGATAACCTTAAAGCGCAGTGCAACGTATACAATCATCAGAGCAGAAGCAAATACAACAGCCGTGAACGACTTCATAAGGAACTCGCCGCCTATAACAGCGTCAACCACGTTGGCGTATGCTATTTCAATGTTGTTGTCGGGATACTTAGCTGTCAGAGCATCTGTCAGCGCTATCTGTGTGTCAATCTCAATACCGTCGGTACGTGCAAGCGACACAACATAGTTGCGTGAACCGCTCACCACATCAACAGTAGACTGCACGCTGACACTCTCCCCAAGTTGTTCCTCGACAACCCCCTCAAACTCCGCCTGATTTATGTCTCCCGAATACGCATAGGTGAGTATAGTACCACCCTTAAACTCAATATCAAGCTGTACACCGAACAGCAACGCAAACAACAGCGCAACCACCATAAGCCCTATGGAAATCACAAAGTACCGCTTGCTCCCGGATATAAAATCAATCTCTTTTCTCATAACCCTTCCCTTTCTAACAATATAAAAGAGTAAATCGCCTACTAAAAGGCACAAATCAACCAAAATAGCCACAAAACTATTCCGATATTTACCGCAGGCATATGACCGTCCCCACCCCTCGCCGATATTTACCGACAGGTAAATGAGTAAACCCATATTCCCACGAACGCAACTGCCTCCAACTACCTACAAAGTTTTATGTGGTTTCCAATACAATCCGCAGATTGTATTGGAAATTTCAGTCGTCGCTATGACTGAAAAACATAAAACTTGCAGGAAGGGGGAATTAGTTTTCCACCTACCTTAATCCATCACTTAACCGAGAAAGGAAAACTAATTCCCCCTTCTACCTCCATAAAGCCCCGGCGCTCTAAACGCCTTAAACCTGGAAAGTGACTTCAGTAGCAGTCTTGAAACAAACACGCCCATAAACAGGTTTAGTAGAACACCTACCATCAGCGTGTAGCCGAATGAGTAGATTGCGCCTGCTGTGGAAGGGCCAAACATAAAGAACAGTGGGGACATTATTCTGGAGGCTAGACTTCCCGGAGGGCCGAATGCGCCCATCAGGATTATAGCAACCATGATAACGGTAATGTTACCGTCAAGTATTGCGCTGAAAGCACGCTTAAAGCCGCTCTCTATTGCGCCGTCTATTGTCTTGCCGCCGTTTATTTCCTCTTTTATACGCTCGGCGGTGATGATGTTAGCGTCAACACCGAAGCCGATAGACAGTATAATACCGGCTATACCGGGTAGTGTTAGTGTGAACGACTCTATTGTGCCCAGGAAGCCTGTAACCGAGTTTAGCATCAGGATAACCTGCCCTGCCAGTGCTATAACAGCAACAAAGCCGGGGACACGGTACATAACGATGATGAACACCGCTACAAGTGCAAACGCTATAGCGCCTGCCAGTACCATTGCGTCACGTGCGCCGTCGCCCAGTGTGGGGGAAATTGTGTTAAAGTCCTCCGCTACCAATTCAAACGGTAGTGCGCCGCCGTTGATTTTGTCAGCCAGTGCCACGGCTGCTTCAGCGGTGAAGTTACCGCTTATCTGCGCTGTTCCACCTGTTATCTGGCTTTCAACCACGGGGGAGGATATCATTGTGTCGTCCATCCAGATGGAGATGATGTTACCTGGGTACTCTTTGGCGGACACTGTAGCAGTGGCTGTCGAGAACTTTTCAGCGCCTTCGTCAGTGAGCTGTAGCTCTATGACATACTGTGCGCCACTTCCGTCATCGTAGTACTGCGGTGTTGCGGCTACCACGTCACTACCCTCAAGTATCACGTTTTCCGCTGTGATGCCGATAGGTGCGCCGTCCGCTCCTCTGAGTGCCTCCTCACGGAAGGTCAGCAGCGCTGTGCTACCAAGTTCCGCAATTGCCTCCGCAGGGTCAAAGTCTTGCTCGTCCGCTCTCCACGGGAATCTGACGATTATGCGATCATTGTCATAGTCGGTGTACACTTCACTGTCGGTAATCTTAAGTGTTACCAGACGTGTGTTAATAACCGACTCCGCCGCCGCCATTTCCTCGTCGGTGGCGTCCACCCCTACAGGTGGCGAGAATGTGACATCCACACCGCCCCTGATATCAATACCCCAGCGGATATCGGACAGGCTTTTTATGACAGTGGTGGTGATGTCGCCGTACTGTGTACGTACTCCGGTCACTGTTAGTATCCCTAGGCCTATTATCAGCAGTAGGATAATAAAAAAGACCGGTTTTGCTACTTTCTTCATGGCTTAACTCCATTTCCTCAAATATATACCTGCATGTGAGCTGTCATGCTGTGGAATACTCACATGACAGGTACAAATATACTTAGGCATACCCCTCTACCATTCAAACACCGCAACTATGCGGCGAGCATCTTTCGACATGTTTCTGCCTTACTTTGTTAACCGCAATTGCTACTGCAAAAGCCGCATTTAAAAGCTTGCTCCAATATAGGAGTACTCCGCTTTTAGCTTAGTCAAAAGAAAAAATTGCTCCATTTAAATAGTGGGGGAACACCCTGAAAAATATAGGGCTTGTACCTACAGGCCTATCCATTATATATTTTTTGTTTAAAAAAGTCAATTTCTTTACATTATTTTTTACTTCTTTTGCGGATGTAATTGTAAAAAACCTCTTTTAATAATCACAAAAAACAGTTATAATGTAAATACACGGCAGTAACATTCTTGCAAACTATCCACCATTCGGAAACGAAATGCCGTTTTTGTTTTACCCTTTTTAGATATATGCAGCAAGGTGGCAGTTTTAAATGTCGGTAAAACATCTGTTCAAATACTCTCGCTGATTCAAGCTATCTCTTGTGTAGGTCATATACGTACAATAGGCGTATCTACACGAAAGGGAAATCATTTTACAACACAGGAGGCACTATGACAAGATTCGGCCCTGCAGGCAATTCAAACAGCTTCTCGGCACAGGGTTACAAAAGTTCCAAACAGGTACCGCAGTATCTCGAACAGTTCGGCCTCACCGCCTTTGAATACCAGTGCGGTCAAGGCGTGCGCATAAAGGAAGCTACCGCAAGAGAACTCGGTGAAATTTGCACCTCGGCAGGAATATATATGTCGTTACACGCACCGTACTACATCTCCATGTCAAGCGTGGAGGAGAGTAAGCGCATAGGCTCACTTGGCTATATACTGTCCTCCGCAAAGGCGGTGGACTGGCTTGGCGGAGATAGAATAATCATACACTCCGGCTCCTGCGCAAAAATCTCAAGGGAGCAGGCGATGGTGTACGCTACCGACACTTTTAAGCTTGCGGTCAAAGCGCTGGACGACGAAGGTCTGTCCCATATACACATGTGCCCCGAGGTCATGGGAAAGATAAACCAACTCGGCACACTCGAGGAGGTCGTTGAGCTCTGCAAAATTGACGAGCGCATGATACCTTGCGTGGACTTTGGACATCTCAACGCACGCACCTTCGGCACACTGTCCGAATATGAAAACTATGAGCATGTGTTCACCTATATAAAGGACAACCTCGGCGCAGAGCGACTAAGACAACTGCACGTCCACTTCTCAAAGATTGAGTACACCATGAACGGCGGCGAAAAACGCCACCTCACCTTCGAGGATACACAATACGGCCCTGACTTCGAACCACTCTGCGAACTACTGCACAAGTATAACGTAGATAACGCAGTCATCATCTGCGAGTCGGACGGCACACAGGCGGAGGACGCCACCACCATGCAAAACTACTATAGGTCACTTTTAGAGAAGTAATACACAAGTTCTCCTTAAAAACAGCGTAAACAATATTAAAATATGGAGGTACAGTCAAATGGAAAACAAGATCCTAAAGCTTATCGAGGCACTGCCGTCCGGGATGGAAGCCGCAATGGTAACATCTATGGTAAACAGAAGGTACTTCACAGGGCTACGCTCAAGTGCAGGTACACTGTTTGTAACGAAGGATAAGGCATACTTCATCATCGACTTCCGCTACATAGAACTTGCACGCAACACAGTTAAAAACGCTGAAGTCATACTACAGGAAAACCTCGGTGAGCAGTTAAACGCACTTGCTAAAAAGCACGGCGTAAAGACCATCGGCATCGACAGCGGATATGTTACCATGTCCACCTACATGACCATGTCAAACTACTTCACAGAAGCGAAAATAGCAATGTCCGACGAGCTGAACAAAGCTATCATTGACATGCGCATGAAGAAGTCGCACCAAGAATATCTCTACATGCAAGAGGCGCAGACAGTCGCCGACAAGGCATATGCAGACCTTCTAAACATCATGAAGACAGGCATGACCGAAGCTGAAGTAGAAATGGAACTGGGCAGACTTTGCAAAAAGCACGGTGCTGAACAGCAGGCGTTTATCGGCGTAGTAGCAGGTAAAAACACCTCCATGCCTCACGGCAAGGGCGGCGATTATGTTATAAAGGACGGCGACTTCCTCTGGATGGACTACGGTGTATCCATAAACGGATACGTGTCCGACATGACACGCTCGGTAGGTTTCGGCACACTTAGCGAAAAACAAAAGCACGTCTACGAAACAGTGCTACAGTCACAGCTGAAAGCCCTTGAAGTCATAAAGCCGGGCATGATAATGCACGACGTTGACAAGGTAGCGAGAGATTACATAGACAACGCAGGCTACGAGGGTTGCTTTGGGCATAGTCTCGGTCACGGCATCGGCACAGAGGTGCATGAGGGTTATATCCGCTTTGCAAAGGGTTGCATGGAGATATGCCAGCCCGGGTTTATGCTGTCGGTTGAGCCGGGCATATACCTCGCAGGCGAATTTGGTATACGTATAGAAGATGTCGTCATGATAACCGAGGACGGCTACAAGAACCTAACACACAGCCCGAAAGAGCTTAT
>CAYJIK010000025.1:0-7285 GCA_964370205.1 uncultured Oscillospiraceae bacterium | reverse complement strand
CTGCCGGACGCCGCTGTCCGTGAGTCGAGGGACAGAATAAAGATAGCGCTGCGAAACAATAAGTTCCCCTCGCCGTCAGGCAGAATAGTTGTAAACCTCGCCCCTGCCGATATAAAAAAGGTAGGCCCCATCTACGACTTACCGATAATGATGTCCATACTGGCCACGACAGGTGTGCTGGACACTGACCTTTCCGCAACCGCCTTCCTCGGTGAAATCTCGCTGAGCGGTGACCTTCGCCCTGTGCGTGGAGTGTTGCCGATGATACTGGACTGCAAAGAACACGGCGTTGAAAGGGTGTTTATTCCGTTTGACAACGCCGCAGAAGGCAAAATAGCGGAAGGCGTGGACGTATTCCCTGCCAAAAACGTCAAGGACATCTACAAGCATCTAAAGGGTGGGGCACGCCTTCAAAAAGCAGTGGACGTTACCGTCGAGGCCAGGTACGAGCCTATTTCACTATCTGACATGAGTGATATAAAAGGTCAAGAGGGTGCAAAGAGAGCGTTTGAAGTAGCGGCAGTTGGCGGTCACAACCTTATAATGGTAGGTCCTCCCGGGTCGGGTAAGAGTATGCTGGCAAAACGTATATCCTCCATACTCCCGCCTATGAGCCACACCGAGCAGATAGCCGTTACAAAGATACACTCTGTGATGGGGATGTTAAATGAGAGCGGAGGGCTTATAACACGACGTCCGTTTCGTGCACCGCATCACACGGTGTCCGCCGCCGGCATGGTGGGTGGGGGACACTCCTCACGCCCCGGTGAAGTGTCCCTAGCGCATAACGGCGTGCTGTTTCTGGACGAGCTGTCCGAGTACGGGCGTGCCGTCACCGAAGCACTGCGCCAACCACTCGAGGACAGGCAGATAACCATATCAAGGGCAAACAGCCGAGTGACCTACCCCAGCACATTTATGATGGTAGCCGCTATGAATCCCTGTCCCTGCGGTTTCTACGGCCACCCGACACGTGAGTGTATCTGTGGGAACAATACAATTTCACGCTATCTGGGACGTGTCAGCGGCCCACTCCTGGACCGAATGGACATACATCTAGAGATAGCACCCGTAGATTACGCCAGCCTTTCAGACACTTCGGCAGGAGAGCGCTCCGAGACAATACTGGAGCGTGTCACCACCGCCCGTGAATTTTCACAGACACGCATGGGTGAATACGGCGTGACGGTAAACTCGCTGATACCACCCTCACTACTCCAAAAGATGTGTCCCACCACCCCCAAAGCAAATGAACTGCTAAAGTCAGCGTTCGAGCGCCTAAACCTCTCCGCCCGAGGCTACGACCGCATACTGAAAGTCTCCCGAAGCATAGCTGACCTCGACCTAAGCGAATTAATAGAGGAGCACCACATACTGGAGGCGATACAATACCGCAACCTGGACAGGAAGTATTGGGGGATGAAGTAGATGTACGCATTACTCTTTAAAAATTGACAAAACCGTCACCAAAACACTTGGTGACGGTTTTTTTAATATTCTATTTACACAATTTACGCACGGTACTGTTTAAATGTCCGCTCGCATTAGCCTACTTTTTAAAAACGATGCTACACTTTATTCAAAGTAAAAACCGCTCTCGTCTCGCCAACAATTTCACCCTTATGGTTAAAGGACTGTAGTGTTTCCTTCGGAAGGATCTCGTTGTATTCACTGTCTGTCACCAGTTCAAGCTGGCGGAGGGTCTCCATTACTGCGAGGTCGGTCATGGCGGTTATGCCGCTGTCCGACTTGACAGCGATGCCGATACCCTTGCCTTTTACACCTATAGTGTAGAAACCTGCCGCACCGAGTTTTCCGACAATACGGTCGCCCACCACTGTGTTTAGACGTGTTGTAAATGTGTCTGTCCCTGAAATATGGACAGGGTTGTGCTCTATGGAAATAAGCATCTTTTCGATAGCTTCTCTACGTGGGGAGGGGAACATGGACGGCATGGCAAGCTTTGCGTAACCTGTTGAGAACGCCTGCATCGGCATGGCATGTACAGGGACACCGCAACCGTCAATACCTATCTGGATATCTCCTACAGGGTAATTGCACAGCTCACTTAGAATCTGCAGTATACGCTGCTGGTGTGGATGGCTCAGCTCGTAGTAGTTCTCAAGCGAGTCGCCGAGATGCTTTGAGCAAATTAGCATACCCGAGTGCTTACCTGAGCAGTTTTGCGTCAGCGAAGAAGGCTCGATGCCTTCGCACTTCATCTTTTCTGCAAGAGCCTTGTTGTACGGATAATGCACACCGCACTGTAGCGCAGACAGTGGAAGGTCCGCCTTTTTCAGGATGCTCATTACCGCCTCTTGGTGTAGCGGCTCGCCGTGGTGGGAGGAGCACATGGTGGAAATTTCACTTTCGCTGATGCCGTACTTCTCGGTAGCACCGCTCTCAATGACGGGTAGCACCTGAATTAGCTTTGTACAGGAACGTGCAAACGCTATATGGTCGGGGTTGCCTGCGTGGTATAGCAGTTTGCCGGTATGGTCGCTCACAGTGACGTAACCGGTGGAAAACAAGTCCGCAACCTCGCCTCTGTAGGTGATAGATAAAAGCTCTGATTTGATCATTTTAATGACCGTTCCTTTCTACGGGTTTTGTGTGATTGGTGTCACTTTTAGTTTCTGTTTTACAAAAATTGAGGCTGTGGCGAAGAGCACAAAACTGTAGCTCTGAAATCTTACTTTCAAACCACTATCCTCGTTTTCAAAATATCTGTTATTTCGAGAATATCACACAGGTTGTGCTATGTCAAGTCAACAGAAAAGTAATTGCCACACTTACTTTCTTCCAAAAATCGTGGCATAATGCTTGTCCGAACCATCCAAACGTCCGTCGGTTAGTCACGCTCCTGTAAAGGGGGGGAGATTATGGACTAGATCATGACAGCGATTGTACTTTACGTACTGCTTCAGATATTTAAAACCACAAAAAAATAACCACCCTCGTCCAAAGTAAGCGGTTATTTTAAACTGGCTAAACACGGACTAACCGTCACCAAGTAGTTCCTTTTTCACATTATAGCACACTCCACATGGCAAAGTCACCCACAACTTTCTTCATGCGAGCTATGGCAATTTACCAAAAACTCTGATATTATTACAGTATAACAAACGAGAGGAACACACTTTATGAATAATCGCCTTGTGATAATCTCTATAGACTCACTCAGAAGTAAGGACATCGACTTTTTAAAGAAGCTCCCAAACTTCTCGCGCATACTGGGGAACTGCGCTTTTGTTGAGAATATACGTGAAATATACCCCACCCTCACCTACCCTATTCACACCACCATGATTACAGGTGTAAGCCCTGCCGTTCACGGGGTGACTAACAATCAACGTCCACGACTTCACTCGAAAAACCTCGACCTTAGCAGGGTGAAAAACGACTGGGTGCGTGATTACAGCGAAATAAAGGTGAAAACAGTGCTGGACGCTGCTCGGGAAAAAGGACTTAGTACGTCTGCATTTTTGTGGCCGGTGACTGTCGGGAGTAAGCACGGCGTAAACCTACCTGAACTGTGGCCAATTGGCGGCGAGGACGCTCGCAAAATCTACCGTGACGGAGCGTCAGCGGACATTTTCGAGAGCTATTTTGACGAGATCATCTCACACTATGACTGGAACAACACACAGAATATGCATGTCTACGGTATGGAGATAGCACTCAAGTCGCTTCGTGAGAATATGTCCGACCTCACGCTTATTCACGCCGTCCTACTCGACCATATACGCCACAGGTTTGGCGTGGACGGCTTCATGCCCGAATATACACTGCGTGAAATGGACGTGCTTATGGGGCGTATTATTGATGCGGTAAAAGCGAACGGCTGTTTTGATAGCACAAACTTTATAATACTCGGTGACCATGGGCAGATTGATATTGAGCAAGTGTTCTTTATCAACAAGGTGTTCTGTGATATGGGTATTATTCGCAAGGGGAAAGATGGCAAACTTAGCGAATATGACGCTTACGGGCTGTCGTCGGGACTGTCTGCGCAGATACTGATGAAAGAAAACGCTGACCGAGAAACGGTGCAGAAGGTGTATAAGGCGCTACTGACGATAAAGCAGAAGTATCCGCAGGCTGTCGAGAGGATATTCACAAGGGAAGAACTACGTCAAAACGAGGGCATGGCGTCGGACAACCTCTACTTCATGGTAGAGGGGACGTATGGCACGTCGTTCTCGTCACGCATAGGAGAGAACGACGTCGAAATCCCCCACGGCAACAGCCACGGCGACAGAGCAAAGCACGGCTACCACCCCGACAAAGGTCACAAACCGCCGCTTATAGCGTTCGGCCCGGACATAAAGAGCGGTGTCCGCATTAAAACCGCCACTATGTATGACATCTGCCCCACCATATGCACCCTAGCAGACCTGTGGCTACCGCAGGAGCAGGAGGGGCGTTGCCTCGAGATAATAAAGCACAGGCTTAAAGATATCTACTTTTTCTCTGACGTGGACGGCACGCTCGGTAGTCACATCACAGGCATACCACCCAAAAACGAGGACGCTATACGCAAATTTACAGACCTCGGCGGACACTTTGCTTTCGCAACAGGCAGATGGCACACGTCACTCGCCGAGTTTGCAGGTCATCTGCCGATAAACACGTCCTGCATAGTGGGCAACGGCACGGCAGTGTACAACTTCGCCACCCAAGCCACGGAATACTCCGCATATCTACCCCATCATGCAAGCGAGTACATGAAAGACCTACTGCAACGCTATCCGGGCTTTAACGTCTCGGTGGTGACAGCAGATGGCTACTCCTACTACGGCAAAGAGGAGGATGTGCTGAAAAAGCTGGACGGCCAAAAGCCTCGTGGAGCAATTAGAGGCGAAAATCTTCCTGAAAGTGGCATTCTGAAGTTTGTACTTATCCACACCGACCCCACCGTCTGGGAGCAGGAGACAAAGGATGCACTTAGCTATATCAAGAGCTGCGACACCCACGGTGTCCGTTTTGTAAGCTCGGACATAAACTTTGTGGAGATCCTCCCTGAAACTGTCAGCAAGGCGACTGCGCTTAAGCGTTTCTGCGACATGTACGGTGTCCACCGCAAGAACCTCATGGCAATGGGCGACTTCTATAACGATCTGGAGATGCTTAAGGTAGCATCGCTGTCCGGCTCTTTTGAGATGTCCCCCGACGAGGTAAAGAAGCAGGCTTCATTCATTGCCCAGAGCTGTGAAAGCGGAGGACTTGCCGAGTTCTTAGAGAAGATTATAGCAGAGTGTTACTTTAAGGACAATGTAAAACGGTAGAAAGACACCATACCTTCCCCCCTCTCCCCTACCTCCGCCGTCATGGGCTAATAGCGTTCGGGGCAAATTTTCGACGGTTTCACCCAGATACAAAGTAGGGGCTTGATTTTGTAAAGTTTTACTCCAATGCGACAGCCCCTTGTTGACGTGGCTCACCCCACGTCAAATTTGCCCCTAACGCTATCAGTCGATTACACTACCTTTAGCGAAATCGTCCCAAGGTCATCGCAAAAAAGGAGCGGTACGTATGTACCGCTCCTTTTAAAAAGCCATAACCCTTACAGCTTTATAATTTCCTTCTTAAACTCGTTGTTTATAATCTGTCCCAGACAGTTATAAATAGCGGACAGACCGCAGAAGATACCCTCATAACCAGCTATAACTTTGATTGTGTGACTACCTGTGAAATCTGCTATCGCAAGCAGGAAGAACAGGACAGTCAGCGAAAGGAATACCACCTGTGTTGCTCTGTTGTGCTTTAGTGTGCCGACAAACATTCCCAGTGTGAAAATGCCCCACAGTGTCAGGTAGAAGCCCATTGATGTGAGGTCTGCTGACTCGGACACGGGTAGCACCCATATAAACACCAGCGACCACCAGAAACATCCGTAAGCGGTAAAGGCTGTTGCGCCAAACGTATTGCCTGTTTTGAACTCCATGATGCCTGCTATGATCTGCGCAAGTCCACCAAGCGCCAGCCCCATAGCCACAATGACAATGGACAGCGGTATGATGTCCGCATTATGTAGATTCAGCAGCACTGTTGTCATACCAAACCCCAAAAGTCCCAGCGGTGCGGGGTTTGCAAAAGTTGGTTTGTTCATACTCGAAAATTCCTCTTTCCTAAATAAGTATTTTTTCGACTTATTATAACATGTGGTTCACGAATAAGCAATAAAAAGTTTAAAATATACACTATCTTTGACGTTATTGCCTTTTGATGCGGTGGCTTTGGTACACTTAGCTGTTCAGACCTAAGTCAAGGTGTAAGATTTCTTCCTCATCCGCTAGGAAGCACTACTTGCTAAAGCTATTTTAACATTTGTGTTGACAGTCTCATTTTCATGTAATAAAATGTGAGATATACGACATAAGAAAGGAGCGTGCAGACCATGCCAAGCTTTACAATTTGGCGCAGGTTTTGCACATGGTTTTAGCATGAATAACATCGAATTTACCATTACAAACAGCATGGGGCTTACAATCCATGAAATTTACGTCGCACCCTCTGTGGATGAGGATTGGGGTAGTGACTGTCTCGATAGCGAAACTGTGATAGAGGACGGCGAGGGTTGCCACATAGAGCTCGAAACCGAGGAAACTGTCGAGCTGTGGGACATACGTATTATAGACGCTGAGGAAAATGAGTATGTCTTTGAGCAGGTGGACCTGTCCGAAATTGAGGAAATGGAGCTGTACTTTGATGAGGACGGCGAGCCTGTATTCTCCTACTAAGAAGAGGTGAGGTTATGTCTATGAACGTGGAATATCGTCAGGTGATGTCGGTGGACATGGAAGAAATAAAGGCACTATACGCTGACTGTGGATGGCAAACATACCTACAGGACGACGAAAAGCTGTTGTCAGCCTATAAAAACAACCTGCTACTGTACGGCGCATACTTAGAGGATAAACTCATAGGTTTTATACGCTGTGTAGGCGATGGTGAACATGTCGTTTTAGTGCAGGACTTGCTTGTGCACAGCAGCTATCGTAGGCAGGGCATAGGCTCAAAGCTGTTTACCGACATTTTGACACTGTACAGCAAAGTGCGCATGGTGCTTGTGGTGACAGACAAGTTTGACGAAAGCAACAACCTGTTCTATAGGAAGCACGGACTGGTAAATGTGGATGATAAGAAGTTGATCGCTTATACTGTCTAACCTGCATTGTGGATTTGTTAGCTCGCTTTAAGAAAAAATAACCGCCCCGATGTCTGTTATTGAACAGCACCCCTTTTGTTAGACAGTATGATATAATACTACTAACGAAAGGGG
>CAYJIK010000024.1:0-28200 GCA_964370205.1 uncultured Oscillospiraceae bacterium | reverse complement strand
CCCCCGGGGCGCGGCGGGCCGCGTGGGGGGGGTGGGGGGGGGTTGCCCGCCCCAACCGCCCGTCGGTCTTTGAGCGCCGCTCATTGGGGCTGCGCCCCCAACGTTCCGGTTTCCGCCATCTCCCGTCCGGGGCGCAAACCGCTAAGCGTAAAATGTTCCACGTGAAACATTTGGCCAACTGCGAGAAAGGATAGTTGACGCAACATATCGAGGAAGTAAGCATAGTTTCCCAAAACAGCCGTGATGTAGCACATCACTCACATGACCTCCGTACTATCATCGTCCACTTCCTCCACGTATTCCAGTACGTCACCCGGTTGACACTTTAGTACCTTGCAGATAGCGTCAAGCGTTGAAAATCTTATCGCCTTCACCTTTCCTGTCTTGAGGTGTGACAAATTCACGTTACTTATGCCGACACGCTCCGCAAGTTCGCCGAGTTTCATTTTCCTGTCTGCTAAAATTCTGTCCAGTCGTATAACAATCATAACGTGTGGTCCGCCTCATCTTGTAGGTCTACGCCATATTTGATAATATAAGCGGCGACAAAAACAGCAACGCTCAACACAACATTTTGGAAGTTCGGCATATTCATAGTTATGCGTATAAAGTCGCCCCCCTCGCCAAGCACATTTGCAAAGTAGACAATCAACCGCTTTAACACAGGATAGACAACAGTCAGCGCAATCTGTATAACACTGTAATACAATAGATAGCGTGCGTTTTTTTCTGTGAAAATTTCGCCTTTCGCAACGTTGTTAAACACCTTCGAGAGAAAACCAAGCGAAGTGATAACAACAACAAAACCGATTATGTACATCCCGGAAATTGCTACGTAGGTGGATAACTTAATATTCCCCGTATCTGACTGCACGGTGACATATAGGTCATCATCAACATTACGCACCGTCCAGTTGCTCATGGTATAGTCGTGAACCTCTCCAGCGTAGATGCGCCCCGAGATGTACTGACCGGTGTCATACTGCAAACCGTATTCAAGCCTCCCCAAAGCGCACAACACAACCAAAAAAGCATAGATACCAATCATAAAGTAGCATATACCCCTCACAAAATCAGCTGCCTTTCGCACAAACTGCTTTTTGCTTAGCAAGCCTTGTAGCTTTTTCATTTAGTATGCCTCCTGTCTGCTTTTTATTTAAGTATAGAGTAGGCATTAATGTTTGTCAATATAATTTTAATGTTTATCGTTAAAATAGTTGATGGGAGCACGCCCCGCAATAAAGCACCCCCAAAACACAAAAAGGTCACGGCTCACTCGCCGTGACCTTAAATGTTCCACGTGGAACATTCCTTAATCTCTAACCGCCTTATACCACGACGGCACAACAGTCCGCAAGCCATCGTACCACCGCATAATGTCAGCTATCTGCGCAAGCCCTACCCGGACTTCTTCCTCGCCGAACGCTATCGCCCACGGTATGTGGGTGAGCGAATTACGGCAAATATACAACAGTAAGAGCCGCCAAAACTCGTCAGGGACAGTGTCGGCAAAATAGCCGTCCACCGTCCCTGTAGCGAACTCGGGGGAATCTTGCGCCGACCACACAATGCGGTTAAACTCCTCCCAAGGGTCGCCGTGGTCATGGCGGTTGAAGTCGATGACAGTCAATGTGCCGTCACTGTCAATCATCATATTGCCTATGTGGTAGTCGCCGTGCTGATAGGTCTGCGGTCTGCCGTGAAGCAGGTGACGATTGTCCGTAATGTAGCGCTTCATCTGCTCTGCGCCGTCAAATGTCCTGCCACAGCTTGAGTACAGCTTTAGCGAGCGGTCAATTTTGGCGGTGAAGCGTTCGCTCCAATCGGGTGCGTCGGACGGTGCCGGGAGCGAGTGTATCGCTCTGAGGTGTTCGCCGGCTTTCACTCCTAGTTTGTACTGCTCCTTTGGCGGTAGGGTGGGGACTATATCGCTGGCATCACCGCCGTCAACCCACCGCTGTAGCGAGTAGACATACCGCTCACAGTGCCATATGCGATACGGCGTGCAGACAGGCACCCCCAAGTCCGCCACCTTTACCATCATGTCAAACTCGTGGCGTTTGGCGGTGTACAGTGTGGACACATCACCCTCTGTCCGTGTCACACGTAGCAGAAATCGCTTTCCGTCCCTTGTGACAGCGTAAAACTTCCTGTCACCCGACCAGCCTTTTTTCACCTCGTCTATACATAGAAAATCACAATCCATCATGCAGTAATCACCCTTCTAAACTCGCACCCCTTCAAGGTCATACCCCTGCACGCCCTCTATGCGGACGTTGTAAAACTTCCCTGTGTCGCATTTCGTGGGAGAGGCGAAGTACACAAACGTGTCCACCTCGGGTGCGTCCATATAACTGCGTCCCACGTAGAAGCCTGAGTCGCTGTCATACCCCTCACACAGCACTTTCAGCTCTCTACCGACGCACTCACGTGAGAACACCGCCGCAATGTCCATCTGTAGCTCCATCAGCTCGGAATATCGGTTCTGCTTCACTTCTTCGTCCACCTGCCCTGACATGGTAGCGGCAGGTGTGTCCTCCTCGGGTGAGTAGGTGAACGCTCCCAGTCGCTCAAAGCGTGTCTCCCCGACAAAGTCCATCAGCTCATTAAACTCCGCTTCGCCCTCGTTCGGTAGACCGACAATAAACGTCGTCCGCAGGACAATATCAGGCATACGCTCACGCATATCCGCCAGCACCTTCTTGATGTGCGCACTATCGCCACGGCGGTTCATGGACGTGAGCAGACCGTCGTTGATGTGCTGTAGCGGTATGTCAAGGTAGTGGAGCACCTTCGGAAGTGTCGCCATCGCTTCTATCAGCTCGGGAGTGACACGGCTGGGGTAGCAGTATAGCAGGCGTATCCACTCTATGCCGTCGATTTCGGACAGCTTTTCGAGTAGTTCGGGGAGCATAAGCTTGCCGTAAATGTCCTCGCCGTAGCGTGTGGTGTCCTGAGCGACGACGTTCAGCTCCACTGTCCCCTGTGACGCTAAGAACTTCGCTTCGTCCACTATGTCCTCTATTGTGCGACTGCGAAAACCGCCACGTATCAGCGGTATTGCGCAGTAGGAACAGCAGTTGTCGCACCCTTCCGCCACTTTAAGGTAGACACTGTAGCTGTCCCCCAGTATACGGCGCTCACCGCTCAGCTGAAGGTCGCTCTTTGCGCCGAAACTCGAGTGACGCTCGCCGTTCACCGCCCTTGTGATAGACTCCGCAAGCAGGTGGTTAGACCCTATACCCAGCACCACATCAACCTCCGGCATTTCAAGTAGCAGTTCTTCCTTGTACCTCTCAGCGAGACAACCTGTCACCACCACCGCCTTAAGCCGACCGCCACGGTGTACACCGAGTGACAGTATAGCGTCAATCGACTCCTGTTTAGCCGCCTCAATAAAGCCGCAGGTATTCACCACCACAGCGTCACACTCGGACAACTCCCCACAGAGTGCAAACCTATCAGGAGTAAGCCCCATCAACATTTTTTCCGCATCCACCTGATTTTTCGAACAACCAAGCGATATTATTCCAACATTTATCATTAAGTCTATGACCGTCCTTTTTATTTGTATGTATACATTATACACTGTTCTACGTGGGGTTGCAAGGGGCTGTAGGTCACGCTCGGCAATCGCTTACAACGGGCGGAATGCATAGAATGCATTCCCTACAAATAACAAAAAGCAGGGGATAGACGTGAAAATCTACCCCCTACAATATTTACACTAGCTCTAATCCAACCCCAAGCGTTTTTCCAGCGCCTCACGCACCGTCCTCAGTACCTGTATGCGAGCGTGGTTCTTGTCGTTACCCTCGACTATGATCCACGGTGCGTCCTCGGTGGAGGTGCGCTCCATCATCTCTTCGACTGCGGTGCGGTAGTCGTCCCACTTTTCACGGTTGCGCCAGTCCTCGTCGGTGATTTTGTACTGCTTCTCGGGTGTCGCTTGACGTTCCTCAAAGCGTGCAAGCTGGGTGTCCTTGTCAATATGCACCCAGAATTTCAGCACCACTGCGCCCCAACGTGTCAGCTCCTCCTCAAACTCGTTTATCTCGTCATACGCCATCTGCCAACGCTCAGGCGGTGTGAACCCTTCGATACGCTCTACCATCACACGCCCATACCATGTGCGGTCGAATATCGAGATGTGACCGTCCTTCTGTATGCGTGTCCAGAAGCGCCAGAGGTAGTGGCGCACCTTCTCCTCCTGTGTGGGGGCGGCTATCGACATGGTCTGGAAGCCTCTCGGGTCGAGCGCCCACGACAGACGGCGAATTGCACCACCCTTACCTGCGGCGTCCCACCCCTCAAAGCAGATGACCACAGGGATTTTTTCACGGTAGAGCAGGCTGTGCAGTTTGCGGAGCTTCTTCTTCTCCTTCTTGATTATGCGGTTGTACTCCTTCTTTTCGATCACGTGGGACAGGTCAACGTCATCAAGCTTTGGCATATCTAACAGCTTAGGTTTTGCGCAACTTGCCACCCCCGACTGCTGTACGCCGTCCTTTATCGCCTGTTTAACACCGTTGACGACTGTCTCCATTATCACCAGAGAGCCACTGTAGCGGTCGTTATTGTCCACTATCCGCCACGGTGAAAAGGGGAAATTTGTCTCGCTAAGTAGCTCGGAGCGCTTTTGACGAAGCTTGTCATAGTTTTTGTTCTGCCGAACATCGTCATCGGTCACTCTCCACGACGTGGACTTCTTGTCCATCAGTCCCTTTAGGCGTTCCCACTGGACATCTTTATCCACGTCCAAAAAGAACTTGAAGATAAGGTAACCATCGTCAATAAGCTGACGCTCAAAAGTCTGTGCTGACAGCAAAGCGTCGCTGTCAGAGGCATCGTTTATGTCGTAGTACCATCCACGCTCAAAGATGGTGAGGTCGCCACGCTTAGGTATGTCACGCCAGTAGCGCCACATGAGCGGTCTGCGGGCTTCGCTAAGCTCCGCCGCCTTCTCCGAGTACACCGAGTACATCCGAGGCTCCAGTCGAGACGTGATACAGCTGATAATGTCCCCCTTCCCGGTGGCACTCCAACCGTCAAGTAATATCATTACAGGGATGTTCTGCTCTTTCAAAGCGAGTGTAAGCGTTGCAAGTTCTTTTTGAAGCTCTTTTATCCTGTCCTTGGCTTCCTCGTCGGTTAAGCCTATCGGAGTTTTTTGGTAGTTGTTTAGCATGTGTGACATCCTTTCTTTTTGTAAGGGCGGTCAGCAGCCGCCCGATGCAGCTTCGAGGGTAGTGGGGGAGATGAGTGGAGCCTTATCTGCGGATACAGCACCATCTGAGGATGGTGCCAGTGAAGAAGTGGTTGGCGGAATTTTTGCGATTCCCACAGAGGGGGGGCTCGGAATCTCAGAGGTTCGGGCGCACACACAGGTGCGCCCCTACGAAGATGGTGTTTCATTTTCGTTTACCACCTGTTTTTACGTCTGGGGTATCACCCCCACCGAACGTAAAATGTAATTGCACACCGTCACCCCCACCTCGGCGGCGGAGCGTGCCAATTTGACCGCCGTCACCGTCATCGCCGTTTTCGTTGGATAGCAGTCAAAAGCTCATCTCCCCTCGCCTTGGGCAGTCCCCATCATTCCCCCCGTATCTCTAGTGAAAAAAGTGTGAGCAGAATAGCGGACGACCGCAGGTCGACCCTACAACGCAACCGCCGACATATTTGCAACTAATTTTCTCACAATGCATTATGCTTTATGAATTCAGCATTATCAATTAAATAATACCACACCCCCAGCCCTTTTTCCATGCACGAAACGCACAAAATAAACTGTCACACACAAATACCGCAATTATCGCCTCAATACTATTTACATATCAGGGCAAACTCTATATAATTAGAGGTATGAATAAACAGGCAGAATTGTTCCACGTGGAACAATTCCGCAAGAGGAGTGGGCATGTTACAGCTAGAGGAGTTAAAGGCGTATCTTAACAGTTTAACAGAACCGCTGGACACGCTGAAAGAAGCCCTCAAGCTGGCGGTGTTGGCGGAGAAGGTGGCGGAGCTTGAACTTGTCACCATGGAGGAAAACTTCTGGGGGGACAGTGTGGGCAGCAGTGCCATACTGAAAGAACTAAGCGGACTGAAAAGCGTCATCGCCGAATACGAGACGGTGAGGGACGAGCTCGCCGATGTCACCACCCTATGCGAAATGGCACTGGAGGAACAAGACAACGCCATATACCCCGAACTGAAAAGCACAGCGGACAGCATAGCGTCCACCCTCGAAATGATGAAGCTCCGCACCATGCTCACAGGCGAGTATGACAGCAAAAACGCCATCGTAACCTTCCACCCCGGCGCCGGCGGTGTGGAGTCGCAGGACTGGGCGCAGATGCTCTACCGAATGTACACACGTTGGGCGGCACGTCGTGGCTTTAAAGTGAAGGTCCTCGACTACCTCGGTGGTGACGAAGCAGGTATAAAGAGCGCCGCCATACTGATAGAAGGACAGAATGCCTACGGTTTCTTGCGCTCTGAAGGGGGTGTACACCGTCTGGTGAGGCTGTCACCGTTTGACGCTTCGGGCAGACGGCACACGTCCTTTGCCGCCATAGAGGTCATGCCGGAGATTGACGACGACGTGTCGGTAGCGATAAACGAAACCGACCTGAAGATCGACACCTACCGAGCAGGCGGTGCAGGCGGCCAACACGTAAACAAGACAGAATCCGCCGTCCGTATAACTCACCTCCCCAGCGGCATAGTGGTAGCCTGCCAAAACGAGCGCAGTCAGCACCAAAACAAAGAGGTTGCCATGAAGATGCTAAAGGCAAAACTCGCCGAGATAAAAGAACGAGAACACCTGGACCGCATAGAGGACATCAAAGGCGTGCAGAAAGAAATCGCCTGGGGCGCACAGATACGATCCTACGTGTTCATGCCATACACCCTAGTCAAAGACCATCGCACAGGCTTTGAAATCGGCAACATCTCCGCCGTTATGGACGGCGATATAGACGGCTTTATAAATGCGTACCTGATGGGCAATTGGGACTAGGTGATTGATAATATGGAGACGGCGAGGACGATGCCCACTCAGAGTGAAACCGGGGGACAAACGTAAACACTTCCCTGTACCCCCCTCTGGACAAACGCAACCCTCCAACCACCTCTGTAGGGGCGCATAATGACCGCAAAACGGTCATATTATATCCGCCCGCCCCTCCCGAACACCCTCATGCTCCCACTCTGTAAAAATCTGAAAAATATCGCCAGCCACTTCTTCACTGGCACCATCCTCAGATGGTGCTGTATCCGCAGATAAGGCTTTCGCCATTAGCCCCCACGCCCCCCTCTGTGGACACACCTAGGGTCGCAGGGAAGGGTTGGGGTTCGGTGATGACGACGGTGGTGTGGGCGTTTGAAAGTCCCGAACCGTAAGCCTTCGGGCGACCCGAACGTTTTTATCTACGCTTGTGACCTCTAGGGGGCGACGTTCTACACGTTCCACGGCATGAATGAATGGCTGACGAAAGTCAGGCATTTGAATGCAATGCCCTACAGATTAACAAAAAACCTCCACCCCAACCTCTTCACCATTCACCATTATCCCCTTACTCCCCCCCTAACCTAAAAAAAGGAGAACCTTCAACATGCCACGTTGTGTAATAGTCCTCGGCGGTGACTTTGGAGCAATGAGCTTCGACCCTCGCCCCGACGATTTTGTAATAGCGTGTGATAAGGGTATCGAGTACACCGCCCCACCTTCACACACAGACGCTAACCTGCTCACCCCGACCTTCCCATTCAGCGCCGACCTCGCTGTAGGCGATTTTGACTCTACAGACGTCACACCCACCTGTCCCATACTGCGCTACCCCATAGAAAAGGACGACACCGACTGCATGATAGCGGTGAAAGAGGGGCTGGCGAGAGGGTACACCGAGTTTTGCCTACTCTGCGCCTTTGGAGGGCGGTTTGACCATATGTACGCACATATAACGGTGCTAGAATACCTAAGCGAGCAAGGTGCGGTGGGGACACTCTACGGTAGCAATGAGCAGGTGACAGTCACCGAGAGTAGTGTGCAAATTCCACGTCGTGACGGCTACTCGCTGTCAATATTTGCGCTCGGCGGTAGTTCAGAGGGCGTAACCATCACCGGCGCAAAATACACACTGGAAAATGCCACACTACATCCGCAATTTGCTTTGGGTGTGAGCAACAGCGCCACAGCAGAGTATGCTACTGTGGGCGTTAAAAAAGGACGATTACTGATAATACAATCAAAATTGTAAAATTTTACATATAATGTCAATACGAAAGGAATAACAAATATGAACAAAGTAAAGGTAGTGCTGGTACGGCATGGACATTCGGTAGGCAACAAGGAGCGTCGTCTGACAGGTTGGACTGACGTGGTGCTTACTCCCGAGGGTATCGAGGAGCTGACGCAGTTTAGGGACAGTGTGGACTATCCCGTGACCGACCGCTACGTGTCGTCGTCGCTCACACGCTGTCAGCAGACCTTTGAGCACCTCTTTTCCCACAAATTTCCTCTGGAGAAGACGGTGGACGGTCTGCGTGAGATTTACTTCGGCGATATTGAAAATGTGCAGGAGCACGAGATTGATTTCCGTGACTTTTTTGACCGCTGGATAAAGGGCGAAAAAATGCACGGTGCGGAGAGTATCCACGAGTTTGCGGACAGGATACACACCGCCCTGAAAGAGCTTGTGGCGGAGACTGTCGAGCGTGGCGAGAGCAGTCTGACAGTGGTGACGCACAGCGGTGTTATACGAATGTTAGACGTGGTACTGCGTAAGATGGACTTCTCCCACTTCCACTCCAAAATGATAAGAAACGGACTGGGCATAGTGTTTACCCTGACAGTGGACGACGATAAGAACCTCATCGTGGAAGAGCACCACTACCTAGAGCCGAGAGCATAGCTAAAAACCGCCCCAAACATCCCTAAAGAGTCGGCGTATAAACCGCCCCTTTCAGTGTAACCGTCATAGGTTTAGCGCCGCTTTTCACTTTTCCGCCTGTAATCAGCAGATGAGCTTCGTCCCCATACTCTTTTCGCTATATTTTTATCTATTACTTTGTTATATCGCTTGATTTCAGCGTAAATATGTTGTAAAATGAGTATGCTCTCCTTTTTGCGAGGGCACAATTATTCATTGATTTATAACCCTGAACAAGCTGTACCGCAAAGGCGGTATTCGCTCACAGAAAGGAACGGTTATGCACATGGATATCAAGTCGCAGGTAGAGCAGTGGGTGGACGAATCGGCAAAGCTCTGCAAGCCTATGGAGGTTGTCTACATAGATGGCAGTGAGGAGCAGGCAAATCGACTCGCAGCCGAAGCGCTGAAGACCGGCGAACTTATCAAGCTAAACGAAGAATTTCTCCCCGGTTGCTACCTTCACCGAAGCCATGTAAACGACGTGGCGAGGGTGGAGCACAGAACGTATATCTGTTCAGAGACAGAGGAGGAAGCAGGCCCTAACAACAACTGGCTTCCCCCTAAAGAGGCTTATGAGCGCCTTAACAAGCTGTACGACCACTGTATGGTCGGCAGGACAATGTATGTCATTCCATTTTTGATGGGACCGTACGGCTCTCCCTACTCCCGAGTGGGAGTAGAAATCACCGATTCTATCTACGTTGTATTGTCCATGCGCATAATGGCGAGAGTGGGCGAGCGTGTCTGGAGTGAAATGGAGGAAAAAGGGCACTGGGTGCGCTGTATGCACTCTGTAGCCACCCTCGATCCCGACGAGCGCTACATCTGCCACTTCCCGCAGGACAACACAGTACTTTCAATAAATTCAGGCTATGGCGGTAATGCCCTCATGGGCAAAAAGTGCTATGCACTCCGTATGGCGTCCTGTCTAGGGCGTAAAGAGGGCTGGCTGGCCGAGCATATGCTCATAGTATGTATCGAATATCCCAACGGCGAAAAGAAGTATATAGCAGGTGCGTTTCCGTCCGCCTGCGGTAAGACTAACCTCGCAATGCTGGTCCCCCCCGAGCTGTACCGTGCTAAGGGGTACAAGGTCTACTGCGTGGGCGATGACATTGCATGGATGCACATCGGCAAGGACGGCAGACTGTACGCCATCAACGCTGAGAAGGGCTTTTTCGGCGTAGTCCCCGGCACAAACAATAAGACAAACCCCAACGCAATGGACACAATAAAGTCCGGCACTATCTACACAAATGTAGTGCAAGACCTTGATAATAACACTGTCTGGTGGGAGCGCAAAGGCGACGAACCGCCAAAGAACGGGCTGGACTGGAAAGGTCAGCCGTTTAGCGGTGAGGGAGTGGGCGCACACCCAAACTCACGCTTTACAGCACCTATAGAGAACTGCCCCATACTCTCCCCCAACTACGAGGACGCAGAGGGCGTGCCGATCTCCGCCATAGTGTTCGGTGGTAGACGTGCCAAACTCGCTCCGCTTGTCTACCAGTCCACCGACTGGCAACACGGCGTGTTTGTAGGCTCTATACTTGCCTCCGAGACCACCGCCGCAAATATAGGTCAGGTGGGCGTTGTCCGCCGTGACCCGATGGCGATGTTGCCGTTTTGCGGTTACAATATGGGCGACTACTTTCAGCACTGGCTGGAAATGGGCGAAAAGCTTGGCGACAAAGCACCGCTTATCTTCCATATAAACTGGTTTAGACAGGACGAAAACGGCAAGTACATCTGGCCGGGCTTTGGCGACAATATGCGTGTTCTGCTCTGGATGCTTGACCGCTGTGACGGCACCGCAAACGCCAAGACCACCCCAATAGGCTACACCCCCAGCTTCGGCAGTATCTACCTGCACGGGGTGGACATCTCAGGTGAGCAGTTCGACGAGCTACTGAAGGTGGACGCTGACCTGTGGCAGGAGGAAGTAGCGAACATAGAGGAGTTCTACGCCAAATTCGGCGACAAGATGCCTTCTAAAATGCATGACGAGCTGTCTAACCTCAAAAAGCGACTGGCTAAGTCGAAGGAATAACACTGTTGCCACCCATTACAGTGGGACGAAAACAGAGAAGGATGGTAGAATATGAACCTAGAACGCTCTTACAACCGCCGCCAAATGTGGAAAGCGATCCTTTCCGTCTGCATAATGACCTTCGCCACCGCTTGTTTTGTCATGGCGATGATAGTGTCACTTGTGCTTACAGGCAGAGAGTAGCGGAACAAATACGATTAAATAAGGGTCTGTGACGAAATAGAATTAAATTCGTTAATTTGACGAATTTGCGTAGGGGCGGTCCTATGTGACCGCCCGAAACCGTGGTTTTTACCATTAGTTTCGGGCGAACACACAGGTTCGCCCCTACAAGTTTTGTGCATTATTACAATTTCGTCACAGCCCCTTTTGTGGTTGGGTAGAACCTTCGCCCTACTATTTTGCCGTTATCGGAACGGTAAATATCTCCCCCTACATCATTCCTAACTCTTCACTATTCACTATTCACCTACCTTGTCCGCAGACAAGGTCGTTCCCTCTAAAAGCTCCAAATTTCTAACCAAAACCGCCTTCCCCCTGTAGGTATACGACCGCTTCTCGGGTAGCGGTGTAAGCGTCTCGGCGGTCACAACAGGGCTGTAGCTATCGCAAAACTCGGGTATGTGCGTGCGGACAGGTGGGACAGGGCAGGCAAGCGTACAGCGGTCACAGCCCCACATCAGTCCGCCCTCTTTTATAAGGCGTTTTTCATCGTCTGTCAGTGTACCTTTTCGTTGCGTGACTGCGGACAGGCAGGCGGCTTTGCCAAAGCTGTCACCGCCCAGTAGCTGTCGGGGGCAAGCTCTACGGCACGCTCCACAGTGGGTGCAACCACCCATGTCATCACGTTTCACGCTAGCAAGGGGGACAGTGGTGACAATTTCTGCTATAAAGCAAAGGCTTCCGTAACGGCTGTTCACAAGTTGACGATTATCGCCCATATCCCCAAGCCCTGCAAGGACAGCAAGCGCTACTTCATGGACAGGGGAGATGTCGCAGAAAACACGCACATATTCGTCGGGGTATTGTGCTTTTAGATACTTTTCGACCTGTCCGAGCTTCTCGGCGCAGACCTCATGGTAGTCGGAAACTGCCGCATGGTGGGAGATATTGCGGTCGGGGTGCTCCGCCACAAAGTAGGGGAAAAGCGCCACTACAGCGTAGAGCGGCGCAGACGGCAAAACAGTCCTGCTGCTCACCCTAAGCGACGGCGGCAGTTCACACACCCCCCACACTTCGACGTCAGACTTCCCCATCAGCTGACGAATCGCACTGTCTATATCATTGTAACGACATTCTACCCCACTCATTTTACTCCTCCGTATTCATCATCAGCGACCATTCCCGAAAGAAAACCCTAATGCTCTGCTTCTTGTTTCCCCTATTTTATCACATTCCACTCGGTAAAACCAGTAATTACATGTCAAAGTTTGATTTTCCACAATTGCAACAAAAAATGTTAAAAACCCGCTTCCATGGGACAGTCACTATACCCTGTCCGTATATATCAATTCCAAAAAAGATAGAGAGCGCTGAACAGTACCGTAGCTTTAAGCGGATATGTAAGGGGGCGCTCAAATGGCTATTGTACTGGCATTTGCGGCTCCGGAGTTGAGACTCTGCCCCTCAACTGATAATCTTCATTCAGCTCAACGGACATAAAAAATACACAATAATCATACACCTTTTCTATTGCTAATTAGTCATATCTATGATAAAATTGTTCTAAAGGCTGTTGAAGATAGTTTAACCTATCGGATATTGACTTAATTACAGTGGTTTTAAAACAGAAAGGAATTGATACACATGAAGGGTTTTGCAATGAAAAAAATCGGTTCTGTGGGTTGGATTGAAAAAGAAATCCCGACCATAGGCCCTAACGACGCTCTTGTACGCCCCACAGCCGTTTCCCCTTGTACTTCGGACATTCACACTGTCTGGGCAGGCGCAATCGGCGACAGAACAGATATGATACTCGGCCATGAGATGGTTGGTATTGTTGAGGAAGTCGGTTCCGAGGTTAAGGAGTTTAAGAAGGGCGACCGTGTTATCTCCGCCGCTATCACACCCGACTGGAATTCTGTTGAGGCGCAGGGCGGTTTTCCGATGCACTCGGGCGGTATGCTCGCCGGTTGGAAGTTCTCTAACTTCAAGGACGGCGTTTTTGCAGAGTACTGCCACGTAAACGACGCTGACGGTAACCTAGCGCTAATCCCTGATGAGATAGACGACTCCACCGCTCTTATGCTGTGCGACATGATGCCAACAGGCTTCCACGGCGTTGAGCTCGCACAGGTCAGCTTTGGCGACAGAGTTCTTGTTATCGGTATCGGCCCTGTGGGACTGATGGCTGTAGCAGGTGCGGCACTTCACGGTGCGTCTGAGATATACGCTGTGGGAACACGTCCTAACTGCGTGGAAGTTGCTAAGGCTTACGGCGCAACACACATCATCAGCTACAAAGAAGGCGCTATTGACGAGCAGGTTATGAAGCTGACAAACGGCAAGGGCGTTGACAAAATCATCATCGCAGGCGGCGACAACGACACCTTCGCAACAGCTATCCGTTGCCTAAAGCCGGGCGGTATCATCGGTAACGTAAACTATCTGGGCGAGGGCGAGTTTGTAAACATTCCCCGTGTTGAGTGGGGCGTGGGTATGGGTCACAAGACCATCGCAGGCGGACTGATGCCCGGCGGACGCAGAAGAATGGAGCGTATGCTGGACATGGTCAAGGTGGGCAGAGTAGACCCCTCCAAGCTGGTCACACACACATTCGAAGGTCTTGACAAGGTTGAAGAGGCGCTGTTCCTAATGAAGGACAAGCCTGCCGACCTTATAAAGCCCGTCGTTATCATAAAGTAAGCTAACACCAACACCAAAGGCTGTGACGAATCGTCACAGCCTTTTTTTGCTTCTATTGCCACAGCCACAAGAGATAACAGCCCTGACACTCAATAGGGGGTGGACGTAGGGGCGAGGGTTGGGTTGCGGTCTGCAAGCTGTGAGGATTGTGGGTGGTAGCGCAAACGACAGACCGGGGGGGACGAGCGCAGGGGCGCTTCATAGTTTGACTGCCCATGTGAACAGTGGGCGCAGGGGCGCTTCATTGTTTGACTGCCCATGTGAACAGTGGGCGCCCCTGTACGTTTTTAGTTACGCTCCTGACCTGTGTGGGTAGGGGGGCTTTATACATACTTCCGTCTTCACAAAAGCTCTGTCGCTCGCCGTACACATGAGTGGCTGGCATTACAGTAGTCAGCGGTATCCCTCACCTGTACAGCGAAGGGGAATTTTCCGTCCTTTTGACTGCGCTGTAGCTTGTCGCTCGGGCCCGGAGGTAGCGAAACAGGCACAGTCGAGGGAGTGGCCATCTGCCCAAGGGGCAGAAAGAAACCCATGTCAGCCTTTCGGGCTGGCATGGGTTTCTTAGTCGGCTTGCGAGCCGACATGGCCACTCCCTCGACTGTGCCTGTTTCGCTACTGTCCGGCGGTGGTATAGCAAAAATGCTCAAGCAGCTACCCACAAAAAGCAAGCCACCTTGGTAACAGTCCGCCACGTTTCCCTTGCCACTAGACTCACACAATGTCAAAATATACCCTTAAAAACAAAATAAGCCCTTGCTCCGATTGCCGACATTTGTGTCATTTCCCAAAACTAATCTAATAACGCCCAACAAGGCAAGAAAAAGGAGGGTAAAACCCTCCTTTTGGTTGTGCTTAGTAGTTTATCTTTCTGATATGAAAGTACGCCTTGGGGTGGTCGCAGACTGGACATTGCTCAGGCGCTGACGCTGCGTCGTGGATGTGTCCGCAGTTTTGGCATATCCAAACTTGCTTCTCTTCACGCTTAAACACCTTATCCTGCTTGATGTTCTCTAGTAGCGCAAGGTATCTCTCCTCATGCTCCTTTTCGATCTTTCCAACCATCTCGAACAGCTTAGCTATCTTAGTGAAACCTTCTTCTTTGGCTTCCTTAGCCATTCTTGCGTACATGTCTGTCCACTCGAAGTTTTCGCCGCTTGCAGCGTCCGCTAGGTTTGCCATTGTGTCCGGTACTGCGCCGTCATGTAGCAGTTTAAACCAGATTTTAGCGTGCTCCATCTCGTTGCGTGCTGTCTCTTCGAATATCTCCGCTATCTGGACATACCCATCCTTCTTCGCCTTGCTTGCGTAGTAGGTGTACTTATTTCTCGCTTGGCTCTCTCCGGCAAATGCCGCCATTAAATTAGCTTCGGTTCTACTTCCTTTAAGTTCCATAATGTGTTGTGCCCCTTTCTTTTGTCTTTTAATTTTATTAACCACAAAACCTACGCCAAATCGCATAATTTTGTGTGAAAATACGTTTTCTGTTATGAATGCTACAACTATTATTAGTATTGACAATGATACGAGACTATATTAAACATAGCAGACTTTTCAACATTTTTCAATAGCAAAGTAGAAAATAATTGCTAAACTTAGCAGTTTTAAACGCCACTGTCCGCCAAAAATATCCTGTGATTTTTGTGCAAAAAAAGGAAACGCTATTTGTAAAGGTATTAACACCATAAAACCGCTGTCACCGAACATGACTTTTCATTCAATTACATTTTGCTCGGTCAGCGTGTCGATATACAGAAAGGAAAGAATATTATGAAAAATTACGTTATATTTTTAGTGATAGCCATGCTTTGCATACTGCTCTGCGTGGGTGCGGTGAGCTTAAACGGCACTGAAATCGCAAAGGCGGAGGCGCTGTCTGTAGACGCTCTCTGGGACGTGCCTGTAGACATACTGGACAGCGTCATGTTCGTCTACGAGCGTGGCATAATGCCTGCACAGGGGCGGTTTACACCGCAGGGTGAGGTGACAGTCAACGAGGCTCTGTGCTACCTCGGTAGAATACACCTCAAGCTGGGCGGTCACACAGGGAAGCTGAATGTGTCCTTCACCGGCTATGTCTACAGAGATTACGCAATAGCGAACGACATCATCGAGGAGTACACATACAGGCAGGTGAACGGCCCTGTTCTGCGCAGTGACTTTTGCACCATGTTAGCACGCACCGTGACAGTCACCGAAAGCGAGTATATAAACCCGACCGTGGTCGGCGAGGGCATAACGGACGAAATATCTGTACTGGCGGCGGCAGGAATAGTCACCCCGGAGGTCTGGGAAGAGCCGACCACAAAGCTTACACGAGGTGAAGCGGCTGTCCTCATGACCAGAGCGCTAAACCCCGACATGAGGGTGGAGTGGTAACTTTAACCCCCAACGTCTCGCAGGGCACGGGTTCTACTCTTGCCACCCCGTTAGATATGCACAAATTGCGGTAAGAGCAGAGCCCTTACCCTACAACTGTCACCCTAACCACTGCACCAGTTTATCGGTGAACCGCTAATAAGCGCATTTGTAGCTGAAAAGTGGCGACAACCGAAAAAGCCACGATGTGCGGACAGTGGCGACGGGTGGGGAGCACGCAGTACATGGTGGTGTGTCCCTGTTATAAGTCGGCACTTCTCCGCCGCATGGTTGCCCCACATCAGAAACACGACAGGCTTCTGCTTTTTGTTTATAAGCGATATGACCTTGTCGGTGAATATCTCCCACCCTCTACCTCGGTGTGAGGACGCTCTACCGCTCTGCACCGTTAGCGTGGTGTTTAAAAGCAGTACACCCTGTTCAGCGAGGTGGGTAAGGTCGCCACTCTCGGGCGGCACACACCCTAAGTCGGTAGACATCTCCTTGTAGATGTTTCTGAGCGAGGGGGGCAGTGCCGTCCCCTTTTTCACTGAGAAACAAAGCCCGTCCGCCTGACCTTCGCCGTGGTAGGGGTCTTGCCCGAGTATCACCACTCGCAGGTCACGGTACGCTGTCAGCTTGAGCGCCCTGAAAATGTCATTCATATGTGGGTAGATGTCGCCTGTCGCATACTCTGTTTTAAGAAACTCCCTGAGCATTGCATAGTAGCTTTTTCTAAACTCGTCTGCAAGTAGTGTGTCCCAGTCGTTACCGATTTTCACCATGACAATTCTCCTTTGTATGGGCGACCTAAAATTCATAGGCGACCCATCGTTATAACGCATCGTGTAGGGCACGCATTGTATGCGTGCCGCCGTCCCTGTTTCCCCACGCTCCCATATGTGGGACAGTCCCCACCGTTCCGCCGTCCTAATCCCCACCTGTTTCCCCTGTGATAGGTTGACCCAAGGCGAGTTACGCTCCGCCGCCGAGGTGGGGGTGATACCTCGGACGTGAACATAGAGGACAGACGTGAATAGAACGCAACCCCGTAGGGGCGGATAATGACCGCAAAACGGTCATATTCTTATCCGCCCGAGCGTCCCCTGTTCCGCTCGTTTCCTCTGTGGGAGGGACATTCTAAGGCGAGTGGAGGTTGGACGTTCGGAAATGACGTTTATGATGGCGATTTGGGAAAAGCCCGAACGGTCGAGCTCCGCCGCCGAGGTGGGGGTGAAAAGGAAAAGCTATATCCACGTTCGGTGGGGGTGATACCTCGGACGTTACAATAGGGGATGGACGTAAACACTTCCCTGTACCCCTGTCGACGGCATGCAAGAATGGCTGACGAAAGTCAGACATTTGAGTGCAATGCCCTACAAATGTTGATCACAAATTCCGATTGACACCGCCCCCAAATTCCTAATTCCTAATTCCTAGTTCCCAACCGTCCCTCTCTCATATAAAACGTCCTCACCTCGTCGGTATTGACGTTAACAGGGTGGCAGGAGGTAATAAACAGCTGTCGGTCGTTTATACCGCCCAGCAGGTATGCCTGACGTGTTTCGTCCAGCTCACTCAGTACATCGTCCAGAAGCACTACAGGGCGCTCACCGGTGACCTTGTAAAACAGCGACGACTCCGCCAGTTTGAGCGCAAGCACCACCGAGCGCTGTTGCCCCTGTGAAGCGTAGTGCTTCGCCGGTATGCCGTCTATAAACAGCGCTAAATCGTCACGGTGGACACCTATGCTTGTCCTTCCCAGCCGTATGTCCTGTTCACGACTTCTTTCGTACAGCGAAAACAGTTCCTCCGCCGTCTCCACCTCACCGCTACTGGAGAGGTACTGCAACGTGAGCGCTTCCCGACCGCTTGAGATACCGTCATAAAAGGACAACACCTCGGGGGACAGCCTGTCGATGTAGCTTCGGCGTGTCTTTATAAGTCGCTCGCCGATATTCGCAAGCTGCCTGTCCCACACCTCCAGTGTGTCGCGCAGTGACGGATGATGAGCCGACTGCCGAAGGGCGGAGTTTCGCTGTTTGAGCAGTCTGTTATACTCACGCATAAGCGCCGAATATCGTGGACGGAGTTGCGAGATGCCTATGTCCAGAAAACTGCGCCGTTCCTCAGGCCCTGCCTTGACGATGGACAGATGTTCAGGCGAAAACACAACAGTATACAGCCCCCCCAAAAATGCTGACGGCCCCGGTAGCTTTATCGTGTTGCGGTAGTACCCCTTCTGCTCACCGAGGCGCATTTCAAGCGTATGGCTGTCACGGATATCGTCTGCGCTGTCGGTGGACATGTAGGTGAGCGACGCTGTGAGCGAAGTCGCCCCCTTCGCCAAGATGTCCCGAGTGGGCGCACCTCTAAAGGAGTGTCCGTCACTGAACATCCCTATAGCTTCAAGCAGGTTTGTCTTGCCTTGACCATTCTCACCGTAGATGACATTGCATCGCTCGGACGGCAAAAACCGCTCTATATCAAGATTTCGAAAACCGCTAAGCGCAAGCTCCGTCACCCTCACCGCTCACTGTCAACTCCTCTCCGTTTACCACTACCACCGCTCCGCTGTAGAGTTTCCTCCCCCTGCGAAGCTCTGTTTCACCGTCCACAACACAAGCCCCGGACAGCACAACCTCACGTGCCTCACCGCCCGTAGCGCACACCCCGGACAGCTTTAGCAGTTGATCCAGCTTTATATACTCGGTGGTTATCTCTATTACTCTCTTGTTATTCGGCATATCGTTTCCTTTCATTTAAAGCGAGCTCAAGCACGCTATCTACAAACCTCAAAAGAGGGGTTTAACATCGGTTTTCCCATGACAAGCTCTGCCATTTAACGTTTTCTCAAAACTCACCGTTTCAGCACAAATGGCAGTCCAAAAGCACTTGCTCTCTGTCACTCGTCTATCTCACAAATATGCAGCACACAGTAAAGGCAGTCTATGTTCTCCGTCTCCATTTTAGAAACCACAAGGTGCACTGTCCGCTTCGTCCCCCACAGCTTGTTTATACAATATTGTAGCATATTCTGTCAAAAGGCACAATACAATTTAAGCGTGTCCACCCAAGTTCCAAACGCTACTAATTCGGCTTATTCCCCACATTCAAACTCATACAACACGCTCCATTTAGCAACCCAAATAAAACTCCCCCAAGTAACCGACCAAATAACCATAGCACAACCCCCAAAAGCAATCCCACACCTCTTAAAACCTTGTCAAAACTCGAATATTGTAAAAATTTGTACAATTTAAAAACTTTCCATAAGTATAAAGATATGGTTATTTGTAGATAATATTACTGTCACTCATGCTGAATGCAAACTGTCTCGTCAGACATAAGCAAGCGTGACAGGCTACACAAAATTGTGCTCCAAGCCCAAGGCGCACTCAAACATAGCCACATCATACCATATAGATAATATCGGCGGACTACCAAAGCGACTGTCCGCAACGAAAGGAAGACTTAGATGAAAGCAACGGGAATAGTAAGACGTATAGACGACCTAGGCAGAGTCGTCATCCCAAAAGAAATAAGACGCACCATGCGTATCAGGGAGGGCGACCCCTTAGAAATATACACCGACAACGACGGCGAGGTCATTTTCAAAAAGTACTCACCCATAGGCGAACTCGGCGACTTTGCAGGGCAGTATGCGCAGGTGCTGTATAAGTCGGCAGGGTTGCCTGTCGTGGTGTGCGACCGTGACCACGTGATATCGGTAGCAGGTGTCCCGCAGAAGGAACTGTTAGAGCGACGTGTTTCGCCGTCCCTAGAGGATTTGATGGACGGCAGGCGACTACACAAGCAGGAGAAGGACAACAGGAAGCTCCAGCCGGTGGAGGGTGTTGACCGCTATGCGATGGTGGCGGCTCCGATAGTTGCGGCAGGTGATGTCTGCGGTTCCATCATGTTCCTGTCCGGCAGTGACGGCGCACAGATAAGCGACGCCGAGGTAAAACTCATAGGTGTGGCGGCGGCGTTTCTGGGCAAGCAGATGGAAGAATAAAAAGCGAGGCTGTCACATTAAAGTTATATTGTATAAAATGTAGGGGCGGATGCGGTCGTCACCTCGAAACACGGGTTTACCGAAGGTTCGAACTGATGAAAGCACATGCCCCTGCATTTTGTATTTTTAGTGAAACCTACCCTACAGTACAGACCCTCTAACGTTAAAAGCCTTCTACGAGTTTCGGAGGTTATGGTAAAGAGGAGGTGTTGGTGGATATCTTTTTGAAAAACCTCTAAAGAAAGATAACAAATAGCTGTTTAAAATTGTATAATATTACCCACTGTTTAACCTGTTCAGCACTTGATAATACAGGCTGAAAGTGATATAATAACGTCAACATTTATACTGGTAATAATGGTGTCAACACCATCAAGCGTTATGTTTTAATGTGTTAATACAGTGGGGGTAGTTTTGTGTACATAATACCCCTGTTGTTTGCGTGGCATCTAACGGCCGTGCAAATTCGGACAGCCTATAAGCTGTCTTACTTCTATTAACGGCGGTTATAATGATTTTTACTTTCTGTCGGTTGTAAAATCAGATTATCCGCTGAAATAACTACGAAAGGCGGGAAAGCCGCATATCACGCAGATGTTATCTGTCAGTAAGCGTGCGGTTGTTACTATGGAATCAGTTGTAGAGATTTTAGACGCTATAAAGGAGTATTGCAAGCAGGAAATTCACAGTGTTCCTTACATGTTGTGGCTAAACGACGTTAAAGCGGTAGCGATTGAGGACGACAACCTCATCGTGTCTGTCACCACCGACTTTAGAAAGCAGATACTCGAGGAAAAGCACCTTGACATGCTTATCCGCATCTACCGTGACATTACAGGGTTGGACGGCACTGTACTCGTAAAGAGCGAGGGCATTGTCAAAAGCGCTGCCGAAGAGGAAGTACCGCAGTACGAAACCGAGTACACCTTCGATACGTTTATAATAGGCCCCTCAAATAAGTTTGCGCACGCCGCTTCACTTGCGGTGGCGACTAACCCCTCGTCAGCGTATAACCCCCTGTTTATATACGGAAATTCGGGGCTTGGCAAAACTCACCTACTAAACGCCATCTGCACCGAGATACTACGGAACAAGCCCGGCTCGCAGATAATATACGCACAGGGCGAGAGCTTTATGAACGAGCTTATCCTCGCTATCCAGACAAACACCACCTTCCAGTTCCACGAAAAGTACCGCCGTGCAGATGTCCTACTGGTGGACGACATACAGTTCATAGGCGGTAAAGAGTCGACTCAGGAGGAGTTTTTCCATACATTTAACACGCTGTACCATGCCGGCAAGCAGATAGTTTTGGCGAGTGACCGTCCCCCTAAGGAGATACGCACTCTTGAGGACAGACTGCGCACACGCTTTGAGTCGGGGCTTTTGGCGGACATATCCACCCCTGATTTTGAAACACGTGTTGCCATCATCCGCAAAAAGGCGGAAGTGTTGGAGCTTGACCTCAAGCAGGAGGTAGCCGAGTATATCGCAAGCAAGATAAAGAGCAACATTCGTCAGCTTGAGGGCGTTGTAAAGCGCATTAAGGCCTACTGGGTGCTGGCGTCCGCTCCACCGTCCATCACGACAGCACAGTCCTCCATCCGTGACATACTAAGCGACGGCCCTCCGACACCTGTACTTATAAATAACGTCATAGACGAAGTATCACGCTACTACGGAGTAGACCCGGACGACATGCGCTCCCAAAAGCGGACAGGCCAAATATCACTTGCACGTCAGGTGGCTATGTTTATACTCCGTGAGATTACAGACCTCTCAATGGCGAACATCGGCGAAGAGTTCAACGGCAGAGACCACTCCACCGTCGTTTACGCAGTGGGACAGGTAGAGAAGCTCATAAAGAAGGACGCAGTATTAAAGTCTAACATAGAGGACATGACGAAGAATGTTATAAGATAGTATACCTTACTTTGTAGGGTAGTATTTGGAACGGTGATAGAAATTTACTCTCTCTTATTACTATCTATCAGGCAATTGTAGGGTATGCATTGTATGCATACCGCAGGTAAGAAGCCATCACCGATATTGCAAAAAACACGCTGTGTAGGGGCGGTCTTTGACCGTCCGTCGTTTTCGATATCTCTGTAATTTGTCTGTTACACCCTCATTTTAAAAACAAAAACCACCTTCTGAAAGTAAATGTGAGAATGTGGCACGCACAAAGTGCGTGTCCTACAATAGTGGTGAACGAAGGAGGGCTTAAAAGCCTTTGCCCTACAAACAGGTAAAATTTTTTTACGTTTTTATCTTTCAACATCTAGGTTTTTCGCCGTTGAAAACAGTGGAGTTTTATTTTTGCTAAACCGATTTTTGGGGTTATTTTGTTTTTTTACGTTTTTGTAAACGCAAAAATCATGTTTCTCCCATTTCATTTTCAACGCTGTTTTCTACGGTTTTGTCCACAGCGATTTGACTGTTATCAACAGTTTCCACAGCGTTATTTACCGTTCTTTATCTATCCACAAACTTTAAACATGTCAAAAGGAAAAATCTTGTCCGTTTTTTGTTGTGGTAATCAGCGGTTTTGCTGTTTTCAAGTTTTCCACAGCCCCTACTACTATTACTAAAATATATATATTATATATATCTATATATAAACGTTTTTCCCTTGATACCCCGCTGTTAAAAACCGTTAATGTTGAAAACCGACTGACCGGGTTTTTATATTCATTTAGCGGTGAGTGTGTTTTCGTAACACATGATTATTATAAGAGGGTATCATACTATAAAACATATAGGAAGAAAGGACTACCGAACATGAAATTTATATCAGACAGACAACGCCTGTCCGAAGCGCTTACTGTTATATCTCGTGCCGTTTCTCAAAAGACAAACCTCACCGCCCTAGAAGGCGTTCAGATAAAGGCGTCGGAGAATAGCTTGACGCTTACAGGGTATGACTTGGAAGTTGGTATTACGACATCCTTTGAGGCGGAGGTTTCGGAGGAAGGTGTAATTGTTATAAATGCTAAGATTTTGGGAGATATTGTAAAACGCCTACCTGATGAGCGTGTTAGCTTTAGCAGTGATGAGCGTTTTCTGGTGGAGGTTACTTCCGGTGAGTCACAGTTTACAATAATGGGGGTAAGCCCCGAGGACTTCCCGAGGTTGCCTGATATCACTAATAACAATAGCTTTTCTGTGGATCAGGTGCTGCTAAAAGAGATGCTTAGTGATATATCTTTTGCTATCTCTGTCAGTGATGAGCGCCCGATACATACAGGTGCGCTGTTTAACGTGGAGGAAGGTGTGCTGTCGGTGGTGGGTGTGGACGGTCACCGTCTGGCGGTGCGCAATGAGCCTGTGTCCTGCAGCGAGAATATACGCTTTGTCCTGCCGAGAGGGTCTGTCAACGAGATGATACGCCTTTTAGGGTGTGCTCAGGAGGTTGAAATTGGTGTGTCCGGTCGACATATCACCTTTGACCTTGGCGAGTACTTCTTTATATCAAGGCTTCTAAGCGGCGAGTTCCTCAATTATAACAACTCGGTACCTAAGGAGCATAAACTGGACATCACAGTCAAGACACGTGAGGCGATTGACGCTCTTGAGAGGGTTAGTCTTATTATCTCTGACCGTGTAAAGAGCCCCGTGCGGCTTGAATTTAAAAAGACACATATGAACATGAACTGTCAGACCGCTTTAGGCAAGGCGGGGGACAGAATACCGCTGTCCCGTGAGGACGACGAAGATCTGCTGATAGCCTTTAACAGCAGATACATCATCGAGGCACTTAAGGCGACAAAGGCGGACAGTGTGCGCTTTCTTATGACCTCGCCCACTACACCGCTGAAGATAGTCCCGATGGAAGGGGACAGCTTTTTGATATTGGTACTACCTGTAAGGATGACGAACTAGGGGCGCAGGGTCGGGTTTCGGACTGCGGTTTTTGGGGATTGGTGATGGCTTTGGGGAACGACAGGCCGTAAGACGGCGGGCGCCCCGACGTTGTTTGTTACGCTAGTTTTCTAAGGGGCTGTATGTTCTTGATGAGAAGTAGCACATTTGTGTGAGAGTGTGGAGGAAAGTACAAAATGTTACTCAAATCCCCACACTCTTGCTCTGCTTGTTATTGTAACGCAGGTATTCTATCTGCTGAAATGTTAATTTTTAACAAATTATTGATATTTTAAAATGAATGTGTTATAATGTTACGAGTGGAAGTCACGACGAAGTAGTAGCCGAAAGGAGGGGGAGCAGTGAGCGGTAGTACAATGAAGCCGACCAAGACAATTTCACAGAACCGAGCGGCGTATCACAATTACACGGTAGTGGAGAAGTTTGAGGCAGGTATTGAGCTGTTTGGCACTGAGGTTAAGAGCTTGAGAGCGGGCAGTGTGTCCATGAAAGAGTGCTGGTGCGAGATCAAGGACGGCGAACTGCTTGTTAAGCAGATGCATATTAGCCCCTACGAGAAAGGTAATATCTTCAACCGTGACCCTCTACGTGTCCGCAAGCTACTGATGCACAGACGAGAGATAAACCGCCTTTTTGGCTATGTTAAGCAGGACGGTTACACGCTCATACCGCTGGCGCTTTACTTTAAGGGGTCGCTGGTGAAGGTGAGTGTCGGGCTGTGCAAGGGTAAGCAACTGCATGACAAGCGAGATGCGTCCGCTAAGAAGGACGCTAAACGTGAAATTGAGCGTGCCATGAAGGGCCGCGCGAGGAATGCTGAGTAGGGAAGATGGTGCGAACTGTCACTTGAAAACCACAGACACTAATGTCACCACTATATTCCTTCATAGACAGCCCAAAATGGCGGCTAGACGCATTTGCGGTGTGAGTGTGAGGAGTACACGGTAGAGCCATGAAGCGCCCCACAGAGGCGATGTAAACCACGACGTTAGCAGACTACTGCACAGCCGTTATTTCCCTAATCCATACAGTGTAAACCGTCAGGCAAATTCACCCAATCTCCCCGGCGGCGGAACGCTACGATTTGCAGGCGGCCCCCATCCCCACAGTCCCCAAAAACCCTGCAAACCGCAACCTTCCACACGCCCCCACCCCCCACCCCAAATAACCCCCAAAAATGCACACCATCACAGCAAAATAAAACCGGCAACCATGACGAACACAGTTCGTCACAACCTTCCTTTCGAAATGTCCCTAAACCTCCCAAAAACATGGGGATGCAATGGTTTCGACGGGGATTTAGAAGCGTGGTAAGCGAGCAGGAGGCGGGCCTCCTAGGCTGTGGCAACACAGTCTGAACCCGAACTTTAAATTTAAACGCTAATAATAATAAATTAGTAGCGGCTTAGTGCCGCCGTTTCGCCTCGGATCCACCACGGCCGAGGACGAAGCGTCGATTAGTGGTAAACTCTGTCGTCTGCGCCTTGAAACGATAGAAAATTAAAGGCTACCGTAGCCGCAGCCCGCCCGGGGGTATGCGGTGAAGGGAATTTAACAATGCCGGGCTGCGCTCGGAGAAACCCACGTGAAAGAATTTTCGGACAGGGGTTCAATTCCCCTCATCTCCACCAAAAAGCTATACCTATTTGACTACCCTCCTCGAAAACCCGAGAAATCGGGAGCATTCGAGAGAAAAGTAGCCAAATAGGTATTTTTTATTTTTAGGAATAGATAGGCTGTTATTTGACTCCCCAAAGTAGGTTGCAGTGAGCTGAACCCTTGCCCATAGTTTTGAGACAGTATTGCTAACCAAAATATAGAATAAACCTTGCAAACTGTGTTGGGAGCTACTACAAACAAATCAATGTGACTTGTTTGCAGAATACAGAAAGTCATCACTGTGGTATATGGACTAATTGCTTCATAAAAATAATTTAGAACGGAGGAAACTAAATGATAGAAAATACTACAGAGAACCGGCACATGTATTAAAAACACAAGCCCCACTGACAGAACAAGCGGAAAAAATAGTCGAGGAACTTTGCGCGCAGATAGAAAACCTCTACCCCACTATTAAAGAGCAAGAACAACCCATAGCCAGTCCGAACATGGAACAAACAATGTAAGCCGCAGATTTAGAAAAACTAAGTCTGCGGCGTTTTTATTTTAAGGAGGAAAAACCATGAGCCAATTTATAGTCAGAGCACCAATCACAGGTAAAGACAAAGCAATCTATCTACCTGCGAAAGAAACAGATTTACAAGAATATTGCGACGCTCTCGGCATTGCCAACGACATGCGGTCGACGATCGAAATCACAGAGATACTCTATGACCAAAGACTGCGAAACTTACTTGTGAGAAAAGAGTGCAACATCAGCGAACTGAACCTATTTGCAACACAGTACGACACTCTCGACAAATATGCCCAAGACATCTTTTTCGCTGTAACGGAAGCAAAAAGTCACGAAACCCTACTTGATCATATCAACTTCTGCTACAACACCCACCGTTACGGACTTGTAGCCGATTTCAGCGATCTTAACGCACTCGGCAAGAAAGTGTACCTAAACGAAAGCGGCGGGAGTACAGCGGAAGAATTAGCACAGTTTGACGGCGAGGCGTATCTCAAAGGGATTATGGCGAAAACCTCTCCGCTCATCACCACTTACGGTCTAATCTACCCAAACGGCAATGAGGAAATGCAGATGTACGACGGCAGACACTTTCCAATCTTGCCGACAAGCAAGCCCATCACTGTCTGTATCAGCACCAATATCGACCGAGAATATCTGTATCTGCCTTGCGAGCAGTCGGAAGTAAACAAAGCATTAGAGCGACTGCGAGTAGACACGCTTTCTGATGTGGGCATGGAGATAGAGCGCATGGACTTGCCCGAGAACATATCAGCGATTGCAATGCAGAATGGCGACAACCTCGAACGCCTAAACAATGTGGCGAGGGTGCTACACGACATTGGCCAGCACGAGCATGAACACCTATCAAGGCTTGTGGACTTCACAAAGGTGGACAATATCGCAGACCTTGAAACACTGGCAAAGGCAATGTATGAGTTTGAAATTATTCCAAAAGTACATAACGACTATGAGTACGGTTACCACATGATAACAAGAAGTGGTCGCTTCGAGTACGACGAAAACCTAAAGGGCTACATCGACTTTGAGCGTTACGGCAGAGAGCGCAACTCGATGAACGGTAGCGTTTACACCGAGCACGGCTACCTAAACTACCTCGGCTATAACCCCGACATGTGTGGTATCCTAAACAAAAACCTTGGTATGAGCCTTGAAATCGAGCCGTACTTGCAGACAATTCGCTTGTACATGCCGCTTGAAGTGACCACATATTACGAGGAAGATTACTACGGGCATTATCGCCAGACCGACTACGAGGGCACGCTCGACAGTAAAGAGTTGTGTGGATACGAAGACGAGTTGAACGAGTTTTTGACAGACTATCAGCCCGAGATGGAAACCGAGCGAGGACTTATGGAGTATTATGGTAAGGCGGATACCGTGAACGCAAAGGTCAAAAGCTACCATTTCGAGTTTGAGGAGCTTAGCGGCAATGTGTACGGCGTTGTAGTGGCTAAGCTCAACGCACCGCTTGATGCTCATGAGCTTGAAAGCTTCCGTTCCCTATGCGAGGGACAAGCAAGTGACGGCGTCGGGGAGGGGCTCGAGCAACGTGAGTTTCACCTCGCCGGTCGAGATGTGTATATCCACCTGTGGCAGAGCGACAAGGGATGGTATATGAAAACAGCCGAGGAGATGGGATTTGAGCAAGCGCAAGGATTTGAGATGAAGATGATGTAAGCGCCGACAGAAATGTCGGTGCTTTTTTATTTGAGAGGATGTTAATTATGAATGGACTCCCCACAAGAGCGCAAGTCGAAAGAATCAAAGCACAGTACCCAATCGGCACGATTATAAAACTAACAGAGATGCAAGACCCCCATTGCCCTGTGCCGAGCGGAACGATAGGCGAAGTTGTAGCCGTGGACGATATCGGCAGTCTCATCATGAAATGGAGCAATGGGCAAGGGTTAAGTTTGCTTCCATATGAGGA
>CAYJIK010000023.1:25467-29183 GCA_964370205.1 uncultured Oscillospiraceae bacterium | reverse complement strand
ATGATTTCTTCATCGCAACCGACTACTTCCAATATTATACGACCTTTAAAGTTTGGTAAATATTTATTGAAAACCAAATTATAATCAACATCACCTTGATTTAAAGGTAAATGCTCATGAGGGATCGTAAAATGTTTGCCTGCAATATGCAAACATTTAGGAAATTTAATGTCTATAATACTTTGTAAGTGATCGTAATTATCTATATGTGCGACATCCAAAAGTTGCTCTACATACGCATCATTTTGAAACACAGTACGTATATCACTTGGTTTGTAATGAAATTCATCAACAATACTATTGTTTTCAAGATACCATATTACCCCGTTTTTCTTAGCTTTTTCAGAGAAGTTTCGAACCTGTTTTACAAGCTCAAATTGTGTATTATCAGTAACTTGTGATTTTTCACTGACAGGGTGAATAATTACTTCATTCATACCTAAATATTTAACTTTATCAATCAAATCATCACCATACGATTCAAAATCAATCGGGTCAAAAACTGCATGAATTATTACAGGGAAATTAGCTTTTTTTAAATACTCGATTTTAGGTTCAGAAATGTTATCTAAAACAAGATCTCCTTCTTTATACCAAACCTGCATAAAATCAAAGTTGTTTTTAATACTGAAATCAACTTCTGACTTGTAGTCGTTGTACCATCTAATGCTTCTTCCAATACTAATCATAATTTGCTACCTCCTACTATGTAAAAATCCGCTCTACCAAGCATATACAAATACTATACAATAAACCAAATCCAGCGTCAACATAAGCAGGTATAAGTTTATGAATAGCTATACTCCCCTCTGCGTCAAACTACAAACAGCCCCCACTATACGGATAGTGGGGGCTGTTATAAAACGTCTTAATTAAGATACCGGAATGCTTCCGTTATTCTACTTAACCACTGCCTCATAACCCTCTTCAACCACTGCCGCTATCATAGCGTCAACTGTGACGGCGCTGTCATGCTCTACGGTGGCGGTGTTTGCCTCTAGGGACACATCTACTGTGTTAACCCCATCCATACCTTCCAGAGCCTCTTTAACCGCTCTCACGCAGTGTTGGCAGGACATACCTGTTACGTTTAGTATTGTTTTCATGTTTATCTATCTCCTTTTTATTTTAGCTTTATCTACTGATAGACAAAGCAAATTGATGAAACGCTATTGTTTTTCTAGGTAATGTTTCTTAGAAAAATTAAATCGTCACGACAGCGACTCCTCAGTCCTTCACTTTTCACCTTTAGTTCTTCACCTATTTTGTCGAGGGGTAAGGTTTGAAAAACCGTAGTCTAAGTGCGTTGCTCACAACTGTCAGCGAGCTTAGGCTCATTGCGGCGGCGGCGAACATCGGGTTTAGCAGTGGGCCGCCGAAAATGTGGAACACACCTGCCGCTATCGGTATGCCTGCCACGTTATAGAAAAACGCCCAGAACAGGTTTTGCTTTATGTTCTTTATGGTACTCTTGGACAGCTTTATAGCGTTTGCCACGCCTACAAGCCCTCCGCCCATCAGGACAATATCCGCCGACTCCATCGCAACGTCGGTACCTGTGCCTATGGCGATACCGATATCAGCGCTCGCAAGTGCAGGTGCGTCGTTTATGCCGTCACCCACCATCGCAACCTTTCTGCCTTCGCTCATCAGAGTGTTTACCTCCTGCGCCTTGTCAGCAGGTAGCACCTCGGACAGTGTCCGTGTGACCCCAACCTGTGCCGCTATTGCTTTAGCAGTGCGCTCGTTATCCCCTGTCAGCATCACGACGTCTAAACCGATGTCGTTCATAAGCTCTATGGCATAGGCGCTGTCCGGTTTTACAATGTCAGCAACTGCTATAACTCCGATAAGAGCGTCATCAAGCGCAATGAACATAGGCGTTTTACCGTCTGTGGCAAACTTTGCTGTCTGCTCGGTAACGCCAGACATATCTATACCCAGTTCTGCCATCAGACGTGTATTGCCGATGTATATGTGGCTATCCCCTGACATTACCGACACACCTCTGCCTGTAAGCGCTTCAAAACCGTCAACATCGTACAGCTTTAGCCCTCTCTCACTTGCACAGCGGACTATCGCCTCACCCAGTGGGTGTTCCGACGCCTTCTCAGCAGAAGCCGCTACTGTAAGTAGGCTGTCCTCAGTTCCGGAAAGTGCGATAATATCGGTGACATGGGGATGTCCCTGCGTGATTGTACCTGTCTTGTCAAGCACTACCGTGTCTATCTTATGCGCTACCTCCAGTGCTGCGGCGCTCTTTATCAGTATACCGTTTTCTGCTCCCTTGCCTGTACCCACCATAATCGCCGTAGGAGTGGCGAGACCCAGCGAACAGGGGCAAGCTATAACAAGCACCGAAATAAACGTTGTAAGGGCAAATTCAAGCGTCTCGCCGGCTATCAGCCACCCTACAAGCGAAAGCACCGCTATTACAAATACAGTCGGCACAAAGTACCCCGACACAAGGTCAGCTAGCTGTGCAATGGGTGCTTTAGAGCCTTGCGCTTCCTCCACCAGCTTTACAATCTGATAGAGTGCGGTGTCCTCACCGACTTTTGTTGCCTGCATCTTAAATGAACCGCTCTTGTTAAGGCTGGCGGCGTAGACAGCGTCCCCCACCGACTTCTCCACAGGCAAACTCTCGCCCGTGAGCATCGACTCGTCAACAGAGCTTCTGCCGTCCACCACAACGCCATCCACAGGGAGCTTGCCACCCGGTTTCACAAGTAAAGTGTCACCGATCATGACTTCTTCAATCAGTATGGTCTGCTCTGCGCCGTCTCGTATGATAGTGGCAGTTTTTGGGGTTAGACCTATAAGCTTCTTTATGGTTTCGCTTGTTCTACCCTTGCTTCTCGCCTCAAGCGACTTGCCCAGTAGTATCAGAGTTATTATCACCGCCGCACTCTCGTAGTAGAGTTGATGTACAGCGTGCATGTCACCCATTATAACATTGTAGGTGGAGTAGACACTGTACAGAACTGCGGCTGTTGTGCCCATCGCTATAAGACTGTCCATGTTTGGTGCTCTAAGCCATATCGCCTTGTAGCCGACAACGTAAAAGCGGTTACCTGCTATAAGCACGGGGATGGTTAACAGTAGTTGTATCACGGCGAAAGTAACGGGGTGGTCGGTCATGGACAGTATCTGCGGAAACGGTAACGTCACAAACGTTATCATCGGTGCCATCGCTATATACAGCAGTGGTATCGAAAATACAGCTGATACTATAAGCTTCCTACGCAGTACCTCTATCTCACGTTGTTTCCTTTCGTTATCCTGGTCGGCGGCGGCTCGCCCTGTGGCGGCAACCTCCCAACCGTAGCCCGCTTTTTTAATGCTGGCTTTAATGTCGTCAAGCGTCAATGTGGCTTCGTCAAAGTCCACCTGCATCTTCTCGGTGGCTAAGTTTACGTTTATATTGTTTATGCCTGAAAGTCGCCCCACAACCCTTTCCACTCGGGCTGAACAGGCGGCACAGGTCATACCTGTGATCTTTAGCGTGGTTCTCATATTCGCTCCCTTCTTATTAAAAACGCCCTAAACGTTGGCGCATGTAGATTTCTTTTTAAGTATACCAAACTACTCTGTTTTTTACAAGTGGTTTATTTCAAGGGAGTGTATAAGAGCGTCGGTGGACTGATTTATGAGGGTGGTTTCTTGTGGTTTTTTTGTGTTGTACCACCGACGGCCGGTAGCGGAAATAAGAACGT
>CAYJIK010000023.1:23768-25367 GCA_964370205.1 uncultured Oscillospiraceae bacterium | reverse complement strand
CGAGCATTAACCTCCCTCTGCCGTTAAATTCACCTTCGCCTAGATGGTTTCAAGGGAAGAGATTCAACCATTAACGGCGATTGTGAGCACTTTTGTTTACCCTGATTTTAGCACGCAACACCGACTCATATAATACAAGACACCCAGCCACCCTAGTACAAAAAGATCGCACTTTCGATTTCTCACCTCATGCTACACTCCCTAAAAGTCAAAAGAGTTCTCAATCATTTCAGAGGAATTGAAGTTTGATAATAACGACAATCGTCTGAGTTGCTCACTATTCAGACAATCCTCTTGCGCTATTTCACCTTACCAAACCACTTTTGACAAAAGAAAATGACCGCACTTTCGTGCGGTCATTTTTAGGACTTATTAAGCAGCGTCGTTAGCTTCTTCTTCCTCTTCAGTCTTCTTGGAAAGGAACATAACGCCAACCTGTACTACTGCGATCACTGCCATTACCCATGTGTAACCGTCGAACATAACCATTGGATTGCTCATGTCTTCAGTTAGTATGAAAGTAACTATAGCTGCGATTGTTGGAAGTAGGCTTGCCAGTCTTACGATTAGCTTGCTGTTTCTTCTCTTCTGAGCTTCTTCGCTGTTGTCTTCGTTCTCTTCTTCCTTACGTCCGAAGAAGTAAGTTGCAAGTAGAACAACAGACATCAGTGCTGTCAGAATTGCTAGCAGTAGGTTTACCAGTGCCCACTCACCTGTGAACGCCGTTGTCGGCACTGCAGGATCCGGAATCTCCGTTGTAGGAGGTGTGGATGGAGCGGGTGACGGTGCTAGAGGTACTGGGTCCGGAGTGATTTCCACTTCAGGGGTTGGTGTAGGCTCGGGTGTTACCGGCTCTACTGGTGCTGGTGTGAACGGTACTACAGGAGGTGTTATGATAACTTCACCTGTGTCGTCTCCACCCGGTGTAGGTGTGAACGGTATGACTGGAGGTGTGATTATTACATCATCGCCGCCGCCATCGTCCTCGCCGCCGCCTTCATCGCCGCTATCTACTGTCAGTGTACCGTATATTACGGTTACCGAGTAGTTAGGATTGATGGTTAGGTCAGCTACACCGTTTGCTGGGGTTACAACTGCGCCATTTGTGTCTGTGAATGTTAGGTAAAGCGCTTCTGCATGTTCACCTACATCGTAAACGTCAGCGGAGTTGATTACGTTTATTTCGCCTAGGTCGCCTGCTGTGATGATAGCAACATCAGTTGTGCTTGTGATGCCTGCTTCTGTTACCAGAACTGCACGGCTTGTTGCAAGCTCAATCAGAGCATCAATTGTGGACTGTGGTATTGCTACACCTTCCTGAACGACTACGCCGTATACAGGAACTGTTACAGGTCTTGGTACGATTGTTAGCGCTACGCCTGTTACTGTTACAGGTACGTAGTTATCTACTGTTACCTGAATTTCGTATGTTGCGCTGTCGCTAACTTCTGTTGCGGATGGTAGACCGCGGTCGAACGCACCATCTGTAGTGGTTCTGTAACCGAATGTGATACCGCTTGTGATGTCGCCGTGTACACCTGTTACTGCGAATGCTGCGTCAGTTAGTGTCAGTGCTTCGTCATCGAAGTACTTAGCTGC
>CAYJIK010000023.1:14228-23668 GCA_964370205.1 uncultured Oscillospiraceae bacterium | reverse complement strand
ACTGTTAGAGTTGCTTTGGTTACTGTTAGGTCTATTGCCACTGTTGTTGTGTTGAAGTTGTCGTGGCTTACAGATACTGTGTATGTGCCTGTTTCAGATACATATGTGATATCTGTAGGTAGACCGTCGTTAGATACTCCGCCTTGAGTTGTGAATGTGAACGTTACTTCGTCTGTTATGTCATCGTTTCCGTCCATAACTGTGAAGTTATCACGTTCTACGCTTAGCTGTCCTGCGCCGTATTCAACAGTTTGGTCTGCCGCATCAGCGGAGATTGTCACTGCGCCTACAGGGAAGTCAGCTTTTTCAACTGTTAGAGTTGCGCCCGATGTTGTGATTTCGTAGTTGCTGTTCAGGCCGTTAGTTGCGTCTGTTTCAGCTACCAGTACAGTTATCGGGTATGTGCCTACGTCAAGGGTTTCGATAGCAGATGGGCTTAGAGTGTAATCCAGTGCCTCATTTCCTACCAGACCTTCAACGCGTGCTGTGAGTGTTTTGGTCGCTACGTTACCGTAAGCGATTGTTGTATCTATTGCGGAGATTGTTGCTAGTTTCTTATCGATGTTTACTATTGCGGAAACTGTTACAGGGTTGAGGTTCGGGTTAGAAACCATTGCCTCTACTGTATATGTTCCTGCGTTTGTAAACGTTGGGTTTGTTGCTGTGGGGCTGCCGTTTGCACCGTTTGTGATATCTCTGTAGGTGATTTCGTCGCCTGCATATGTTGCGCCGTTTACAGTTATGCTGTAGCTGTTGCCATCATATGTTGCGTCTACGCCAACTGCAGAGATTGTAGGTGCGCTTGTGATGTCTTCTCTGTTTGCCGGGTTCATTGTAAGTGTGCCTGTGCTGAGTATCAGTGCGTAGTTGTATCTTACATCTTTGTTGTTTGCTGATGTGTCAACTATTTCTACGCTGTTCTTCTTGATACTGCTGTTGTTAGGGCTTTCACTTACGTTGGTTATATTGCCTTGAACATTGATTTTTGTAATCTCGTGGTCAGCCATCAAGCCAGTGTTAGCATCAGGTGCTGTTACAGTGTATTCAGTATCAGCAATCTTCTGCTTTTCACCTGTGTAAGTGAACTCTTTGTCGTTTGCTGTAATGTACACATTACGCTTGGTTACTGCCAGATCTACATTGATTTCTTGACCTTCGTAAGATTCATGTGTGAACTTAACCGTAAATGTTCCGGTTTCAGCTACTTCTGTTATCTTAGGAAGACCGGGTGTCCACACAACATCGCCTGCAACCTTGTACTCAAAGTTTGCATCGGTTACTGTGATATCAGTAGGAGTGGTTTCTGTGGTTCCCTTAGTCTGTGCTGTGAAGGTAACTGTTGCAGGTGTTATGCCGTCATTATATACCTGTGTTGCGCCTGTTAGATCAGGTGTTAGTGTATATGCGTCTGTGCCTGCTTTCTTCACTTCTAGGATACCACTCTGTGTTGTGATAGCGTAGCTGGAAGTTACGTCGCCGATTGTGCTGTCACTATGTGTGATAGTTACAGTACCAAATGCTGCTTCTGTAGTTCCAACTGTATCTTGTCTACCGGAAACTGTTGTGTTGATAGTGTCGGTAGATGCCTTGGTTGTATTGTTGCCAAAGTCGTAACCGTTTGCTACAGCTACTGCAGGGTATGTTGTGGTTACGCTGTTAGCTACTAGGTTTAGAGGTCTCTGGGTTACTGTTAGTGTGCCTTCGAATTCGGGTTGCTCTGATAGGTACTCAGCGTGAACAGCTCTTACATGGAAGTCTATGCTTCCAACTGTTGTGATGGAGAAGTCATTTGCAGACTTTGTCCAGTCGTTGCCGTCTGCGCTGTACTCGAATGTTACACCGTCAGCTACTACAGCTGTGCCGGAAGTAGCGCCAAATGTAATATCGGATAGTGTGAGCGCTGTACCGTCATACATCTTTGTAGTTACGCCTGCGATGGTAACACTCAGAGTTCCCCTAGGATTAACTACCAAGTCGTTTACTCCAGCGAGCCCACTGGTATTGGATTCAAAACGGTAGTTGGAGTTTGCGTAACCGTCTTCACTGGTTGGTATTACAAGTGTGAAGTTGTATGTTCCTACTCCTAGGTCTTCATCGATAACAGATCCATCTGCATCTTCAAGTCCTGCGGTAAACTTAATGTTGCCTACATCGCTTGCAATAATTCCACTCATGGTAACCATTGCATCAATGTCTGTTTGTGAGTAGTTTGCTGAGCCAACTGTTACATGAAGGTCATTTTCAGGTAGGAAAGCCTGAGCATCCTTACGGTTAACCAAAAGTGTAACGGTTGCGGTTACTTCTTCGTAGTTAAGAACTTTAATCTTTACTGTGAATGTTTCGCCTGCGCCGTTAGCATTTGTGACTGATGGTAGACCAGCGTGTGTTGCGCCTTTTGCATCAGTGTAGCTAACCATGTCAGCTGTCACATTAACGTTTACGCCGCCTGCTGTAACCGATAGGTCACTTAGGTTTAGTGCCAGTGCTTCGCCGTCATAGGTTTTGGTGAGATCTTTTGACGTTGCTACACCGCTACCTGTTGTGATTTCGATTTCGATATCATCGGAATCTGTGATTGTCAGTATGCCTGTGCCATAAGTGATGTTGTAGTTTGCGTTTGCTGCAGGTACATTTGCTGTTAGTTCTTTTGCTGTAATTGTGTATGTAGCTGCTGCAGGGTTAACCGGTGCATCGTGGCTTAGATCAAAGCCTAGTGTGTCACCGTTTACTACACCTAGTCCGCCATATGTTACAACATTTGTTCTATTGATGTCTGTAAATGTGCCGTACTCAAATGTCTGAGTGTTAGGTGTGATTGTAACGTCTCTCTTGTTGATGGTTACCATCGCAGATTTCGTTACTGTTTCATACTTAACATTCTCCACTGTTACAAGAACATTATATGTGCCTGCATTCGTGAATGTGGGGTCTGCTGTGATGTCCTTGTAGTTGTTTACGTCGGTGATGTTTGTGTAGGTTACTATGTCTTCGTTTGCAATCAGACCTTCAACTGTTACGCCATGGCTTGCGCCGTTGTATGTAACTGTTGTGCCTGTTACGTCAAAGTCGTTGCTGTCATCGCCGTCAGGTCTTGTTGTTGCTTTTGTTACTGTCAGTGTAGCCTTCTCTGTTACAATTGTGTAGTTGCCGTTATCAGCAGATACACCTGTCAGATCAACTGTCACGTCAAGTGTTGTGGGCTGTGTTGTTTCTGTGTAAGCAGAACCTGCTGTCGGTGTGCCTGTCAGAGCGTTAGTCACATTTTCACCTGTTGCGAAACCGTCATAGGTTACGTTATAAGTGATTGTGGAATCGTCTGTTCCAAACTCAACCGATGTAGGTGCTACTACTGCTGATACTGTTAGTGTCGCAGGTGTAACTTCAAGTTTAACCTTTATGGTTCTCTTGTAGGTTACCAAATTTTGATCTACCACTGTTGCGATAACTTCAAACTCTGTTGTTGTTTCGTCAACATTTTTGATAGTCTTTGGTATGAAAGCACTTCCGTCAGCATTGGTGTATGTCAGTGTTCCTGTTATACCACTAATTGTTAGATAATCAGTGTTAAATACTAGGTTTTCACCATCATATACCTTGGATACTGTGTATACGCCATTTTCTAGCTCTACTGTGATATCGTCGTCATCATCGGGATCTGTTACCCCGACAACAAGATCGTTATCTACGTATACAGCCTTTAGAGTTGTTGGGTTTACATATGTGCCTGCGTTAAAGCTTGCTATAACATCAGCTTCAGTCACTTTATCGCCTGCTGTATTTTCCCAGTGTGAGAACAACTCGTCTGTCGGTGGTGTTAGGGCTGTGCCCTCTATCCAAGTTGCGATATCGTACGAACCGGCTGTGCCTGTTACGGTTAGGTTAACAGTCTTAGCGGCTGTTGTACTATCACTATTGAACGTACCACCGTTGGGGTCGAATATTAGCTGTGCCTGGGTTACCACTAGGTCAGCGGAAACAGTGTTTATGGTGTAGTTGTTGTTTTTGGTGTCTGCTGTGGGTTTAATCTGTACTACGCCAGTTTGTCTTTCTGCTGTGGTTGTGTTAGCGCCAAGCAGTTCAACTGTGAAAGTAGGATGTAGGCTTTCAGCTACATTGCCGATACCTTCGATGGAATCATTAGCCTTTAGGTCTATAGTGTCTATAGGCTGGCTAACAAACGCTGTTGCGTCTAGTGCGGAGATTGTTACTGCGCGTTTGTTTACTGTCAGTGTGACAGTCTTAACAACTGTTTTGTAATTTGGAGCAGAGATTGTTGCTGTAACTGTAACTGTACCTGCGTTTGTTATGGTCATAACGCCTGTTAGAGCGATTGTAGCGTTAACGACTGTGTCACCGTCCTTAACTACGAAGTTGTTCTCTGTCAATGTCAGAGCTTCACCATCGTATGTTTTGGATAGGTTGTCGCCGTTAGCGTTAAGTGTTACACCATCAATTGCGCCTTCGGTTACTGTTACATCCAGCTCACCAAGTTCAAGAACTGTTAGTGTGCCGTTTACAACTGTTATGTTGTAGTTGTCTGCAACATAGCCTACTCCGTAAGTAACGCCGGGGATTATTGCATTTTCATGCACGTTATCGCCACCATCAACGTATACCAATGGATCTGCTACTGTTTTAACTATAGAGGAGCTGTCTAGTGTGATTTCGCCTGCGATATCCTCAGGTAGAGTTGTCATATCGGAAGCACCTATGGTGATATCCGCATGAGCTGTACCCTCGTTAGCAGATACGCTTGCTGCTGTTATGGTTACATCACGCTTATCAATCTCCAGCTTAAAGCCTTCGATAACCTTTGTGGTGTAGCCTGTTTTGGAAACTTGGATAGCGAATTCTGCGCCGCTTGCTGTGTAATCTTCGATAGACACAGTTCCCGGGCTAAATACGTCATTCGCATCTACTGTTCCCACCACTACTGTTTCTCCGTCGATACCCTGAACATCAAATTCTAGGTCGTCTGTGGAGAGTTCTGTGCCATCATAGATTTTGCTGATAGTTTTGTTATCTCCTGAGATGTCGATTAGACCTTCAGGGTCTATACCTGTCTCAGTTGTAACCTCAACTTTATCGCCTATGGTGGCATCTGTTACAGTTAGTGTGCCGTTTAACGTTGTGCCGTAGCTGTAGTTGCGTGTTACGTCAGTGTTGTTAGCGTCTTTGATTGTTACAGTTTCAATAACGTTATCTTTCTCGCCGGGATTTGTTATTGTACTTGCGTCAGTCATTGTAACTGTTAGCTTGTGTCCGCTTACCAGTGTGCCGCTTGATACGATAGCCGCTTCACTTGTGTGTGCACTGCCATCATATACAAACTTTGCATCAACTGCTGTAACTTTGATTTCACGTGCTGTGATTTCAAGTGTGAAATCTGCATCAAAAGTTGTGGTTGTGCCGTTCATAGCAACTTCAACCTTAAAGGTTTCAGTTCCTACGTTGGTTATTGTCACAGGACCATTAACCACTGTAACTGTTGCGCCATCGATTGGATCACCGGTAGTGTCAACCGCTGCGAAAGTTAGGTCGTCTGTGGAAAGCGCTAGGCCGTCGTAGGTTTTGGTGAAAGTTTTGCCGTCGACTGTAATGCTGTTACCGCTATAGTCTTGGTCCACTTCACCTGTTACGTCTTCTAGCTCGTTTACCACTGCCTTTAGCACTGTGGGTTTGGTGATTTCTGTAGTAAGATCAAACTTAGTACCGTTTTCATCTTCCCAGTGTGTAAAGCCTGTGGGAAGTGTACCGTTGAAAGTTGCATTTCCATTCACGGCCATACCACCGCCATTTTCAAGAGGCATGTAGTAGGAGCTTGTGGTGTCTGTGTCTAGTATGGAATTGCCATCAGCATCTTGGAAAGTAACTGTATGGCTTACCTTAGCGTAAGCTTTGATATTCGCTGTCCCGGAATTGTAAACTATTGAATTTCCGCCATCTGTTCCAAATCCGCTGAACCAACCATCAAATGTTGTGTAATCAGTGCCAGCAGTGTAACCTGATTCACTATATCCAGGTAGCTCAGTTATTAGATCGCCATCTGCGTCATATGCGCTTAGGCCATCAATTGGTGCGCCTGTGTGGTCGTAGAAGTTCCATGTGTGGGTTGCATTGTAGTATACACGAACGATATTGTTTGCACTATCTGCAAAAGTTATTTTAAACACGCCTGTGTATGGTTCTGCTACTGAACCTTCGCCCTGATATCCGGGAGTGTTTTCCATCATAGAATGATACACTTCGTATCCGGCAGGTAGTTTGTCATTTGCATTAATTGTTACAAGTTCACCAACGTCAACGTTGACTGAATCGGTCCAATCTTTAACAATGCTACCGTTGTTCATCAGGTGGTACTTTACTAGGTATGAAGTCTTGCCTGTTACCACTTCTTTGTAGTTAAACACTACATCTTTGCTACCATTTTCAAGAACGTCAACTACCTTCTGATAGTCTTCGCCATCTGCCAGTGTGTAACCGTCTATTGTGGTCAGTGCATTAACGGTCAATTTACTGTTTGATGTTGTGTAATCCGTTGAGCTTATCACTTCCTTTGTAACTTCGTCTACATACTTAACTGTAAACTTGATTTTTTCAGCTACTGTGTAGTTGAAAGTGATAACCAGACTTCCGTCTTCGATTGTTTCGGTTTGTTCTGTTACGTCTGCCACGTACATTTTGGGTGCCCAGCCTCTTGCGATCAGTTCAGATGTGCTGAATGCGTTAGCTGTTACTTCATCGCCAAGAGTTTTACCTGTATACGTCTGTGTGAGTATAGCGTTGCTTTCACTGCCGCTAAACACATGCTTTACAGTGTAGCTTAGGTTTGTGGGGCTTACCCATTTTGCTGTTAGATTGATATTGCCATTCACTTGACTGCCGAAGCTATATTCTACATCTGCATCTGTGAACCAACCATCAAAGATCATGTTGCCGTTGGTTGGGTCGGCAGGTTTAATAGCTGAATAGCCTTTTTCGACTGTCTGTGTGGTATCATCACCCGAACCGCCGTTTAGATTAAATGTAACGGTGTAGGTGGGGATATCCCACTTAGCGAATAGCATTAGGTTTGCGTTTGGCATTGTGCCGGTTGTAAAGTTATACTCTACATTGTAGCCTTCGTCCGAATACCATCCTTCAAAGTTATAACCTTGTGGGTGGATCGGATCAGCAGGCTTGTGGTTTGATACTTTGTCGCCAAATAGAACGGTTTCAGTGCCATCTATTACTGTACCGCCCTTCGGGTTGAAGGTTAGTATGTATGATATACGGTCGTAGTAGAAACTGGTGGTTTGGCCTTTATTGTCGGTATACTTGTGAACTGCGCCTTCAATTTCTTTTGCACCCAACCCAGTGGATGGTACCTTCTGGGTAAACGGTGTATACTCTGTATAATATTTATCTCCCTTTTGAGTGCCTCCAGTTTGATCGGGAAGATTTTCAAGGAAGTACTTTACAGTAGAGCTTCCGTCAGAGCCTGTAGATATAGTCGCAGTATGAGAAGTGCCGCTATCAGGTATCATATTCTCGGTTAAAGTATATCTCTTACTTACAAAAGTTGAAGAATCGCTAGGTAGTTTCCATCCGTAGATTGTCAGTTTACTATTAAATGCGGTTGTAAGCGTAGCAACACCATAAGCTGGCCAACGTGCTTCGATATCTTCTTCATACTTTGCTTTGAGAACGTATTGTTCACCTTCGTCTCCATTACGATATTCCTTGCCACCAATGGTAAGCTTACGATCCAAAATCGTTGCGACACCATCTGTGTCAAATTTTATCGTATAAAGATTACGTGTGAAGTAAACATTTATTACGGTTGAACCATCGCCCTCAATCACCTTTACGCCTTGGTCGTTATGACTATAGGTGGAGTAAAGCATTGGGTCGAGGTTTGCGTCAACCTTATTTCCGTTGCCGTCTCCCTTTTCTGTGTAAAGAGGGTTGGTAGGGGCATCGGAAAGGTCGCTATTGCCTAGAGTTGTGCCTGCTTTAGCTGTCTTATCAACTTGGTAGTAGAAACTATAGTTGTCAGTGTCAGCTTTTTGGGTTTCATTCATTGCTACACCGGGTACAGCATCCGGAGTCTCCAACCAATAAACCACAGTGTAGTTTACTGGCATTCCTTCCCATACTGCTGTGTAGGTGGTGTCTTCTGTAGGCATTGTTGTAGGTATGTCTTGATCCCATTTAACAAAGTCGTAACCTGTTCTGGTGGGTTCAGCAATATCGTCTACTTTTGCGCCGTAAAGTCCTGTGATAGACTCTATGGTGCTGCCGTCTTTACCTGTGTTAAAGTTCATGTGTACGGTGTTTCTCTCGTACTTTAGTGTCAACACAAGATCATTGGTAGCATCGCCGCCTACTGTGCCGGATATCATGGTAAAGCCTTCGTAGTCCTTTGCTTCCGCTTCACCTGCGGTTACATAAGTACCTGCTGGAGTGTTAAAAGTATCAGTTTCTCCGCTTTCAGGGTATGTGCCGTCAAGGTTTTGCTTTAAGTGCTCTACCGTGTAGGTAACCTGATCGTTTGTGATAGTGACTAAAACTATTAGACCTATTTCACCTATTGCATCCGCTTCGGAATTTGCCGCCGTAACTACATCAGGAATGGTTATTGTGCCGTTTTCCAGTTTAGCGCCATAAGTGTTAAAGCTTAATTCGGCTGTTCCGCCAAGAGAAGGTAGGTCGTAAGTGAATTCGCCACCTGTAACTGATGCTACGTACATCGGATAAACTTCATCATAATCTGTCTTATCAAGAAATTCAATTGTGATATCGTAGCTTTCCAGTTTTTCAAACTTAGGATACACTTCGTAGAATGTGGGTTTGTAATCTGAAGGGTCATCGGTCATTGTGCCATATGCAAAATTAACCGCTTCACCTTGAGCATCAACCCAACCTACGAATTTGTGGTTTTCCTTTGTGGGTTCTGCCCCGGGGTAAGAGATTGTGTCTCCCTCATAATAGACTACATTCTCTTTCAGTATAGTAGTCGTATCTTCAGCGAAATAAGTTACAAACAACGAACCGTCATATGTATATGTTTTGGTTAAGCTGTTGAACATTATGTTCGATACAAGGAAGTTGCCGCCGAACATTGATATTCCTGCTTCGGCTGCATCAATCTTTACCGTAGTCGGTGCCTCCGCACCTCCTGTTGTTGTGGTATCAACGCCGTCCGGTGTGGTTGTTGTAACTCCACCATCTGTGGTGGTGTTCACTCCTCCATCTGTGGTGGTGTCAACCTTATCGGGGTCGGCATCGGTACCGCCGGGTGTTGTTGTTTCCGGATCGGGTGTGCCCTCCGGATCAGGTGTGCCTGTTGGTTCAGGTGTACCTGTTGGTTCAGGTGTTCCCTGAGGTTCAGGTGTACCTGTTGGTTCAGGTGTTCCCTGAGGTTCAGGTGTACCTGTTGGTTCAGGTGTTCCCTGAGG
>CAYJIK010000023.1:0-14128 GCA_964370205.1 uncultured Oscillospiraceae bacterium | reverse complement strand
GTTCAGGTGTTCCCTGAGGTTCAGGTGTACCTGTTGGTTCAGGTGTTCCCTGAGGATCAGGTGTTCCCTGGGGGTCTTGTGTTGTTTCGGGCACGGAGGGAGCTTCGGTTGTTGGTGGATTTAGGTTTCCGCTTGCCGCTATCGCCTGTATTGGCATAGCAACATTGGATACCATCAACGCCAGCGCCAGAACGATGCTCAACAGTCTTGATTTCCAAGAGTGCCCGTTTGATGTTCTTTCCATATTACCTTCCTTTCTGAATAGTTCATAGCCGAGTTTCTCTCTGTTACATTTACATTATACAACGCCAAGGTTACATTTCAGTTACCTGGAGCCACTTTTTTAGCTTTTTTAGGTGTCTTTTTGCAACTTTGACGTTTTGCACAAATCAAAGGGTGTTAGGAGTTCGTGAATTAGTGAACATGACGTGTATTCCGGCACTACAGCGCTTATATGGCCACAATTCACAACAATTTACCGGACAACTTTGTTAAACTGCCGTGTATTTGATAGTAAACATAGTTATCTAATGGTAACCTCAAAACGTTAATCCCTAATATGTAACCACGAGAGGGCTATTACTTCCTCACCTCCCCACGTTCAATCTGCCGCAGCAGAAACGCAGGGGTAAGGCTATAAGTTACGGCCGTTTCCTTTGTGATAACTCCCTGCTTGTAAAGGTTTGCGAGGCTTGTGTCCATGCTTACCATACCTTCCGAACCGGAGGATTGGATGATGGAATTTATCTGATGGGTACGGCCGTCCCTTATAAGTGTTCTTATGGCGTTGTTGCAGTGCATTATTTCAAACACAGGCATAACGCCGCCGTCGATGGTGGGCACCAACTGTTGGCACACCACCGCTTGCAGCACCATTGAGAGCTGCATACGAATTTGGTTCTGCTGATTTGAGGGGAAAGTGTCCACCAGTCGGTCTATGGAGTTTGCCGAACCGAGCGTGTGGAGTGCCGAGAAGACGAGGTGACCTGTCTCTGCGGCGGTGAGGGAAATTTTTATAGTTTCTTCGTCACGAAGCTCACCTATCAGTATAACATCGGGGCTTTGACGTAGTGCGGCACGGAGAGCGATGGGGTAGCCGCCTGTATCTAGGAATATCTCACGCTGGCTTATGATGCTCTGCTTGTGGCTGTGGAGATATTCTATAGGATCTTCGAGTGTAATAATATGTGCAGGACGCTTTTGGTTTATCTCGTCGAGCACACAGGTTAGCGTGGTGGTCTTACCACTGCTGGACGAACCTGTCACCAGCACCAAACCTCTTTGCTTCTCGGATAGTGCCAGTATCTCGGGTGGAATGTGGAGCTCCTGCGGATTTGGCAGGGAGAACGCCACGACACGTATAACAGCGCCGAAAGAACCACGCTGTTTATAGGCACTTATACGAAAACGTGCAACCCCCTTTACAGCAAAGGAGAAGTCGTCGTCGCCACGGTCGTACACTATCTTAGAGTCACGGCCGGCAAGCTTGTATATTTCCAGCACAAGCGTTTCGGTGTCGGCAGGAAGGAGGGGCTTGTCGCCGACCACTTCAATGCGTTGTTTAGATTTGAAGCTTATGGGACGTCCTGCCACGAAGAAGATATCGACGGCATTTTTCTTTACCATATCGCCTAAAAGCGCAGGCACGTCGAAAGTGGATCTTTCGTTTAATACATCCATTGTTAAACATTCCTTTCACGATGGTTTGTGGTTAATACGAACGGTATACTATATTATTATAACTGATTGGTTCTCAACTGCTTTGATGACTAAAAAACAAAATCTTACACTATTGTTCTGCCGTTGTCAGTAGATCAATAGTTTAAGCATTTTTTAAAAATGCAGTGTTTAATTGAAATTTCTAAAAGCTCATTTGGTGCGCCCTAAATCAACTGTCACAGCAGGCGAAATCCCCCTGTACTTAGAAGCGCCCATTGAGCGTGAAAACTCTCTAATAACAGTAGCGCCCTTCACTTTGGGATAGTGGAATTATGTCCTTAACCCCAAAGCGGCGTTGTGCTCTCTGTTTGGGTGGGACGGGACACAGCTTTCCAGCTCAGTCGTTCCACGCTATCTTTCCCCGTCGGGAACCCTACCTTTATATATAGGTCCTTCTTATCATTTATCGGCACTGTGTATTCCACCACTACGCCGTCAAACTCTTCATCTGTCAGCAGTGTAAAGCCCTTGTCCTTTAACTGCTCTGCTGTAAGCCCTCCACTCTCTCTATACCACGAGTGAAGTTCAAACAGCGTAACCTCCGCTTCTCTATCAGCCGTGTAATGCTGTGTAACCGCCTCCGCTGTCTTGACGGCAAGCTCACTGTCGGTGCGTGCGGTGGACAGTATCAAAAAGGATAGAGATGTAAGCAGTAGTACAGTGAAAAACGTGATAAGCGAGATAACCCCTGTAGCTACTACGTTTTTACGCTCCTGCATCGCTTCCACCCCCTGTACCGCCCAAATACTTTACAACATCCAGGCTGTATATAAGTGTACCGTTTTCGTCAGTTACTTGCACTGTCGCCGTCAACATATTATCGGTCATATCTTGTGTCACAGTGAGAGTATATGCGATGTTAGGCGCATCGGTTCTCGCCCAGTCGCTGTCGTAGTGGAGCTTTAGCGTTTCGCCGTCGGGAGATGTGCCGAGTAGCTCTGCTAGCTTTTCGGTGTCGCCTGACGTTGCCTTTATTGTTTCAGCTACACTCTGCGACTCCAGTACAGCGACGGACAGCGCCCTGCTGTCACGACTTTCAATAAAGCCGTTCACAAACAGCGCCAGACAGACAGCGGCAGAAATCGCAAATATAAGACAGTTTATAATAATCTCTATTAAAAAGTAGCGTGTTTTAGAATTGCTCATGCTAGTTTGCATTGTCGCCACCCCCATCAAAACACTCAAGATACACTCGGGAGCTGTAGCTGTTGTCGTTTTTGTCCGTTATGCCTATAGTGAGCAGTCCCATGTTGTCGCTTGTGACTGTGAGTGCGTTCACTTCCATAATCTTCTGCCCGATACCCGGCATGGGGGACACGTTCGCCGCCAGATACACCTCGCAAAGGTAACCGTCCTCTATGTAGATCCACGTTTCGTAGGTGTTGCCGTTATAGTGTTCGCTGAGGACGAGTGCGTCATGTCCTCCGAAGCTGTCAGAGCGGACATCGCCGCCGGTCTCATTTTGGCGTACCTTTTCGGTCAGGTACAGCACAGATGTCCTAACGTTGTAGTTTGCCTCGGACAGTGTGACGTTTTCTCGGTAGACATCTGCCCCTATAACGGATAAGAATAGGGAGCTGAGTACATACAACGCAAATAAACTGACGACAAAGAATATATCAATGGTGTGGCTCTTTCGATACTGCATGACCTCATCTCCTTTCCAAAACTAAACCGGCGTCATAATATTTGTCGAAACCTACAACCCCGGGAACATCGACGGCGCTCCCACAGGCGGTGTACTCTCCACCTCGGGGACATCTTCACTGTCCCCGCCAATATAAAACACCGCAATGTCCGGCAGAAGGTTTCCGCCTAAATTGTTATAGTGTACAACGAAGTTTTCGCTGTCGTAGTAAAAACCGTAATTGTCTATTAAATACTGTAAATCCACAGGGTATACGCCCTCAAGGGTGTAACACTGCACGGCACTGCGCACTGCGGCGGTCTCGATTAGTTCAAGCTGCTGAACTGTCACCGACTCGGACACGCTGTCCACCGCCAGCACTATTGACACCACCACGACAGAGAAAAACAGCAGTGACCAAAACAGTCCGCTTGTCAGTACCTTTAAAGCTTTATCTTTAACAGTTGTCATAATGCGTGCCTTCCTTTCCGCCGTCTTTGGAGGTTGCTATATCTGTGTCTATGTACTACATACCTGCCAGTATACCTGTGAGCGGTAGCATAACGGATAGCATTACCATCCCCACCACTATACACAGTATCGCTACCAGTGTAGGCTCTATTATCGACAGTAACCGCTGTGTATACCGCTGTGCCTCGATATGATAACGCTCGGCGATGGACATAAACATGCTGTCCACCGTGCCGCTTCTCATGCCTGCCACCAGCATACCTGTGTAGGCAGTGCTGAATATTCCGCTTGTTATAATAGCGTCAGCGAGGCTTACACCTTTGTCAAATTCGTCTATAACTCTCTGTATCTTTGCACGTATCGCGTCACTACCTGTGATGTCACGGGAAAACTCGAGTGCGCTCAGCGTGTCTATACCGCTCCCCACCATCAGTGACATGGAAAACGCAAAGTGGTTGACATTCTCCGCTTCAAACAGCTTACCTGTAAACGGCGCTTTGCCGTACAGCTTAGCGAGTGTCCGTTTGCCACCCTCGGTGGTGCGCATTATAAAGTATATCACCACTAAAGCCGCCACAACCGATAGTATTATAATAGTATAGCTGTTCATCGCCGTGCCTATATCCAGTAGGAAAGAGGACACAGGATTAAGCGCAAGCCCAAGCTGTGCAAACACCTGCTCAAACACAGGCATAACCTGCACAAGTAGCACAAATATAACCACCAGCACCATCGCCGACATACAAAGCGGATATGTCACCGACGAGCGTATGCTCTGGGACAGCACGTCCTTGTCCTTGTAATAATCAGCAAGCGCAGAGGACACTTCCTGCAGTCGTCCTGTCTGCTCCCCTATCTCTATCATGCCCAGTGCGTAATCGGGGAAACCTCCACACTCCCTTAGTGCCACTGAAAGATGCATCCCTCCCGACACAAGGTCAAACACGGTGGCAAACAGTTCCTTCTGCTTACCCTCCGGCGTGTTGTCTGCGATTATGGACAGGCTCTCCCACGTGGCTATACCACTGTTTGAGAACACCGATATCTGCTCAAAAAAGTATGTCAGCTCCGAGGAGGTGAGCTTCTTAAAGCTCTTAGCCTTTGCTCCCACGCCGTTCATCTGATTTTGCATAGCTGTGACCATTCCTTTCATAGTCTGTTATCTCGTATGCTATCTTCGTCCCCTATACTATATTATAAGTCTTCGAAGAAAACACATTAGCTTTTCACTCTTAGCTTAGTAAAAGTACATAGCGTTATAATTTTTACCGTCACCCACGTACTGTGTCACCGCCGCACTTCCGCCGCCTGTAGACTCAAAGGTGGGGTCCATGCGAATCCAGTTTACACCGTCAAAGTATATCGCACCGTTTATCCACCCCGTCTCAGGGGTGTACACGTTAATCCAAGCGTGGTATGCGGTACCTGCGTAACCGAGTATAAGCTGGGTCGGTATTCCTTGCACACGTAGCATACCTGTCATAGCGGCGGCATAGTCGAAACATAGCCCCTTGCCTGTGCTGAGTGCAGTATCAATGTTCGGTATATAAAACGTGGTAACGCTTGCGGCAAAGTCGAAATCATACGATATGTTGGTGGTTACATAGTCAAAGATTGCGTTTATTGCGTCAATATCGGTATAAGCGTTTGCAACTATCTGCTGTGAAAGCGGTAGAAACGCTGAATTTGCTGTGAATTGTACATATTTGTTAGGGTACAAAAACGCCCCGAACGAGTTTGTGACACTCGCCTGAAAAGAGAAACTATCCACCACGGCGTACTTGTTTGCTGATGGGTTTGTAAGCTCGTTGACTGTCACGACATACGAACCGCTCCCCAGTGACAGCGGAAAGGTGTCATAACTGCCGTTTGTAGATATGTCATAGGTGTACGCATCTTTAGATCCGTTAAAGAAAATTTGCACTTTTACTGTTTTAGCACTACCGCTGTACTTCATCATCATATACCCCTCCGACACATTGGATATGTCCAGTGTCGACGAGTTACCCCTCTTCACGTTACTGCCTGACGCTGAAGGTGTGTACGCATACGGCGTAGAGTCCCTAAGCGGTGCAGGTGGCGGTGTCGGAGTTGGAGTCGGAGTGGGGGTAGGTGTCGGAGTAGGCGGACTGCTCTCCACCGACGTAGGCGTGACAGACACAGTCGGCTCGGGTGGCGCTTCGCTCGGCTCGACGGTAGGAGTGGGGGCAGCCGTCTCGGTAGGTTCGGGAGGAACTGTACCGGTCGGGCTGGGGAAATCGGGAGTCACGCTAACCGAGGAGGGCGGAGCAACACTACTCTGAAGCAGCGGAACATCGTCACAACCTACCATACCTAAAAGCAAAATCAGTAAAACGGCAAATGTTAATACATTTCGTCGTTTCATCAAGAATAAAATCCTCCTATATAGTTGACATTCGCCACCCTGTTCCAAAAGCACGCAAAGTACAAGAAGTACAGAGAAGCCCGCACATAATCGAGCGGACACGGTCAACTTAAAATACAGCTACAATGGGATGATATAAGCAAATGTGTAATTAGAAGTATTATAAAACATTCCCAGTAGTTTTACAAGAGAAAACAATGTAAAAAACAAGAAAAACAGCTAATTGTCACATTGCACTGTGTTAGATAGCAAAAGCTGTCATTATGTATAATAACCTAGTATCTATAGAATAGTGTTGTCAAAAATCAAAACTGTTGCGTCGCAAGCAGATAATTTCACCTACGAGTTAGAACCATATTATACTTCAAGATGTTACAAAAAGCAACTGTTTTATTTGCAGGTAACATCTACCGCTTTTTTTGCAGTAACTGCAATGGTCAAAACACACGCTAAAATGCGGTATATTCGGCAAAAACAAGCTGTCCAGACAGTAAAATCATATACATTTTTTACGTCACCGCTATGGCGTTTACATATACTTTTCACAAAAAGTTAAACTTTTTAGAAAAAACAGGTTGCTTTTTTACTTTTAATTTGTTACAATGATATTACTTGTAAGACTATACACAGGTAAATCGTAATTACAACCGAAATACTGCCTGAACCGAGCACCGGTATAGCAGGCAAGAATAGCACAAAGGAGGTGCAACCCATCACTACTGTGGAAGTATTCACGCTGGGTGAATTTAAGATTATTGTAAACGGCAGAGACATATCACCAAAGCTTAAAATGTCCGCAAAAAAGTTGCTGTTGCTACAATACCTCTTTGTTAACCGAGAAAAAGGTGCCTCAACCGAAATGTTGACGCAGATAATTTGGAAAGACGACACTGACTCTAATCCGCAGAATTCCCTCAAGACTCTGGTAAGCAGACTTAGAAAAGAGCTTGCGGATATGGGGCTTAAAAATGTTATCACCAACCGTAGCGGTAAGTATATATGGAATGTTTCACCCGACCATTACATTGATATTTACAGGCTGAGTGATTTGCACGCCCAACTTAGCGGCAGTACCGATCTCTCACCTATAAATCGGGCGATGTTTGAAGAAGCGCTCCACATCTACCGCGGAGAACTTTTAGACGACTCGGAAATCAAGGAGTTTGTGGACCAAAGAGCAGAATATTACAAGTCACTTTACGTTGACACCATGAAGCTTTATATATCACTGCTGGCGAAAAACCAATTGTATGATGACATTATAAGGGTCAGCAAAGCTACCCTCTCTACCGCTTCAGTGGAGTTGCCGCTTAACATGGACATGACTCTTGCACTGATGCAAAAAGGAAACGATGACGATGCTATGGTACACTACCGAAACACGGTTCAGTTGGGTAGTGACTATATAGGTATGGAATCCACCGAAAAGATGATGAATCTCTACCGTGAAATAGTGAGACGAGGGCCAAACCTCAAAGCGGTAGCGGAGGAACTCCAGCAAAAACTTGAAGAGCACAGCGAAGCAGGCGAGTCAGGCGACAAAAAGGGCGCCTACATCTGTGACTACTCTGTGTTCTGCGACCTTTACTCCATGTATAGGCGCAGCCTGCAAAGGATTAACATACCTATATTTCTTGCTACCATAACAATAGAGCTTGACAATGAATCCCACACAAATCCGTTTGACATAAACGAGCTGATGCGCAGATTGTTGGAGAATTTGAAAGACAACCTGCGAATTGGTGACGTTGTCTCACAGTACGGGCTTATGCAGTGTACTGTAATGCTACCTGCTGTGTATGAGCGTGAAGTGTGTGAGTTTATAATGGAGCGCATAAAGATGAGTTTTTATAACGAACCTCAACATCGAAGTTTCGGGTTTAACTACTATCTCTTAAAATTAGACTCGTAATCACGAGATTAACAAACGTTAAAAACAATATCATCGCACCAAAAAGAAAGGAAGGTTCACACTATGAGTGTACAACCGATTGTTGAGATTTTCCTTTTAGGTGAATTCAAGCTGATTGTAAATGGAGTTGACATAGCAAGCAGGCTAAAGCATTCACCGAAGAAGATTCTTTTACTTGAATACCTCATTATCAATAAAGATAAGCCGGTGTCCATCGGCAACCTGATTGACGTGTTGTGGAACGGCAGTGACGAGCTCAGTTTTGAAAATTCACTCAAAACACTGGTCAGTAGGCTCCGTAAAGACCTTGCGGATATGGGGCTGGACAGCGCAATTGTCACAAAGCGTGGGGCATACCTCTGGAATCCCGAACTAGACTGTAAAATAGACATCTTTCATATAGAAGAGCTATGCAAAAGGCTTGCCCCCGTGACGGTACTCACCGAAGAAACTCGTTCAATGTTTGACGAAGTCATGCTGATGTACGACAGTGATGTGCTGGTAAACTCGGGGATAAGTGTATGGGTTGCTCCTAAGTCTTACTACTACCGCAACCTCTACCTCGAAACGGTATACCATTATATACGTCTTCTAAACGATGCGAGCGACTACAACCAGATTATTAGGGTATGTAAAAACGCCCTTGAAATCGACGTGTTCGACTCACTCATAAACATCGAGCTGATGCAGGCACTTATGAAGATCGGCAAGAGCAAAGAAGCGCTCAGCCAGTACCAAAACGTTACCGACCTACACTACACCCACCTCGGCATTAAGCCGTCCGACGCTATACTAAACTTCTACAAACAGCTGATAATGGAGGTTAAAAACTCCGAATCAACCATTGAGAAGATTTATGCGGAGCTGAAGCAGGCGGATTCGGAGAATGACGGTGCGTTTGTCTGTGACTACTCGATATTCCGTGATATCTACAGCCTTTACATGAGAAACCTGCGCAGGCAGGATGTCCCGATGTTCCTCGCCATTGTCAGCATTCAGAGCATCGGCATGAAGGACCTAAACCCTATCGAAACAGACAAAGCGATGAAGGCTCTCAGCGGACTGATACAGAGCAACCTCCGCAGTGGTGACACCATCGCACGGTACAGCCTAAATCAGTATGCACTACTTCTGCCGAATGTCGAAAGCTACGAAGTGGCTCGAATGGTAATGAAGCGAATGCAAAACCTCTACTACTCGGACAGCGACAACTCACGCTACACCTTCAACTTCTACCTCCTAAAGATGGATGCCGACGAGCACAAGGGATAAAGACAAACATATAAGCGACAACGAACAAAATTCGTTGTCGCTTTTTCATTACCCCGAATCACACTGCCAAATCATGACACGACAACAGCAAATTAAAGCAAACATTACTATTGACTTTAGTATTATTAAATGTTATATTAATATTATTAAAACAAGGAGGTAAATATGGCTATAGAAACACTACCAAACTGGCTGTCCGGATTGGACGAAGAAGACGTCACTTTTATAAAGAAGTTTGTACTCGCCTCCGGGTCGCTCAAAGAGATGGCAGGTAGCTACAGCGTCACCTACCCGACTGTCCGTCTACGGCTTGATAAACTAATCCAAAAGATACAAATAGCCGACCAAACCCCTGCTGAACCGTACATTTCACTGATAAAGAAGCTTGCAATCGATGACAAAGTCGACTTTGAAACGGCAAAACTTCTGATACAAGAATATAAACGGCTAAATGGCGAATAATAATGCACCAGTTACAGCGAAAGTTCACTGTCAATTTCAGAGCTAAAGCAACTGTTCAAAGAGAAAATCCGTAATAAGAATAGCATTTAACTCTCCAAAACTGAGTTTCAAACACATTAACAACCGTATAAGGAGCTAATATAATGATTAAAGTTATCATTTTTGCCGTCATGCTTATCTGCACTGTCCTACTGCAAATTTTCCTGTCCAAACGACAGAACAAGTGGTTGGGGCTACTCTTGCCCCTGATATGCTTGATGTTTTCACTACTGGCAGTTATGAATGTCGCCGCATTAGGTAGTTATTCCGCCGAAGCTTCGCTCAGCTACCGAGCGGAGGACGGCAGCTGGGTAGAGCAGTCCGGCGAACAGATCGCAACATCGCCCACAACGTCAGATACACTAGCTACATTGGGGACAGTGGCGGTGGTATTCCTACTCTACAACATCCCAACAGCGATACTCCTCGTCATCTACGCCGCCTGCCGTGAACAGATCAGGAAAAACACGCAGATGGAGAAGATGAGTATACAGGATTTGTAGGGGCTTACTTTCAAAAAGAAAAATGGCGGTATGCAGAGCATACCGCCGTTTCACATTCTACTCTAATTAGTAATCCCAATATCTTTTCGCCAAAACGCATCTTGAAACGAAATCTCACCAATCACTCCATAAGCCTTCTGTAATGCTTCTTCCAAACTCGGCGCAGTAGCTGTAATGCCCAGGACACGCCCCCCCGATGTGAGAAACTTTCCGTCCTTATACACAGTCCCGGCGTGATAGACAATAGCATCAGCATGCTCGCCTTTGTCGTCAAGTCCACATATTTCATAACCTTTGGAATAGGATTCGGGGTAGCCCCCACTTGCCATAATCACACACGCGGCGGCATAATTCTGCCATTCAACAGCAGTTTCAGATAGCGTTCCGTTCGTACAAGCTTGCATTATGTCAAGGAGGTCGGTTTTCAGCAGTGGTAATACAACCTGCGCTTCGGGGTCGCCGAACCGACAATTGTATTCAAGCACCTTCGGCCCTGAAGCCGTCAACATCAGTTCAAAGTAAAGGCAACCTTTAAAAGGCATCCCCTCTTTAGCCATACCTTCAATGGTCGGCAACATTATCTCACGCAGGCATCGCTCACCTAACTCTTCGGTGTAGAGTGGATGTGGCGCTATTGTCCCCATCCCCCCGGTGTTCAAACCTTTGTCGCCGTCAAGAGCACGTTTGTGATCCTTAGCCGAAATCATAGGTCGGACAGTTTTTCCATCACAAAATGCCAAAATTGACATCTCAGTCCCTACCATAAACTCCTCAACGAGGATTTTCTTGCCACTTTCTCCAAAAGCACCACCCTCTAACATCGAACGTACTGCGGTCAGAGACTCACCTTTGTCAGCCGCAATTATAACCCCTTTTCCTAGAGCAAGACCATCCGCCTTTATGACGGTGGGGTAGTCTTCCAAAGCTTCAATATGCGAAATAGCATCATTTATGTCGGTGAAACTATGGCTTGAAGCAGTCGGAATGCCATATTTCTGCATAAACCACTTTGCAAACCCTTTACTCCCCTCCAACTGCGCGGCCGCTTTTGACGGCCCAAATGCAGGTATATCGACAGCGGAAAGTGCATCCACCATTCCAAGCACAAGTGGATCGTCCGACGCTACAACCACATAATCGACTGCATTCGCAGAGCAATATTTTACAACACCCTCAACATCAGTCGCCGCTATCGGGACACATTCGGCAAGCATTGAAATTCCGCCGTTCCCCGGCATTGCAAGCAGAGTGTGACCTTTGCCACTGAGCGCCCTAACAATGGCATGTTCACGTCCACCTTGTCCAACTATAGCAATCTTCATATTTCAAAACCCTTTCCGATACAATTTTGACGAAATCTACTCCTGAACGTAAAATTCAGCGGTATTATAGCAACCGCCCACATCAGCGACATGGGCGGTTTTTTAACTTTAGTGCTTAAAGTGGCGAACACCTGTGAACACCATTGCGATGCCGGCTTTATTGCACGCTTCAATGCTTTCACTATCCTTAATAGAGCCGCCCGGCTGAATAATGGCGGTTATACCTGCCTTTGCAGCGAGTTCGACGCAGTCAGAGAAGGGGAAAAATGCGTCAGAAGCTAGAACTGAACCTTTTGCCTTATCACCTGCGTAGCCGAGTGCAATGTTCAACGCAGAAATGCGGTTGGTTTGCCCACCACCTACGCCGACTGTCCCATTCTCGCTAACAAGCACTATAGCGTTAGACTTTACGTTTTTCACAACCTTCATGCCCAAAACCAGCGACTTCATCTCGTCGTCGGTGGGTGCACGGTCGGTAACCACCTTAATATCGTTCTCGTTCAAAACGATATTGTCCGCATTTTGGAGCAAAAGTCCACCTGAAATCATGTGAGCTGTCTTGTTTTCAGTGGAAACAGGCTTTGCACAGTCAGGAAGCTCAAGTAAGCGAATATTCGCCTTCTTCTTGAGGACATCCAGAGCATCATCATCAAAGGACGGCGCTATAACGATTTCAAGAAAGATTTTCGACAATTCCTCAGCAGTTTTAACATCAACCGCACTGTTCAGCGCCACAATCCCCCCAAAAATGGACACGGGATCCGAGTTGTAAGCGGTCATGTAAGCATCGAACAGCGTTTCACCCACACCGACACCACACGGTATCATATGCTTGATAGCAACAGCGACAGCTTTCTCGTCTGAAAACTCCTTTAAGACGTCTAAAGCGGCGGCGGCGTCATTAATATTGTTGTAAGACAGCTCCTTGCCCCAGAGTTGAGTAGCATTTGTGATACTTCCGCTGTCCGAAAGTGGCTCACGGTAATAGGACGCACTCTGATGCGGATTCTCACCGTAGCGCAGTCCACTGACCTTTTCGTAGGTTAGCGTCAGCTTTTCGGGAAACTGCTCACCTGTTGTTTGGAGAAAGTAGTTTGCGATAATCGCATCATAAGCGGCAGTGTGTGAAAACACCTTCGTCGCAAGCTCAAAACGCTTCTCACGTGGTATTTCGCCCTGTTTCAGACCGTCAATGACAGTCGCATAGTCTGCAGGGTCAACAATAACAGCAACGTCCTGCCAGTTCTTCGCCGCTGAACGAAGCATCGTCGGGCCGCCAATGTCGATATTTTCAATAGCGTCCTCTAGTGTGACTTCAGGCTTGGAAATGGTCGCTTTGAATGGATAAAGGTTGATGACCACCACGTCAATTGGGGTGACATCAAGCGTTTTCAGCTGATCCATGTGCTCGGGATTGGATCTCATCGCCAGAATACCTGCGCAGATATTCGGGTGCATGGTCTTGACTCTGCCGTCCAGGCACTCGGGGAAGCCGGTTACGTCGGACACGCCTGTCACCGATACTCCGTTCTGGCTTAGCAAAGTAGAAGTACCGCCTGTGGACACTATCTCAAAGCCAAGTTCTGCAAGTTTTTTTGCAAATTCCACTATCCCGGTTTTGTCGCTGACACTTATAAGTGCTCTTCTCTTCATCCTTATTTTCCTCTCAAATCAACATTCAAATTATATTTCAGTCCGCAAATTACATATTTTTCTTCAAAATTTCTCCGCAAAGTTCATTTACAGCCTGCGGTAGTATAACCCACTCAGCTTCACGCATCACACGCTGCTGCAACGTCTCGGGGGTGTCCCCCTCCAACACATCCACAGCTTTTTGACGCAAAATTCTACCGCCATCCACTACTTCTGTCACCAGATGCACTGTCGCTCCCGTGACTTTGACACCATACTCAAGCGCCGCCTCATGCACCTTCAAGCCGTAGAACCCTTCTCCGCAGAAGGACGGTATCAACGACGGATGCACGTTGACAATTCTGCCATCAAACTCAGCGCAAAATTCTGCAGTCAAAACATGCATAAAGCCTGCAAGCACTATGACCTGCACCTTTTTCTCTTTCAAAACCGCCAAAACCGCTTCTGAAAACGATGTTCGGCTCTTGAATAGTTTCCTATCAACCACTTCAATTGCGATATCAGCCGACTTGGCTCGCTCAAGTGCATACGCTGTAGAGTCGGACGCTAGGCAGAGGTCAAGGGAACAGTGTGGCATATTTCCGCTCTTTTCAGCGTCAATCAGCGCTTGAAAGTTAGTTCCACCACCTGAAACCAGTACTGCAATGGAGATTTTGCCGCCTAGCATATTATTACGCCCTCGTCACCCGGGTGAATTTCGCCAATAACAGACGCTTGTTCGCCATGCTTTGCGAAAATGTCAATGATTTCAAACGCTTTCTC
>CAYJIK010000022.1:19228-29601 GCA_964370205.1 uncultured Oscillospiraceae bacterium | reverse complement strand
GGTAGCGTAAATAAGAACGTCCGGGGAATGGCCATCTGCCCAAAGGGCAGAAAGAAACGGAAGTCAGCCTTTGGGGCTGACTTCCGTTTCTTAGTCGGCTCGCAAGCCGACATGGCCATTCCCCGGACGTTCTTATTTACGCTACCGTCCGGCGGCAGGCAAACATAAATATCAGGAGGCATACCACAACAGCGGATGAGGACACAGACATCGTTGTTTACGCAATAAGCTCCGCAAAGCAAACCGCCCACGAACCCTCCTACCACCACAACATTAACCCCCATAAACTTCATACATCTTTGTAAACAAATCACCAATTTTACAAAACATCTTTACATACCATCCTAAAAAACGTATAATTAAACTACAAAGTATTTGTTACACCTACCCTACGGCGCAACCTCATCAGCAGTCCCCTTGCCTATCTCAATCTTGCTGAAGTGCAGCTACAACTTTTACCATTAGTATTTTTTTAATGTTTATTACTTATTGTACTATTGTGTTCGCTAAACGAAGGGAGGTTTTCGCCATGATAAAGGCATGTTGCGTCACAGGTCATCGTGATATACCACCCGACAAGGTAGCAATGGTTGCTGAGCTGTTGCAACAGGAGGTTTTGCAAGCGCTGGATAGAGGGTATAGGCACTTTATCAGCGGTTTTGCCGAGGGTGTCGACCTTATTTTCGCACGCATAGTGGCGGATATCAGAGTTAAGTACCCTGTGACCCTTGAAGCGGCTATCCCCTACGCAGGCAGGCTTAAGTCTCAAAATGCCGAGTTTAGGACACTTCTACGCAGTTGCGATGCGGTGAAGGTAATAACAGAGGAGTACTCGAGAGAGTGCTATATGATTCGCAATCGCTATATGGTGGACAATTCCGACCTGGTGCTAGCTGTGCATGACGGTAGGCAGGGTGGCGGTACAGCGGCAACGATGAGGTACGCTGGAAGAAGCTCAAAGGAAATACGCTCTATCAGGATTTAAGCTCCTGTGCAATATAGGTAAAATACTCCAACCACAACATTTTAAAACAACAACAAAGGAAGGTATCGACTATGAACAATATCATCACAATTAGCAGACAATTCAGCAGTGGCGGTCGTGAGATAAGCTTAAAACTTGCAGAGGCGCTTGACTATGCCTACTACGATAAGCAGCTTATACAGGCTGTGGCGGAGGAAACAGGGTATGTTGCCGAGTTTATAGAGAAGTACAGCGAAGCGTCAGTAACACGAAGCTATCCCTTCGCATTTGGACGCTCCTTTGCAATGTATCAACAAACACCGATAGAGCAAATTCAAATAGCCCAGACAAACATCATAAAGGAGCTGGGGAACAAGGGTAACGCCGTATTCGTCGGACGTTGTGCCGACCAAATACTGTCCGACCTCAACCCTTTTAAAGTATTTATCTACTCGTCTGACATTGGGGCACGTATTGAGCGGTGCTATGAGCAGGTGCCTACCGACCGTGAAAAAGGCGACAAAGAGATGCGCAAGATGATACAGAAGATAGACAAAGAGCGTGCAAGCTATTACGAGTTTGTAAGCTCCGGTGAGTGGGGTGTGGTGAGTAACTACAATCTCTGCATAGATACTGCTTTCTTCAGCACTGAGCAGGCAGTAGAACTATTGCTGTGTGCGGTAAAGGGTAGATAAAGTTTCTGAAAAGATTATAATTGTACAAACCCCCGACACCACGGTGTCGGGGGTTTGTTTGTTAAACGACAATAAAAATTGTTGTGTGAGCCCTACTAATCCTTCTTCCAGCGCACACCCTCGGGGGTGTCCAGCAAGGTTATGCCCATTGCAGCCAGCTTATCACGGATTTCATCGGCGGTTTTGAAGTCCTTGCTTGCTCTCGCCCTCTGACGCTGTTCTATAAGCGCTTCCACTTCGCTGTCCAGCGAGCCTTTCTCGGTGCGGTTGTAGAGCAGACCAAGCACAGAGCAGAACATGTCGAATATCTCCAGTGCGTGGGTGAGCGACTTTTTATCTGCCTGTGTTATTGTGGCGATTTTGCTGTTTATCTCTCTTGTGAGGTTGAAAAGCGCCGCCAGTGCGTCGGCTGTGTTTAGGTCGTCGTCCATCGCAGTTAAAAAGTCTGCTTTGTGGCCGTCCACAGCGGCGGTGAAGCTGTCGTCGACAGTCCCGTCTGTGGCGTTTTCTATGGCGTATTCAAGGTTTTCACGAGCGGTATAGAGGCGCTCAAGCGATGTCATCGCCGCTTCCATACCCACATCAGTGAAGTTCACAGGACTTCTGTAGTGTGCGGATATCATAAAGAAGCGAATAGCTTCATAGCTGTACCTTTCCTGTATGTCACGGACAGTGAAGAAGTTTCCTGCACTTTTGGACATCTTCTTGCTGTCCACGTTTATCATGGCGTTATGCATCCAATAGTTGGCGTATGGCTTACCGCTCAGCGCCTCGCTTTGTGCTATTTCGTTTTCATTGTGAGGGAAGATAAGGTCGCTACCTGCGCAGTGGATGTCGATAGTGTCGCCCAGCGTCTTCTTTATCATGGCACTGCATTCGATATGCCAACCGGGTCTACCTTTGCCCCACGGCGACTCCCAGTAAGGCTCGCCCGGCTTTGCGTTTTTCCAGAGCACAAAATCAAGCGGGTCTTCCTTCGGGTCGTTCATGTCCACTCTGGCACCTGCTTCAAGCTCCTCAAGCGGCATGTGGGACAGCTTGCCGTATTCCTCAAACTTCCGTGTGCGGTAGTAGACACTTCCCTCAAGCGGATAGGCGTAACCCTTATTGATAAGCGCTGTAATGGTTTCGATTATCTCCTCAACAACGTCGGTCGCCCTCGGGTGGTAGTCGGCTTTTTTGATGCCCAGCCCCTTGCTATCGGTGAAAAATTCTTCTATATAGCGGTTTGCAATATCGAGAAAGCCAACGCCTTCGTCGTTTGCACGGTTTATAATCTTATCGTCAATATCGGTGAAGTTCTGGACATATGTGACGTCAAAACCGATGTAATCGAGATAACGGCGTAGAACGTCACGCACACAGATGGGGCGTGCATTCCCAATGTGTATATAGTTGTAGACAGTCGGTCCGCAGTCGTATATGCTTACCTTTCCCGATACCTGTGGCACAAACTCTTCTTTTTTGCGTGTCAATGTGTTATATATTTTCAACCGTTTCACCTCTCTGTTAATGTGTATCATGTGTTTGTGTTTAGATATTATAACACAGCACCGCACAATTTACAAATAATTTGGCGTAGGCATATGAAAATATATTTGAAGGGAGAGGTAGGTTTTAGGATTGCGTTGTTAAGAGGGGATGGGTGTATATAGGGAGGGAGGCCGGTGGACGTACACAAAAAGCATGTGAAAGTACACTGAAACCTCACCTAACAACACGGCTTACGCCGCTCTACTCGGTAGCTTCTTCACGTCCCCCACGTGACCCACGCCCCGAGTCCTGCGAGTAGGACGGTTGCCTGAGCACCGCTATATCCCCTTTGCTGAACGACTTTACACCAAGGTCGACCTTGTCCAGCTTAACCTTGACTGTCCCACGCAGTAAGCTAACCTCTTGAATGTATCCCTTACCCTCCGGTGTGTTGACATATGAGCCCACCTTTGGGGTTACGGTGGTGAGGTATTCGTAAGCGTCCTGCTCGTAACGCAGGCAACACATAAGACGTCCGCAGTTACCGGAAATCTTTGACGGATTAAGCGAAAGCCCCTGATCTTTTGCCATCTTAACGGACACAGGCGCAAACTCACTCAAAAATGTCGCACAGCAAAACTCACGACCGCAGACACCAAGTCCGCCCATCATCTTAGCTTCGTCACGCACGCCTATCTGCCTAAGTTCTATCCTCGCCTTGAACATGGACGCAAGCTCTCTGACAAGATTGCGGAAGTCCACTCGCCCCTCCGCCGTGAAGTAAAACAGTATCTTACTACCGTCAAACGTGTAGTCGGCATCAATAAGTTGCATGTCAAGACCGTGTTCCGCTACCTTTTCACGGCAACGCTCCAGCACATTCGCCTCTTTCGTCTTCAGGAAATCAGCGTTTGCAAGGTCTTGCGCCGTTGCCTTTCTTACCATGGGACGAAGCGTGTGAAAGCTCTCACCCTTCGGCATTTGGCGGTTTTTTATCGCCACAACACCGCACTCCACACCTCGGACAGTGTCCACTATAACCTTATCACCCACCTCGACTTCAATGCCCTGTGGGTCGAAGTGGTAAATCTTCCCCACCTCTTTAAAACGTACCCCGATTATCTCTATCATATCACCACGCCCACGCCACTCGACAGGGGCTTTCTCCTTTTTCTTTATGTTTTTCCTACACACTTAAGTGAAAAATGAATAGTGAAAAGCCACCTACTCCCAATGGCACTTAACTATTCATTCTTCGTTTTTCACCGTTACTGTTTGCTATGCCGAGAAGGGACAGGCGAACAAAAACCGTCCTGCCTCTCACGCTCACAGGGGACTGACGTCCCCGACCGTCAAGCCACGACTTCGAACGTCCGCAGTCGCCCGAGCCTGCTTTTTTATACTTTCCCCTAAGTAGCAAACTATGCCCACTACTTAAACTCAGGGTACATCCCCTTGTCCTCATATTTTGCCCCCGATATCAACACAGCCGATACAAGCGGTAGCCCCACGTTATACCGCACCGCCTCAAGGCATCTGTACACCGTCTCCGCCAGGTCAAAATCATACCTTTGTGCAGCTACTCTGCGCACATCGCTCAGCAGTTCACGGTAGACCTCTCGCTCACGCTCTGCTTCAGCAAGAAGTACCGCCGCTGCGTACTTCTCCCCACGGGAGAGCATGTCCACCAGCTTCACCGCCCTGTCCGACACAGCGCCGGAGGTACTGTTCACAGTAACCTTAAACAGGCGAGACAGCACGGTGGGCAGTAGCGCCCTGCTGTTCTCTGTCAATAGAATGTAAAACACCCATGGTGGCGGTTCTTCAATCTGCTTTAGCAGTGCGTTTTGGGACGCTTCCTCAAGTAGATGACAGTTTTTCAGTATAAAGCCTTTACGCTCACCGTCTGTCGGAGGTACAAGCGCCTTCACCCGCTGTTCACGTATGACAGCAACAGGTATATTCCCCGACTTTGAAAGCTCAGTGCCGTCCAGCACCGTAATGTCAGGGTGTGCACCTGACGCTATCAGCCTGCAAGCCCTGCATACACCGCAAGGGGCAGAGCTACCGCCCTTTTCACACAAAAAATAAGCCGCCACAGACATGGAAACAAGCTCTCCGTCCGCCAAACTTCCACTCTCTACCAATATGGCGTGAAGAGAGGAACGTTCAGCGGTCGCAGAGCTGAAAATCGGATAATTAGATTTGATATCCACAAAGGGCGAAGCGGTATTTGGACCGCTTTCAAAATGTTTGCCCATGTAAGCTAGCCTTTCCGACAGCCACACCAAGTACATTTAGCTTGGTCGGCTCAACCTTTCAGAGGTGCAAACGGTAAAACGTTACACCTTCTTAAATTGGTCTACATCAATGACAAATATAGTAGCACCGCCCACGGTAACCTCGACAGGGAAAGCACTGTACATACCCACGCCATAAGACGAGGTAGTCGGCACCATTTGCGTACGTTTTTTGGAATGTTTCGAAATGATATCAATTACATCTTCAACTTTTTCGTTGTCAGTACCGCAGATGAGTGTCGTATTGCCCGACATCAAAAAGCCACCTGTCGTTGCAAGTCGTGTGATTTGATATCGCTCTTTAACCAGTGCGGATTGCACCTTGTTAGCGTCATCGTTTGATACTATAGCCATTACTAATTTCATAATTCTACCTCCTCTATATTTTAAGCGCAGGCTATCGCCCACGTCTCATCGGATTACCTGTTGTTGCTGATTGGTGTAAATGCTAAACAGTTAAACTGCTTTATTATATGTTATCATAAATTATACCAAACGTCAAATAGAGAATATGTCGAGGTTTTGTTGCAAAATGGCAAAAGTTGAGTGACGTTGCATAAAAACTGTGCGACATTTTAGTAGCCTTGTGAATAAAAGTGTTAATCAGAGCGTTTTGGGTGATTTTGTATGGGTTGTATGGGTGGTTGGGCAAACCGTCAGAGGTTATTCCCCATTCGGATAACCCCGCCATGCGGACGCTCTTTTTGTCAAAAAAGTTTTGACAAAAAGAGCTGTGACGACTATCGCCACAGCTCAAACATGCTATTTAGCTAGGTTACCCTACTGCTCCTTATAGGTTAGGCAGTACAGGGTTGGGGTTTGCTGTGATGTTTACAGCGGTTAGCTCTTCGCCCGGCTCCATCAGCCTTGCCATTATAACAAAGCGCTGATTTTCACTGCTGCCGTATGCACGAGTACAGGTGGACAGTGTGAGCACCTTGTCATCAGCGTCTACATCTACGTCGTAGATGTGGCGGCTTCTCGCCTTTGCACCGTTTACAAGGTCAGCAAACTGGGTAGCGTTGGGGTTCTCTCTGATGTAGTAGAAACCGACATCTGTGTAGAACGCTGCGAATACCTGCCATACCATCTCCTCAGCTTCTGTGGAGTAGTATATGTACGGTGTAACCTGTGCAAAGTTTAGATGGTGGAACGCTGCAAGCTGTGCAAACATTACATCTGTTTCCTCGCCTATGCGGGGGTTTGCAGAGATGTTTGTCCAGTTATGTCCGTAAAGAACGGTGTTCTTGCTGATTTCCGAAGCGGATCCGAACTTTGTTTCATAGTCTGCATAGATAACGCCGTTTTTATCGTATTGCTTTAGGATGTTAAGGTTTAGGTAGTAGTCGTTGTTATCGGGGTAGTACAGTACAGGGTAGGAGATGTTGGTGTTCGGCACTGTCAGCCAACCTCTAACATCGGAGTTTGTCGCCTTGGAGGCGGATATCTGGCTGAAGCCTGTGTCTATCGACGCATTTGGGTCAAACGTTGTAGGTAACACAAATCCGTCGCCTGTCGGTGCAGGGTCGGAGGGGGTTACGTCCGATACTGTGCCGCTGCTCGGGTCGGACGGAGTCGAGGGAGCAGAAGCGTTAGGGTCAACAGGGGGTGTGGGGATAACCACAGGCGCCGACGAATCGGTCGGTTCAGGTGTACTGCTCTCTGCCGGCCTACATCCTGCGGCAAATATCATGAGCATACAAAGCGCAATAAGTGCAAATTTCTTCATAAAAACCCTTTCCTATCTGATAGTTTTTGTTATTATACCCCAACTACTTAAATTAAGCAAGTGTTTAAGAGAATTTTAAGAAATGTGGTCAGGATAATATCGTGCAATATCTATGTGTCAAATATTTATCGTTTTGTTGCAAGCTTGAAATTTGAGCATAGAAAATAGTAATCAGGTGAGGGACAAACAGTTTTTTCTGTTTCTATGCCGGTCGGGAAGGACGTGAGGAAGCACCAAACATTTCGGGTTTTGGTGTCTTAGGTGGGAGTTTTTGCTGTGTCTGCAGGTGGTTTCTCAGACTTGGAGGTAGCGAAAATAAGAACGTCGGAACAGTGGCCATGTCGGTGCTGAGCACCGACTAACGAACAGAGTTTCAGCCCCAAAGGCTGAAGCTCTGTTCGTTTCTGCCCCTTGGGCAGGTGGCCTACTGTACAACTGCGTTAGGACGTTCTTATTTTCGCTACCGTCCGGCGGTGGTATAACATGAAAAATCCATAGGGCACTACCTAAATGAATAGCTTCCCCCACTTTACAAAAGTTTATTTAAAGTTTATAATCTTGTTTATAATCAGTTTATACTTAGAAAAGTGAGGAAGCATAGTGTTTAACATACTGGTTGTTGAAGACGACAAAAACATACTAAAACTAATGAAAATCGTTATATCCACCGCCGGTTATAACGTGTTCACCGCCACAAACGGTATCGAGGCTCTCGAGATAACAGACAGCAAGCATATCGACCTCATCGTGCTTGACATTATGATGCCGCAGATGGATGGTTACACCTTCACCGAGCAACTCAGGGATTGCGGCAACACCACACCTATTATTATGGTGACCGCAAAGCAACTTCCCGAGGAGCGTTGCAAAGGTTTTATAGTCGGCACTGACGACTATATGGTGAAGCCTGTAAACGAGGATGAATTGTTACTGCGGATCAAAGCACTGCTTAGGCGGTCACAGATTGCAAACGAGCGCAGAATAACTGTGGGGCGGTACACCCTTGAGTATGACGCTCTGACTGTCCACGGTGAGAAAGGGAACTCGCAGGTAATGCCGCAGAAAGAGTTTTACCTACTCTATAAACTGCTGTCCTCCCCGAACAGAGTGTTCACACGCCTGCAATTGATGGACGAAATCTGGGGAATGGAGAGTGAAACCACCGATATGACTGTGAATGTCCATATAAACCGTATACGCAAGCGTTTTGCCGAGAACCGCTACTTTGACATCGTAGCGGTGCGTGGCGTGGGGTACAAGGCGGTGATATACAGTGAATAAGATGAAACACGGCGGTATCGGCAGGACAATGCGACTCACTATATTCATTACCGTTGTTTCATTACTTATACAAATGATTGTGGTTGGTATAAGTATGTTGTGCTTGCGGCACTTTGGCTACACAACTGACGAGGTTCACAGGTTTTCCATGATGCCTCCGTTCGGTATCAGCCTTGGAGCCGGCCTGTTGATATCGTTTATTGTCGCTCGAACTGTCATGAAGCAAATGGAGGTTACTATTGAAGCTATTGACAGTGTTGCGAAGGGTGACTACAGTGTGCGTTTAACGAGTAGGCTACCTAAAACTAAAAACAACTTCGTCGATAGCTTTAACAAGATGGCGGAGGAGCTTGGCAGGGTGGAACTACTAAAGAGCGACTTTATAAACACGTTTTCCCACGAGTTCAAAACGCCGATAGTGTCCATAAAAGGCTTTGCAAACATCTTAAAGAACGACACGCTAACCCCCCAGGAGCGTGGCGAGTACCTCGATATCATCATAGAGGAAAGCGAGCGCCTATCCGAGCTTTCCACAAGCGTGCTAAACCTATCAAAACTGGAACACACAGTCACCCTTACCGACACAGCGGACTTTGACATTGTCGAACAGCTACGCCAAGTAGTGGGTATGCTAAACGCTAAGATAGAGGAAAAACAGCTTGACCTTGTCTTTGCGGTACAGGAGCGTGCAGAGGTTAACGGCAACAAGGAGCTGTTAAAGCAAGTGTTTATAAACCTCCTCGACAACGCTATAAAGTTTTCCCCAAAATTCGGCAGCGTAACAATACGACTTGAAGAGACTAAGGGGAATGTTACCTTTTCTATCACGAACACAGGTGAAGCGATTGAGGCAGAGGACGCAGAGCATATATTCGACAAATTCTTCCAGTCAGAGCGGTCACGTTCGATATCCGGTAACGGGCTGGGGCTTAGTATAGCACGGCAGATAATAGATTTACATGGCGGTAAACTGACGCTCAAGGACAACACAGACGGAAGAGTGACATTCGAGTTTAAACTAAAGCGGTAGACGTTACCATTCTAACCCGTCAAACATTTTTCGCTTTTTTCGAGGAATAATACAGTATAGAATAGTGTATTATCCATGATATGACAGTAAGCAATTAGCCTTTATAGATTGTTTACATTTACTTTAAAAAACGTTTGTGTACTATCGGCGCTAGTTTATGCTAAGTTTATTTTTGCGGTTTATTATTCGGAAAAGAAGGCAGTTCAAACTGTGTGACAGCGTGTTTTGAGATAGCCTTATGATTTCAAACAGCGCCTTAGCACTAACAATAAATAATACAGTTACAGGAGAGTTAATTCATGAAAAGGTTTTCGGTGCAAAGATTTCTTTCGGCAGGTCTTGCTATGGTAGTGGTGGTGAGTATGGCGGCGTGTGCGCCTGCAGTGCCTACCACAACTGTGTCGGCAATGGACGATATGCCTGCTGACAACAATGTCATATCGGTCAACACCCACACGGCGGAGAGTTCTGACTTTGTGAAAGAATCGGAGTTTGTTGGCAAGATAGAAGCGAAATCACTGATAAATGTCTACACCGACATTGCAGGTGAAGTAGTGACGGCGAACTTTAACGTCGGCGAGTATGTCGAGGCGGGAGACGTGCTGTTCTCCATCGACACAGAAGCGCTGGAGAAGTCGCTACAGTCGGCGACATTGTCCTACAATAACGCACTCAACAGCAACCAGTCCGGCACAATGGGGGCAGAGAATAGCCTAGATATGAGCGAGGACGCATACGAAAGCGCTCGAGATGCCTACAATGACATAGACGGCCAGGTGGACGACGCCTACTATGATATGCGTGACGCACAGCGTGCCTACGAGGACGCTCAAGACGCACTGACCGCCGCAATGCAGCTCACCCCCGAAGAGCAAGCGGAGATTGCAAAGCTACAAGCGGC
>CAYJIK010000022.1:14927-19128 GCA_964370205.1 uncultured Oscillospiraceae bacterium | reverse complement strand
ATGTCCCAGTCGAATGACCCGACAGTTTCCGCACTACAGGGGCAGGTAGCCGCCGCTAAGGCGCAGTATGACGCACTTAACAACGTCTACAACCAACTTAGCGATAACTACGACGACACACTGGACGCACTCGAAGATCAGAAGGATAAAGCATACGAAAACCTTGAAGATGCACGTATTTCCTACGAACTGAACGTAGGTAGCGAAGAAAAGAACGGCACACTGGAAAACTCGCTTGAGATGGCACGCATTTCCTACAACAATGCACTTGAGAACCTAGCTAAAGCGACAGTCACCGCCCCTGTATCCGGCACTATCACCGTTAAGAACGTGAGCGTGTCCGGCATGGCAAGCCAGCAGGCACCTGCATATGTCATAAAGCAGGAAGGTACACAGCTTGTGGCGTTCAGCCTAGCGGCACACACGGCTGAAACACTTGATATAGGCGATGAGGTTGTGGTTGTGTATAACGGCGAAGACTACGCCGCTACCATCGTTGAGATGGCGACACAGTCGACACAAGGCACAGGACTTTTCGCAATGAAAGCGGAAACAGTTGACCCGCTCCCCACTTCTTTCTCCGGCACGACAGTAAAGGTCCGTGTCCCCACCTATAACCTACAGAACACCGTCATCATACCGCTTGACAGTGTATACTACGATGAAAACCAAGCGTTTGTGTATATTTATGAAAACGGTTTTGCTGTGAGAAAGGACATCGTCACTGACGTGTCCACGAACGAAGATGTTGTAGTACTCGAGGGAGTACAGGTAGGCGACAGGCTTATCACCACATGGCACCCCGAGCTTGAAGACGGTTCCGAGGTAGTGCTACGCACAGGAGCATAGCGGACAGTTCAAACCGACAAAAAACAGATAGTGGAGAGTTAACATGTTTTCGTTGCCTAATTTTTCTATAAAGCGCCCTGTTACGGTGCTTATTGCGGTGGTTTCGCTTATTGCGTTTGGTATAACGTCGATATTCGCAATGCCGCTTGAATCCACCCCCAGCATAAGCATGCCGATGCTTATGGTAATCACAAACTATCCAAACGCTTCCCCCGACGAAATTGACGAGATGGTGTCACAGCCTATCGAGTCCAGCCTTATGACCATTGCTGACGTGGTGAACATATCGTCCACGTCAAGCGATGGAATGTCAATGGTTATGCTTGAGTTTGACTTTGAAACAGACATAGACAAGCGTACAAACGATGTAACGGCGGCTATATCAATGCTTAGACTGCCGGACGGTGCATTTGACCCGCTGATTTTCGCTATGGACGCTTCACTGATGAACAGTAGTATAATGTCGCTGTCCATCGAGACAAGCGGTGACGCTCGTATGATATCGTACATAGAGGAAAATCTTGTTACGGGTATTGAGCGTATACCAGGGGTTGCGGACGTTGCCATTGTAGGTGCGGACAGCAACTATGTCAGCATAACACTTGACGAGAATAAGCTTTCCCAGTACGGCCTTACCATGCAGTCGGTGGCAAGTGCTATAGCTACCGCCGAATATGAGCGTACTGTCGGTGGACTGGACAGAGGGGACACAAGCCTGAGCATAGTGGGCAGTAAAGAGTACAGTAACTACTATGAACTGGGCGACATCCCGATAACGCTCAAGACAGGCGACATAATATATGTATCAGACGTATCCGCCATTGACATGAAAGCGGAGGAGGTAACCTCCTTCAGTAGAACGGACGGCGTGTCCACCGTAGGTATCAGTGTTACAAAGGAGCAGACAGGTAATACTGTCGCCATAACTGAGCAGATAGCAACCCTTGTGGACGAGATAAACAATTCCGGCGCAGGTCTGCACATCAGTGTAACGTCGGACAGTGGCGAGCTTATCATGGACAATATCATGTCGGTGTTTGACGCACTTGTAACAGGTCTTGCGATAGCGGTTTTTGTATTGTTCTTCTTCTTCGGCGAGTGGAAGTCCTCGTTTATTGTTGGGCTTTCCATGCCACTTTCAGTATTTGCGGCACTTGTTTTAATGTCCTTCTTTGACATGACTATTAACCTCATGTCACTGGGCGGACTGGTTGTCGGTATCGGTATGATGGTGGATAGCGCCATTGTTGTACTGGACAGCTGTTTTGCCGCTATTGATAACCGAATTAGCTTCACAGACGCAGTTGCAAAGGGCGCAAACATGGTCACAGGCTCTATAGTAGCGTCAACAGCTACTACTGTCGTCGTGTTCCTACCTATAGCGCTGATGGACGGCATGTCCGGACAGCTTTTCTGGGACGTTTGTATGACGATCGTGTTCTCGCTTGTAGCGTCACTGCTAAGTGCGCTTACGCTTGTACCGCTACTGTTTGTACGTCTAAAGCCGAGGGAGCGCACAAATGGCTTTGCGGCTAAAATGATGAACGGACTGCGTGACGGTTACACGAAAGTGCTGAAGTTTGCGCTGAACAAGCGTAAATCAGTGATTATAATCTCGATAGCGACACTGATACTTTCACTATTCCTGTTCACACAGCTTGAGATGGAGCTTATGCCGGCGGACGCTACAGGACAGGTCACCTTTACAGCGGAAACAAAGCTGGGGCTTGACCTTGAACACGCAAACGATATTGTCACACAGCTTGAAGCCATCGTAGCTGAAGATGAACGAGTGGAAAGCTACAGAATTTCAGTTGGTGGCACAAGTATGTTTGGTGGAGCGTCCTCCCCCACTGTTACAGCAACGCTTAAAGAGGAGTACCTCCCCGAGATAAATGAGTTTACTGTGGATATAGAGGAAAAAGCGCTTGCAATCGACAACGTGAAGATATCCTCCAGTCAAGCGGACAACATGATGGGTATGATGGGCGGCAGTGGTAATGTGTCGCTTCAGCTACAGGGTATGTCGCTTGAGACTCTGGAAGATTACTCACAAGAGATCATTGCACAGGCGGAACAGACAGGGCTTTACAAGGAAGTATACAATGACCTGTCCGACGGCGCACCTCGTGCAAAAATTGAGGTAGACCCCATCCTCGCAGGTTCTGTTGGTATGACACCGTCCACCGTGCTCACTGCTGTGACCCAGCGCCTAATGGGTTCGACAGCTATGACACTCATACAGGACGGAGCGGAGTACGACGTTATCGTTGAGTACGAAGCGGAAAAGTACACCGACATGGACGACCTGTTTGATATGATGATAGACACCCCGACCGGTATGCAGGTGGCACTCTCTGACCTTGCAGAGATAAGCTACGAGTCATCGCCGTCCACCATCAGCCGTAATGACGGCGAATATGTGGTGACGGTAACCGCTATCCCACACGACCCGAATGCAAACGTCGCAACACTGTCCACCGAGCTTATGAATATGGTAAACTCGTCAGAATTGCCTGCAGACATAAGCTTGTACGAAGGCGATGATATGGCGCAGATGTATGAAGAGTTCACCGCTATCCTGACAGCTATGGCTATTGCTGTATATCTGGTATTCGCTGTTATGGCGGTGCAGTTTGAATCGCTTAGGTTCTCCTTCGTGGTTATGATATCGGTGCCGTTCTCGGTTACGGGAGCGTTTATGGGGCTGTACCTGACAGGCAACTCCATCAGCGTTACATCATTACTCGGTCTGGTCATGCTTGCCGGTATAGTTGTTAACAACGCTATCGTGCTTATCGACCATGCGCAGATGGTGAAAGCGGACGGTTTAAGCACCTTTGATGCGCTTGTAGAAGCAGGTAGGGCGCGTATACGACCGATATTGATGTCGTCGCTGACCACTATTGTGGGGCTTGTGCCGATGGCTATGGGTATAGGCGGTGCGGTGTCCATGATGCAGGGGCTTGCGTATACCGTTATAGGCGGTCTTACCGTGTCCACTGTATTGACACTGGTGCTTATCCCCACCTTCTACATGATGTTTGACCCTGACGCTCGACGTGAGCGCAAACAGGCGAAACGTCAGAAGCGTGCCGATAAGAAGGCTGCAAGGGCGGCGAAGTAACGCTACTGCGGCGTATATTTGGTATTTTAACACAACCCCCGAGGTAGGCGTGATGCTTGCTTTGGGGGTTGTTTTTTGGGAAGGTAGGTGGTGCTCCTACCCGTAGGTAGCGAAAATAAGAACGTCCGGGGAATGGCCATCTGCCCAAAGGGCACAAAAAAAACCCGTTTTTTGGTTGGGGGCAAAACCGGGTTTTTTTTTTGGGGGGCCGCCGCCCCGGGGCCC
>CAYJIK010000022.1:3557-14917 GCA_964370205.1 uncultured Oscillospiraceae bacterium | reverse complement strand
GCAGTTTGCTCTTCGGAGCAAAATGCTGTTTCTTAGTCGGCTCGCAAGCCGACATGGCCACTCCCCGACGTTCTTATTTTCGCTACCGTCCATGGGTGGTACAACACAAAAAACTCCACAGAACCACCTAAACAAACACCACCACCTCACCATCACAAAAAACCACCAAATTTCGCCTATAATGAGAATTGTATTTTGTGCTAAAATGTGCTATTCTTTAAATAAAGAAATATAAAAAAGTCCACCTCCAACATTACAACCACTTCCCAACTACTACCGAAAGGAGCACACCATGAACAACGTTAATAACAATAACAACACAACAAATTCAAGCTACAAAGAGCGAATCGAGCAGGCACGAAAGCAAGCTGAAAAGCAATATAACAAGTTTAAAGTGTTGCTCTCGATGATGGGCGGGGGAGCAGTATTAAGCTTTGCACTTTTCATGACAATGGTACGTTTTTTTGACGTTTCTCATTTTTTTCCTCTTACTGCTTTCGACTTTTTCTGCTATAACGTCAGGTGCCGCCGCTTGGTTGGAATATCAAGTTTGGCAGTACAAAGCGTCCAACGTAGAAGAAAAGTCCCCCGACCATCTTGACGAATATTATTGGTATCGCAGAGGTTTGATAATATTCTCGGGAGCAGCGATAGTCATGGGCGTTGCCGCTTTGTATCTCTTGTTGAATATACTGGCAGGAAGAATATAGTGCCGGTAGGGCAGTAGAGATATGTCCATATTTTTCGAGTGGTAGGAACGCTTAGAAAGGCAGGCTTATAACAATGAATAACAACACAACAAACTCAAACTACAAAGCACGGGTGGAGCAGTTGCGAAAAGATGAGCAGAAACAGTATTTGAAGCTTAAAAAGGCGAGCAACCTACTGGGTGTGATGGCGGTTTTGAGCTTGGCAGGCTTTTTTGGGGTGACAAAATTTTTTGACAGTACATTCTTGTTTGCTTTAACGGCAGGGGTAGGTGCTGTGTCATTTGGCGGTCAAACTTGGGCTATATACCACTTTTTGAAGTATTTATCTGTAGGGGTGGAGGAAAACTCCCCCGAATATGGGGAGAGATATTATATATACCGCCGTCTATTGGGAGTGGCTGTAGGGGGTGCGATATTAATGACGTTTTCGTTTTTGTTTATAGTGATTTTCGGAATAATAGGCAAATGAATGTAACACAGACACTACCGAAAGCAAGAAAGGAGAATGTTTATGAGCAGTAACACCGACTACCAAACCCGTCTGGAACACGAACAAAGGGAGAACTACAAAAAATATCAGCGACTGTCAAAGCAAACCAAGCTGATTTGCTTTGCGCCACTAGCTGTAATGCTGGTCTTTTGGGTTTTTGGCATCAGACCTGAAAGCGTACTTGTAGAAATACTGATGTATACAGCGCTAATCCTCGTTTCTGTATTTGTCACCGTCAGTGAGTACCGTCTTTACTCCCTTCTCGGTACTAAGGTAAGCCCCGACATCCCCGACCACCTAAAAAAGCTCCACGAGCACTATACCCTCAGAATCTACAGCTTAATATTCACTATTGGGTTGGTAGTGTGGTTTGCGGTCTGGCTTGTGGTTTTTGCGTTTAGGTAGAATGAAAAAGCAGAGTGTGCCAACACACTCTAAGCGGAAGGGGCTGTGACGAAATCGTAATAATTCACAAAACTTGTAGGGGCGAACCTGCGCGTTCGCCCGAAACTAATGGTAAAAACCACAGTTTCAGGCGATCACATAGGACCGCCCCTACAAGGTTTCGTCACAGACCCCTCCGCTATTTTGCGGTTTGTGGGTAAAACAAGTAAAGCAACGAGTAACACCCCCCAAGGTCAAGCACCACCCACCCAAAGTTATCCTATATATTGACTTTACCCCCACTATCATATAGAATATAAACATCTACAAAACTGAAAGGAACGATGTGAAATGAACAATACCCTTTTCAAAGTGGATAAGTTCGTGAACGAGCCTATCTTAGACTATCATGTACCGAGTGCGGCAAGAGATGAACTTATGGCAGAGATCAAGAGAATGAGAGCAGGAGAAGTTGAAATCCCTGTTATCATCGGTGGCAAAGAAATAAAGACAGGCAAGACAGCCAAGTGCGTCATTCCTCATGACAAAAACACCTCCATCGGTTTCTACCACATGGCAGGCGAAGCCGAAGTTAAAATGGCTATCGACGCTGCTATGGCGGCTAAGGACAGCTGGATGAAGATGAGCTACGAGCAGAGAATACTCATCTTCCTAAAGGCGGCTAAGCTGGCGGCTACAACATGGCGTCCGCTACTGAACGGCGCTACAGTTCTGTCCCAGAGCAAGACCTTCCAACAGGCGGAAATAGACGCAGCTTGCGAGCTTATTGACTTCTTTAACTCCAACTGTAAGGCGCTGTCTGACCTGTATCAGATGCAACCAATGAATTCTTTCGACGCTGTGAACATAGTAGACTACCGCCCTCTGGACGGCTTTGTATACGCTGTCACACCGTTTAACTTCACCGCTATCGCAGGAAACCTCGTTTCCGCTCCTGCAGTAGCAGGTAACACCGTTGTCTGGAAGCCTGCTTCCGTGTCGGTGTACTCCTCCTACATCATATTCAAACTGCTAAAGGCGTGCGGTCTGCCTGATGGCGTTATCAACTTCATCCCCGGCAGTGCGTCTATGATAAGCGACATCGTTCTTTCAAATGAGCACCTTGCAGGCGTTCACTTCACAGGCTCTACAGAAGTATTCAGCAGCCTATGGACAACCGTCGGCAACAACATCTCCAAGTACCACACATACCCACGTCTTGTTGGCGAAACAGGCGGTAAGAACTTCAGCGTCATCCACAACAGCGCTGACATCGAAGAAGTAACAGCGGCGCTTATCAGAGGTGCTTACGAGTATCAGGGTCAAAAGTGCTCCGCTACCTCCCGTGCATACGTGCCACAGAGCATCTGGCCGGCACTGAAGACAAAGCTACTTTCCGAAATGTCCACCATAACCATGGGTAGCGCTGAGGACGTGAACAACTTCGTGTCCGCTGTTATCGACCAGAAGGCGTTTAACAAGATAAAGGGCTACATCGACCACGCCGCTTCCTCCGACAAGGCTGAAATCATTGCAGGCGGCAAGTGCGACGACTCTGTCGGCTACTTCATCGAGCCTACAGTAATAGTCACCACCGACCCCTACTTCAAGACAATGGTGGAAGAAATCTTCGGACCTGTCCTAACAATCTACGTCTACGAAGACGAAAAGATCTATGATATCGCAAAGATCTGCGCCGACACCAGCCCCTATGCGCTGACAGGCTCTATCTGGGCAACAGATCGTGAGATGATCACAAAGCTGTCCGACATTCTGATGGGTGCGGCAGGCAACCTGTATGTCAACGACAAGAGCACAGGCTCTGTTGTAGGCCAAAACCCGTTCGGAGGCTCGAAGGCGTCCGGTACAAACGACAAGGCAGGCACAATGTTCAACATGCTAAAGTGGGTAAGCCCCAGAAACATAAAGGAAAACTTTATACCTACTAAGTCTTATAAGTACACTAAGTAGAAACTGTAGGTAAACATTGCTTTAAAGCCGATGTAACGATGTTACATCGGCTTTTTGTAAAAATTACGTTTATCTTCTTGACATATTACCGACATATTTATATGATATAATACATAAACTTACATTGTTTTCTGCTTTTTAATTGGAAATAATTTCATATTTTAGCCCATAATAATATAGTGAAATATCGTTAATCCTTTTTGACCACAAAAGCACCTCACATAATAAACATACCTTACTGATATCATAAAATAAACAACACAACACTGCGGTTCGCCGCACTTGGAGGTAATATGACAAAGAGAATTTTAACGCTCATCCTTTGCCTTGTTATGGTTATCACCTGCTTTACAACTATCACATCGGCGAGCTCCTTTAACTACCGTCCGCCGTTTGAGACTTCGGCGCAGTCGGTGTGCCTTGTAAACGTGGAGAACAACCTTGTAATATACGATAAAAACATGACCGAGCAGGTTCACCCGGGTGATCTTGCACAGGTGATGACTGTAATACTGGCGCTCGAGCTTGTCCAGGATCTTTCGGCGGAGGTGACGCTTAAATCCTCCATCGAAAATGACATGTATATCAAAGGTCAGGAGCTGGGGAGAATACGCCTTGCAGGGCTATACCGCAACGAGACTATATCGGTGCGCAACCTGCTGTACGCTGTCATGCTAAACTCGGCAAACGAGGCTGCAACCATGCTGGCGGACTACATAGGTGACGGTTCTATCGACCATTTCGTGACGCTGATGAATGAAAGAGCGGCACAGCTCGGAGCGACAAACACCATGTTTATGTCCCCCCACGGACTGCCGGGTGATAACTCATATACCACCGCATATGACATGTACCTTATAGCACGTCATGCGCTGACACTGCCGGGCTTTATCGAGATAGCAAACACCACCACCTACAACGGAGGCCCGACAAACCTACAGGAGCGCCTTGACTGGAACACCACAAACCGTATGCTGGTAAGCACCAGCCCCAGCTACTACCCTGCACTGTCCGGTATCAAGACAGCATTTAACGAGCAGTCCGGTGCGTGTATGGTGTCTCAAGCGGAAAGGGACGGTTACAGCTACATTCTTGTAGTAATGAATGCCCCCACGGTGGACGCAAACGGTGCGGCGTTTGAGGAAAATCAATCATTCGCCGAAACACGGCAGATTTACGACTGGGCATTCTCGACCTTCAGGGTAAAGACCCTACTTGAAAAGGGCAGAAGCTTCGGTGAGATACCGCTCGAACTTGCATGGGACAAGGACTTCCTGCGACTGATGAGCGGCGAGAGCTACTCAGCACTCGTCCCCGACGATATAGACCAATCCAGCTTCCAGTTTAACACCTCCCTTCCCGAGACGATAGACGCCCCCATCGCTAAGGGTGATGTAGTCGGCGAAGTGGAAGTGGTATATGCAGGTGAGGTAATGGCGGTTGTACCGCTAGTATCAGGCGAGACGGTTGAAGCAAGCGAGATGCTGATGTACGGGCGAGAGGTCGAGGCGTTTTTGTCAAGCTTCTGGTTTAAGTTTATAGTCGTGTTTGTTATATCGCTTATCGTGCTTTACATTGTGCTGATGGTCACACGAAACCGTGACAGACGTAACGGCGGAATGGGCAGAGGTAGGGGTAGACGGTAGATTTTGATTTTTAAAACGCAGAGGCTGTTGCCCCTGCGTTTTTTGTATGCCCTGTTGTCGGGGCGGATTGTGGGCGTCTGTTATTGTATGCTACAACTATTTTAATGTGACAAGCTGAGGAGGTGGATTTAAAATCCACCCCCAGACCGTCAAAGAAGTCCTTAAAAAAGAAAATCTATTCGACTTCACCGGAGGGATTGGGGGTTTGGGGGCAAACCGTCAGGGTTTATCCCCCATTTAGATAACTCCGCCGTGCGGACTTCGCTTATCAAAAAAGCTTTTTGATAAGCAGAGGAGGTGGATTTAAAATCCACCCTCGTTTTTTGTGGGAGGGTGGGTGGGGGGAGTGGCGAGTTGGCGGCCGCTGTCCGACGTTTTGGCTTATGCGACGTGAGGGCGGTCGTCAAGGCGACGCTCGCTATGGGTGGTGTATCGGACAGATAATAGCACGTGACTTGGGAGTGATACACGGCGGCCGCTAACGTAAACACTACTACTCCGCAGTGTGGCTGACAATGCACGACTCCACCCACCCCCAAAACAACATCCACCATTTCCCTCGGTCGCGCGCCGCTCCACGGTTTGCAGTTCCCCTCCGCCCCTCACTACCACCACCCCCGCAAACCCCGAACCGCCACTGCTCCCTTTCTACCCCCCAACACTAACCTAAACTATACTCCCACTCTCCAGTATCTCAAGTACATCCTCACTACGCATTGTCAGTAACATCTGCGTCTTTATAACATCACGCACCATACCCCTCGCCTGACGATTGACCGCCAATATCTCCTGAAGCGTGCGCTGACCCTTTGGCAGTATGCCGACATTGATGTCACTGCGCTCGGTGGCTGTAGTCAGGTCGATTATCGGTGTTGTTCCACTGTTTTTATCTGCTTTGCTTCCGTTTTCAGTATCGGTGCGCTGTGCTGTGAACTTTAACTTTGTACTGTCTATAAAGAACTTCACATAGTAGCGACCCGGCTCGAGGTTTTCAAACACATACTGTCCGTCGTTGCCGTCTATATCTGTTGTAGTGGACGTATACCTCAGCTGTACGCCTTCCTCATTATATAGCACCACAGCAACATCGTTTACAAACGGCTCGTCATCGCCACGGTAACCGTCTCCACTACTGTCCACCCACGAGTAACCACTTATCTTAACCGTCCCCGAGGTGCTGTCCGCCACCTGTATGCCAACCTTTTCAGGCTCTATAGCAGCAAGATGTTGCTTGGTACCGCTCAAATCGGTGTACACAACATCGGCGGCAAACGAATTCCACGCTACCTCTGCAATCTGTACACCGGTTGGGACAGTCGCCGTTATCGCCACCATAAGCGACTCACTCGGCGACAAACTCCTATCCCTAGTCCTCACCTTAAACGATTTTAGCTCGCTCAAATCCTCAGGTGGCTCTACAGTCCAGTTATCGTCCGTACCTATAACGTCAAAATTTGCCCCAAACCGCACAGGGTCAGCGGATGTGGAGTAGAATATCTCAAACGGCGCTTCCTCACCACTCGGCTGAATCACCGCCACAACTTCACTAAGCGCATATAAAGGGAACTCGCTCCCACGTGCGCTACCTGTGACAATAACACCGGTATCCCCAATATACGGCAGAATATCTACAATCTCCACTTCGTCCAGCACAGCATTCCCGATATTCTTGACCGTTATCAGATACTCAAGGCTACCACCGTTCACAGTCCGCCCCACAATCGGCTCTTCGACATACTCACTGTCCAAAAGCCCCTTCACCTTCTTGTTTGATGACGTACTGACAAAGTAGAGTATCCTATTTTCCATGACATTGCTCTTAGCGTAATTCCTTTGCACGGTGCTGTCCTCGGCGATATTGTCACTGTCCACATAGATATCCACCGTGTTCGGTATAATACCGTTGCTTCCCTTTGTATTCAGCAGTAAAAATGACTCAATCTCACCAAGCGCTCCAACGGCAACCCTCGCTGTAAACGTGATTTTTGCGGTAGCCAATTGCCTGAACGAAAACGCATTCTCATCCCTAAACTCAAACTTGACAAGCGTCTCACCGTTTTCACCAAAGTTCGGTATAAGCCTCACCTGTGGCTGGGGTGGCGTTGTTGCTGTAAATATATCGCTGTAGCTGTACTGCTCCGCACCGACATACTCCAGCTCCCTCGGCATAAGCAGTGCAAATATCGGATTTTGCACACGAGAAGCCCGACAATTCAAATGAAACGTATACTGTAATTCCTGTCCCGGCTTTACCGGGTTTTCTCCCACCGACATAGAAAGCGACGGATTTAGCGCACAGTAATTCGCTATCAGAGTTGTGGCATTCTCCACCACCTCGGTGACCTCCCCACCCTCGTCAAAGGACAGGTGTATATGGTTCACCACCGAACTATCAAGCGGTACTCCGCTGTTCACTATACCCAACAGCTGCGGTGTCCCTTTCGTTTCCACGCCTATACCAAGCGTGTTCAGTCGCCAGAATAGTATGCTTAGATTGTCGCCATCGGGGATAACCGTCGTTAGGTCAACAGCCGTGTTTACATCCGTATTGAACGGCCCTAACTGCCCTGTTACACCGCCAAACGTTTCATAGTCGATAAAATACTCGGCTGACAGGTTTTGATTTATCACTCCAATGTTAAAAGAACCTGTGTTAAAGCGGTAGTAGCTTATATCGGGGGGAAGGTCGTTCTCGAACAGCACACCGGTTAATATCTGGTTGCCTGTGTTTTTGATGTTCATACGGTAGCAGAGATATTCGTTTGGTAGGCTGTAGTCGGGGGCGTATATTGAGACGGTTGAGTCATATATCGGGTCGGACAGCGTTACTTCGTGTAGCTCGTTCGGCTGTGCTTCGCTGTCTATACTCCAGGTGGCTAAGGTGGCTATCTCTGTGCCAACCTCGGCAGTGTCTGCTATGACCGCCCTGTAGATAAAGCGGTATATCTCCCCACGGTAGGTGGGGATGGAAAAGCGCAGACTGTTCCCCTCAAATGTCGCCTCAATGCCGTCCTGCGTCTTGTCCGCAAACTTTGTGGAGTCGTCTGCCCCCACTACCGAGAACTCGTTATCTAACATCAACAGGTCGCTCCCTGCGCAGACTATCTCAATATTGTCCGCCACTGCACCGAGGTCGCCGAAGTTTTGTAATGTCAACTCGTAAAACACTGCACTACCGGCGGAGGGTAGAGCTGTCGGCAGTACAATGTTTCTTGTTATCTCAAACTGTGCCTCAAGCAGTAGTGCTATTTCGTCACTCACCGACGAAATCGCTTCAGCACCGTTTACAAACAGTTTCGGGTTACACAAAAATGTCATACCGTTAGTGGCTTCTGTCTTAAAGGTCACCCCAAAGCCCAGACGCACCGCTATACCAAGGTCGGTGATAGCACCAAAGTCGTATACAACTTCTCTACCACCTGCTATCGGTATTTCCTCTACACTTTTCACAGGCTCTCTGGCATCACCTAAAAACACATCCAGATAATCAGGGACAAATACACGAATTTGAGCAGACTGAATCTCACCTGCAATACCGTTAAAGCTTGCGTTTATCGTGTAGATAAACACCTGCTCGTAGTTGCCTGACTGTCTATCGACAGTCACAATCATAGTCGCCATATATTAAACCATACCTTTCTTTCAATTAGAAATTAGGAGTTTGGAACTAGGAATTTTGGGGATGGGCTGTAATCGTCTGTTGTTATCATACCCACGAAACCACATGGAACAGCAACCGACAGCACACTCTGTAGGGAACGCATTGTATGCGTTCCGCCCTACCGTATTGCGCTTGTGACAGTAGAGGGTTGTGGAGTGGCGAAACGGCCAAGACCTTCCCTACAATTGGTGGATAGGGTTAGGGGTGGCGCATTGGGGATAACGTCTGAGGGTGTACGGAAAAATGCGTGGGGACATGGTGGGGGTTACGTTATCTCAAGCGAGAGATATGGGTTTACGTTTTTGGTATTTCGGCGTGGCGGCCTGTCTGCTCCCTCTGTTGGCTCGTCGCAACCACAACCGCCGCTACAAGGTTCACATTCGTCATGGCATTTACCACACTTTTTTTGCCCATGGCAAGGTGGTTTGGGCTTTTCTTCTCTGTCAAACTTTGCGTAAATATCCATGGCGGCGTTTATTTTATTTAGCATAACCCACTCTTTCATTATCAGTGAGTTTATGGTCTGGTTTGTTTGCTTAAAGGCGTCTGTGATACAGTCACAGCAGATGTCACTGTGCGCCATCTGCTTTACAAGTGCTTGCATTTTCTCACCCTCGGCATTTATAATATGCGCCATGGCGAGCTCTTCGATTGCCACTGATTCAAGTAGTTGGATGACCACGTCCTCTATACACGGTAGCTTATCTCGCTTTGGCACCTGGGGCATTCCCATATCGGTATCGCTCCTTTCAGCTTGTCAGAACCTTCGCTACACACTATTAAGAACGGTAGCATTACAGCGCCTCTCTAATATAATATAGTGTGACTGTATAATTTGACACAGGGCGAGTTGGGGAGTGGACGTATCTTCTTACAGGTCACGTGCGGGGTGGGGAAGGTTCCCTACGCTTAGCGGAAGGTGCTCGGGCCAAAAGGTAGCGAAAAAGGCAAGGTCGGGGGCGAAGCCCCCACCGAGCAGCGGCTCGGTGAGCGAAGCAACGCTCGGGCCACACGCCCGAGCGTTGCTTCGCCGGGCGGCATACGCCGCCGGGGCTTCGCCCCCTACCTTGCCTTTTTCGCTACCGCCACCGCTGTAGCTTAACGGAAAGCGCACTCAAAAGCGAGCCCGAAGGGCGAGCCTCAACCACACCACCTAATTCCCCCTTCCAACTCTATTCAGAAAGGAATGACCATATATGAAACTGTTTTCCGGCTTATTCGGAAAGAAAATCACCGCCCCTACCGGCTTAGAACCGCAAACAAAAGACATAAAACCCGATCCTGAAACACCGCCTGACAGCCCCGAAACACCGCCAAACAACTCCACACCGCTATTTACCGACAGCGTAAAAGACATAGCCTCAAAACTTGCAAGCTACAGCCAGACGGCAAATGTCGCAAAAGAACTTATGTTACTCTCAGAAACCCCAAACACACCTCAGCCCGACTACCTCCGCATACTGGAAGCGCTAAAAATCACCCTACAAAATGAGCAGGCAAAAAGCGCTGTCTACAGGCAGTTGCTAGGCATGATGACCGACATACAGCTGATATCGTCCGCCAAATTTGACGCTACATTTAAAGCGTTTGAGAAGTTTTACGAAGACTTCCCCCATCTAACGGCTGAGTTTACCGTGCTTGATAGGTTAGCGAAGCTGTTTCCGTCAGCGTTTGCGGAGGGAGAACTGGCCGACCTGCTCGAGAGCTACAGCGTGCTGTCCCCTGCCTTTGAGGTTGCGACGGAGCAGGGTAAAATACTCGAGCAAGAGCAAGCGGTACTGACAGAGGAGATACTGAAGTTCACCGCCACTGTCAACGACTTCTCACAGAAATACCGCACCTCACCCGACTGGGAGGGCAAAAAACAGCCCATGATAGCGCTGTCTAAAAAGCTCACAGAGCGCCGTGACCCACTTGTGGCACGTGAGGAAACGCTCTGTGAAGAACTCAAATTACTGTACAGTGGCTACCCCGAACTCCATCAATCCTTTGCAAACCACAGCAAAAAGTTTTTAACACTTTTACAGCAAAAAACCGACAGTTTAGCAGGAGAAACGTATATCGATAAAGAACTTGGCGTGCTTGTCGCCCAACTGTCAAACGTATTGACAGAAATGCTGTAACAAACCACCGCAAGCTGAATAGTATGTAGTGTAAAGAGCGCAGTCAGCATCACACCCGACAGCACTCATAATATATTTAAAGGAGAGCACCAATATGTCAATGCCTAATATTCCTGATATCAACGCCACAGTAAACATCAACAGAGATGACGCCATAAACATCATACTGTCCTCCATCGGTATGGAAGAGCTAAGCCTTGCGCACATACTAAACGCAGAAGCCGAGAAAATCCAGTTTGCTCTGGGTACACTCGAAACAGCCGAAGGCGCAGCTACCCTTGAGGAGATTATGCAGGTCAACAGCTCTGCTAAGAAGATGCTGAGAGATGTCATCAAAAACCAGATGCTGATAGGCATGAAGATGGAAGACACAGT
>CAYJIK010000022.1:0-3457 GCA_964370205.1 uncultured Oscillospiraceae bacterium | reverse complement strand
AGTTTAGCCTTTATGGGTATAGTCATCATATTTGCGGTACTGTTGGTGCAGTCCACTATTACTCTGTTTACAGGGCTTAAATCTGATGGGCTTGTCCAGATTGACACGGTATTCCGCACTTCGATAAGCTCCATATTCGGCTACCTTATGAGCGTTATGTCGTCGGACAAGAGAGCCGACAAAACACCCCCACCCACCCAAAAGCCCCCGACCATAGGTTTTGCGGCGGCACCACCTCCACAGTCTCCGCCGTCACCCCCTTCACCTCCTGCACCCCCACCTGCCACCGCAACCGCTGAAAAGCAAGGCAGTCCTCATAACAAACCACAAAAAAGCCAAACAGCCCACAGTCAGAGTGATGAAACTTTACCGATTGATAAAAAGCTAACCTCAAATATCCGAATAATCGTGCTTATAGTCGCCTGTATATTCTGCCTATGCGTTATGATGGTGGTGCGCAACTTCAGTGAGCTTATAGCGATAAACTCCTCCACCACTGTAACAATCTCACTGTTTCGGGATATTATTTCAGGAAGCGTCGGTGCTCTTATAGGGCATTCACGAAAAGTGTCATAATTTATAAAACTAAACTTCAAAAACACCCTATATTACCTGAAAAGTTATCGTAAACACTTGAAAAGTCAGCAACAAAGTGCTACTATTAAAATAATGTCGGATGTATGAACAGGTTCGGCGCTGAAACTTTCATCGTAACAAACATTGGGCGGATACGAACTTGTCTTTGTATCCGCCCAAATTGCCGTGTTATGCTGTTTAAAGCTCTCAGGTAACATAAATTCATACAAGCTTTGTCACTGTGATACAGCTTGTCACTCATCAAACCATGCAAAGCCTTGAAATAGAACCGCTAAAACGAAGGGAAGCGTTGCTTATGTATCTACTGCTGTTTGCGCTGTGGATAGCACTAAACGGAAAAATAACACTGGAAATAGTAGTGTTCGGACTGATACTCACCACCGTGGTATACCGCTTTATGGTACGCCACCTTGAATACAACCCGGACAGTGAGCTTGGATTTGCTAAGAACTCATTCAGGATACTTGTGTATATTGTTGTCCTCGCTTGGGAGATTATAAAATCCAGCATCACTGTTATGCGATTTGTGTTCTCGAAAAAGTTACAGATAGAACCGCAGATAGTCTTCTTTAAAGTGCCACTCAAAAACGAATTCCTAAAGGCGATTTTCGCAAACTCCATAACGCTCACCCCCGGCACCATCACCGCCGACTACACAGGTGACGTGATTTGCGTCCACACCCTCGACTATACTCTAGTGGAAGACTTTGAAAATTCCGTCTTTATACGCCTGCTCCAAGGAATGGAGAGAAGGTAAAGCTCTGTCCGCGGACACAACCTTGTCTGTGGACAAGGTGGGCTAAGGGTGAAAGACTAATAGTGAAAAGTGATGGTATCGCCTACGGCGATGGATATTATGTCGACACTTACCACTTCATCTTCGCCCGTGGCGAAACAACATTGTCACGCAGTGACACCGCCACCATTAGCCTTTCACCATTAGCCATTAGCCGCCTTATCGGCAGATAAGGCTGTATCCGCAGATAAGGCTGTATCCGCAGATAAGGCTGTATTCGCAGATAAGGCTTTCCCCTTTCACTAAAAAAGGAGGTCACCATGATAGAATTAGGATACGAGATACTGTTCGGAGTGTCGCTTATTTACTTTGCACTTTTGATTTTGGGCTACCTGTATCGCTCGATTATAGGCCCGAATTTCTTTGACAGGATACTCGGTGTGAATAATATCAGTACGATCATTATCATGATAATATGCATTATTGCGGTCATGCAGGAGGAAAGCTATATAGTGGACGTGGCTTTTATCTACGCTTTGCTCGGCTTTGTGACTGTTGTAATAGTCTGCAAGGCGTACCTCCGAAGCCACAAAAAGGAACGCTCCGACGACTTTAGTAACCTGAAGGGGGACAAGCATGATTAGGCTTATAATAAGCGCTGTACTTATGATACTGGGGCTGGTGGTATTTACCACGTCTATAGTTGGGAATTTTAGGTTTGCTTATGTGCTCAACCGTATGCAGGCGAGTTCGCTGTCTGACACGCTGGGGGCTATGCTTATCATACTGTCGCTCATAGTCGCCAGTGGCCTTACGCTCACCAGCTTAAAGCTTGTGCTGATGATAGCGTTTTTGTGGTTTGCAAACCCTGTGGCGGGTCACTTTTTAGCTAAGACCGAGATAATATCAGACGAAAAGATAAAAGAAAAGTGCGAGGTGGTGCATTTTGATGATATTTGAGAGCATTTTGCTGTTTTTGCTCATTGTGTGCGCTATCGCTGTTTCGCTCACTAAGAACCTACTCTCCAGTGTGGTTATCTTCATGTCGTACAGCCTTATTACAAGCGTGCTGTGGCTTCTGCTCCGTGCGCCCGACCTTGCTGTCACCGAGGCGGCTGTTGGGGTGGGGATTACTAGTACGCTGTTTTTTGTGACACTTCACAATGTTAACAAGCTGAAGGACGAAGGCGAAGAGGACGAGGAGGAAAGCGATGAAGCGTAAAGTGACAGAGCTGCTAAAGCTGTTTGCCGACGGTGAATTTGAGATAAGCGGCAAGCGAAAGCCAAAACCCGAGCGACGGCCGCCTAAGCATGTCGAAGAAACTATTGCAGAACGTTATAAGACTTGGCACGACATAGGCGCAATGCGACTGTTTAGCAACATCTACCGTGGTGCAAGCCTTGTAATATGCTTGTTAGTCATTACGGCGCTTTTAGTCACGGTTTCCTACCTACCGCCTTTTGGGGACGTTACAAACCCCGTGAATAACGAGGTGAGCGAGCGTTACATCGAAAAGGGGCTGGAGGAGACAGGGGCTGTCAACGTCGTTAGCGGTATGATACTGGACTACAGGGCGTTTGACACGTTTGGCGAGAGTGCTGTGCTGTTTATAGCGTCGGTCTGTGTGTTTGTTTTGCTGAAGGACGAGCCTTCGGAGGAGAAAAAACGCAGTAAAAAAGGTAAGAAGACAGTCAACCGTGGAGTAGCACGCCCTGCTTCGGTGGATATAGAGCGTGATTCCATCGTGAAAAACGTGGCGAAGGTGCTGATACCGTTACTGCTGATATTCGGTGTTTATGTGGTGCTAAACGGTCACATTTCCCCGGGGGGCGGTTTTTCCGGGGGGGCTATTATGGGGGCGAGTCTTATACTCTACTCGTCAGCGTATGGACACAAAGCCGTGAGTGCTGTGATAACAGAGCGGACTGTTAAGGGAATAACTTTTTCTGCGCTGAGCTTTTATGCGGTGGCTAAGGGGTACTCTTTCTTCACAGGTGCTAACCACATTCCAACAGGGATACCGCTCGGCGAACCCGGCGCTATACTGTCCGCCGGGCTTATACTCCCACTTAACATCTGTGTGGCGATGGTGGTTACTTGTACCATGTATAGCTTTTATTCGC